>JBCDDS010000014.1:0-45613 GCA_039180185.1 Pseudomonadota bacterium | reverse complement strand
CCCATCGTCAGACCAATTCCATTTATGTGCAGGGCTAGGCCAAGCGGATTGTTCGGACCAACGAAGTACTCATCTGGTTGACGAACAAACTCTACGATGAACCTGCCAACGCCGTAGCCGATGAAAAATATACTTGTGGCCTGCCCAGGTTTCTTGAAACCGCCCCGCCGCAAAGCGAGATAAAAAAGTACTGCGCCTAGTATCAGACCCTCCAAAAGCGCCTCATAGAGTTGCGAGGGATGGCGTGCGCAAAGACCAACGATATCAGGGCAATCTTGTGCTGCTGCTCCTGGGAAAATGACGCCCCAAGGTACTTCGGTCGGACGTCCCCATAATTCGGCGTTTATGAAATTGGCGAGCCTTCCGAAAAAAAGCCCAATTGGATGCACTGTGCAAAGCACATCGGCGACAGTAATCCAACTGATCCCTTGGCTTTTTGCAAAGACCACGCAGGCAACCACGACGCCGAGCAAACCGCCATGAAAAGACATTCCGCCTTCCCAAATTTTCAGGATGTCTAGTGGATTACCAAGGTAGTGCAGAGGTTGGTAGAACAGCACAAACCCCAACCTACCGCCTAGCACCACCCCCAAAATGACCCAAGTCGCAAGGTCTTCGACCTGCTTCTTTGTCATCGGAGATGTGTCATTTAGCCAAAGACTGGCTCGTTGAACGAGTTTCACAACGAGCCACCAGCCCAGAATGATCGACCCGATATAGGCCATCGCGTACCAGCGCAGCGCAAAGTCAAATCCAAAAAACGAGATCGAAAAGATATCCGGGGATATTTCTGGAAACGGTATCGCTGCGATCATGATAGCTCACCTGCGTTATAAAGCCGCCAAAGCCGTACTTGTCTCGACGGATGTTCCTGCCCATATAGGTCTTAAGTGAAACAAAGCGGTGATGGAAATGCAAACCCGCAATAAAGTGCTTGATGATATTTCGCAGCTCATGACCAACGCTATGGGTGTGGCCCAAGGTGCAAAGGAAGAAGCCGAAACAGCAATGAAATCAATGATCGACCGTTGGCTAGCCGATCGTGATTTTGTAACGCGCGAGGAGTTCGACGCGGTAAAAGCGATGGCGCAAAAATCTCGCGAGGAAGCTGAGGAACTTAAGGCGCGGCTCGCGAAATTGGAAAAGACCAAAAAGTAGCATTCGATCGAAAAATTGAAGGCAGTTATCGCGGCTACCAAGGCAACACGTACTCTCTTTGAACTCCCCAGCTATACTTTGGGTGTACTGTGATACTCGCGCTTAGTTTTTAGCAGAACGCACGTCATCAGATACTTCTCAACCGGACGTAGCATAAAACGATCCACAACTTATTACGTGTGTTTGTAAGAAATTACTTTACAGCCTCATCAGTAACCTCCACCATATTTCGTAGGAGGATGGCGAAAAACCACATCTCCTAGAGCAGGCAACGAGCGCTTGGGGCGCTTTCCGCCCCACGCCACAAAACAGAGGCGTCCATGACAATTTCTGAGCAGTACTTGCAAGAAGACCTTCATCCTATCGATATCGTCGAAAACCTCGCGGAGCATCATGAATGGGATTTTGACCGTATTGGTGATGATCAAATCGCCATGGCAGTAGAAGGGCAGTGGCGCACCTATTCCATTACACTTGCATGGTCGGCCTATGATGAAACGCTTCGCATGGTTTGCACTTTTGAAATGGAACCGCCCGAAGAAAAACTGCCGCAGCTTTATGAGATGCTGAACGCGGTGAACGATCAATGTTGGGCGGGTGCGTTCTCATTTTGGGGTGAGCAAAACCTGATGGTCTATCGCTATGGACTGATCATGGCGGGCGCCCAGGGTGTTAGCCCAGAGCAGATCGACACGCTGATCGGTGCGGCGGTGCTCAGCGCAGAACGTTTTTATCCCGCGTTCCAACTCGTGGTATGGGGAGATCGCGCTGTTCAAGACGCTTTGCAAGTTGCGATAGGCGAGGCGTACGGACGGGCCTAGACAAACACTAGCTTTCATTTTTTTTGATCTGCAACACGAACCAAGCTGTTTGCAAGCAACCTGCGAGCCGTCTATCTGATCGAAGATAAAAACCGATAGGCATTTTTTATGGACCTTGATCATGTAGCGGAGCGCGGACTCGTTCTCTTGGGCTGCGGTAAGATGGGATCGGCGATGCTTTCCGGGTGGCTTGATCGCGATCTTTCGCCGGATGCCGTTTGGGTTATCGATCCTAACCCTTCCGATTGGTTGAAAGACACTGGCGTGCAAATAAACACCGACCTGCCGGCTGGACCAGCAATCGTACTTATCGCTGTGAAGCCGCAGCTGATGCAAGATGCATTGCCGATCATCACGTCATTTGAGGCCGAGGACACGTTGTATCTTTCCGTTGCCGCTGGAACACCGATTTCTGCTTTCGAAAATGCACTTGGAACGAGCAAAAAGATTGTGCGCGCGATGCCCAATACTCCTGCTGCTATCGGTCAAGGAATCACAGCGATTATTGGAAACGTGAACACAAGTTCATCGGACTTAGATCTTGCTGAGACACTTCTTTCGGCTGTTGGTCAAGTTGTGAAGCTCAGTTCAGAGGACCAAATGGATGCAGTCACTGGTCTGTCTGGTTCTGGTCCAGCTTACGTGTTCCATTTGATCGAGTGTTTAGCAGCGGCGGGGGCTGCGCAGGATCTTCCACCAGACCTCGCAATGCAACTGGCCAAAGCAACGGTAGCTGGCGCAGGTGCACTAGCTCAATCAAGCGACGAGACGCCCGCGCTATTACGCACCAACGTTACAAGCCCTAACGGCACAACCCAAGCAGGGCTGGAAATCTTGATGAGGGATACCACAGGCCTTTCAAAACTGATCGAAAACACAGTCGCAGCGGCGACCAATCGCTCAAAGGAGTTGCGCGATGGCTGAAAAGATCGCGTTTGATGAGTTTCTCAAAATTGATGTTCGTGTTGGCGAAGTGGTTCGTGCTGAACCTTTTCCAGAAGCGAGAAAACCTGCAATCAAGCTTTGGATCGATTTTGGTGCTGACATTGGTGAAAAGAAAAGTTCAGCACAAATTACGGAGCATTACGGACCGGAAAGTCTTATCGGTCGTCAGGTGATTGCAGTCACGAATTTTGAACCACGCCAAATTGGTCCTTTTATGTCAGAAGTTTTGGTTTTGGGTTTAAGCGACGCTGACGATAATGTCGTGCTTTTGCAGCCGGATAGAAAGGTGCCGGTTGGCAACCGTATGCATTAACTAGTGATGCGTTGCCTACGCTTGACGTGACGGTTTGGTTGAGATGTTGTGGAAACACTTGCGAAGGGGTCTTTCATGTTCCAACCCGCCATCACGGGAACCGGTGTATTCACACCAGAACAGGTCATAACAAACGACGAACTGGTCGAGGCATTCAACGCGTACGCTGAGCGCTACAATTCTGAAAATGCCGCCGCGATTAAGGCGGGGCAGCTTGAAGCAAAAGCACCATCTTCTTCTGAATTCATTGAGAGTGCTTCGGGTATCGAGCGTCGTTTCGTTTTGGATAAGACAGGTGTGCTTGACCCGTTGATTATGCACCCAATTCTACCAGAGCGCAGTAACGACGAACCTGGATTGATGGCGGAAATGGCGCTTGATGCATGCGGCAAGGCTCTCAATCAAGCAGATCGTACCGCTGATGAAATTGACCTCATCATTTGTGCGGCTTCCAACCATGAGAGAGCCTATCCTGCGATCGCGATTGAAATTCAACAAATTTTGGGTGCGGGCGGGTTTGCGTTTGACATGAACGTGGCTTGTTCCTCTGCGACTTTCGGCATTCAGGCCGCCGCTGATATGATCAGGTCTGGCTCGGTCGAGCGGGCCATAGTTGTGAGTCCTGAGATTTGCTCTGGTCACCTGGAATGGCGCGACAGGGATTGTCACTTTATCTTTGGTGATGTCTGTACAGCGGTTGTGATGGAGCGCGCCGAGGACGCCAAGGGCGGTCATTTTGTGGTGCAGTCCACGCGATGCGCCACGCAGTTTTCCAACAATATTCGTAATAACAACGGATATCTTCGACGCACCAGAGTAGGTCACATGGATGATCGTCGGGACATGCTTTTCGTGCAGGAGGGTCGCAAAGTCTTCAAGGAGGTTTTACCGTTGGTTTCTTCGCACGTGGCTGAGCATATGAAGCAAGAAGGTGTCGCGCCAGAAGACCTCAAACGCATTTGGCTCCATCAGGCCAACAAATCCATGAACGACTTTATCGGTCGCAAGGTCATGGGCCGCACACCGGCCCCTTCAGAGCAACCAAACATACTGCAAGACTACGCTAATACGTCTTCTGCGGGATCGATCATTGCCTTCTCGAAGTATTCCGACGATCTGAAACCTGGCGACCGCGGCCTGATTTGCTCCTTCGGTGCGGGGTACTCGGTCGGCTCTGTTTTAGTCGAAAGAGCCTGAAATTACGCGGTGTTTTCTTGTCTATTTTCAAGTGAATTATCTTTCGGACTTGCCACGACCGCCTTGTATAATGAAAATCCCATGAGGCAGCTCCGTCTCACTTTCTAAATTGCAGGATTGCAGAGCGACCCAGAAATCGTGATAAGGGCCGTCAGTGAAGGACGATGACGCATGGCAATTGCCGGACGATACTTGAAAAAGCACACCGAGGCTCTCGTAAAAGACGTGGGTATTGAACCGGCTTGTGAGTTGAGCGGTAAGTCAAAGGCAACGCTGGGGCGATATTACTCTGACCATGATGAACATACGGACCGGTATATGCCAATTGATACCGTCGCGGCATTAGAGGCATCCGCATCCTATCCTCACGTTACGGCGGCACTCGCTGAGTTGAACGGTCTTCAAATTGAGTATGATGATCGACGTCCTAATACGACTGGTTCAGGCGGCGTAAATGCCGATGTGATCGCCCTGTCTCAACGGTTTGCAATGCTGATGGCGGAGTATCAACAGTCGATTGAAGACGGTGTCATAAGCATGAACGAGGCCAAACGGCTTTTGAGAGAAACCACTGCTCTTCAGCAGGTGTTGATTGATATGAAGCTGCATCTTGAAGACGAAGTAGAATAATTTCCTAGTCTGGTACGTCTATTTCGAAGTTGGTTGATGCGTTTGGGAAGAACAATTGCGTGCCGCCAAGCTCAAAGCTTTCGATCGCTTCTTGGCCTGTTTCTGAGAGTATCCAAGCGACAAATTTGAGCGCTGAATTGCCGCTCACGGATGGACAGTGTTCAGCGCTGATCGGAATAACCCCGTACTGATTGAAGAGCGCTGGGTCACCTTCTACCAGAATTTCATAATCGGATTTGTTGTTAAAAGCGATCCAAGTTGCGCGGTCTGTCAATACATATGCTGCGAGCCCAACCCCCGTGTTGAGCGTAGCACCCATACCCGCACCAGTCTCGAGATACCAATCGCCTGAGGCGGGCAGTGGGTCATAATCGGCGCTTGCCCATAGTCGCATTTCTTTACGGTGTGTGCCGCTGTCGTCGCTGCGCGAGACAAATTTCGACCTTGTCAGTGCAACTTGTCGCAGTGCTTCTCGGACAGTACCTAACGCGCGTAGATTTGCTGGATCGTGTTTTGGACCCACGACAACGAAGTCGTTATACATCACGTCCGCGCGAAAGACGCCTTTTCCTTCTTCAACGAACCGTTCTTCTGCCTCGCGGGCATGCACAAGTAATACGTCACCATCGCAGTTGTCCGCGTTTCTGATTGCCTGACCTGTGCCCACGGCAACTACTCGGACTGCGATGTTCAACTGCGCTTCAAAGACTGGCAATATATGTTCATAAAGCCCGGAGTTTGCTGTTGAAGTCGTGGATTGGAGTATGATTTTTTCTTTTGCTGTAACAACTTGACCAAAGTTGAATGCAATTAAAAAACTGGAGAAAAATCGAGCCACGAACCAAGTCTTGGAAGTGATCATAATGTAATTTTCCCTTCAAGATACGAACGAGCAGCGGCGCTTGAGGGTTTTGCAAAAAATTCCTCCGATGATTGATGTTCAAGAAGTTCGCCGCGGTGCAAGAAAAGTACGTCCTCGGCCAGTCTTCGCGCCTGTCCGATATCATGCGTTACAAAAACCACTTTGGCTCCTTCTGCTGCGGTTTGTCTTACAGTGTTTTCAATCGCGTCGACTGCCGCCGGGTCTAGGTTGGCGGTGGGTTCGTCCAACAAAAGCGCTTCTGGCGCCGTAACCAACGCTCGTGCAAGAGCCAGTCTTTGTTTTTCTCCACCTGAAAGTGCCCTCGCAGGATGCCTTGCGAGTTCAAGCAGGCCAACTTGTGCAAGGGCATGGTTACGCTTCTCTCGATCAAATTGACCGCGTGCGCGCAGTACGAAATCTAGATTTGCAGCGACCGAGCGGCGCAACAGAACTGGCGCCTGGAATACCAAAGACTGCCGTCTGGTCAAATCTGTGGAAATAGGTTCACCAGACCAGTCCACTTCGCCACGCGTTGCGGGAATCAGCCCATGCAGCACCCGCAACAAAAGGCTTTTACCAGCACCATTTGGCCCCATAAGAACCGTAATTCCACGAGCGGATAGGGTAAAATTGATGTTGGAAAGAAGAACTCTGCCATCAAGCTGTAGTTCAAGATCTGAGACGCACAAACCTGCCTCACGTTTCGCGTCATGCATAAGACGGCCGCATCTGTGTGTAACGCAAAGTGTGTGCAGCGGCATTGATCGCCAGCGATATGCACATCAAAACCAGGCCAAGCGCCATAGCCAAGGCGAGGTTGCCTTTGGAAGTCTCGAGAGCAATTGCCGTTGTCATCACGCGGCTAAGGTGGTCGATGTTCCCGCCTACGATCATAACCGCTCCAACTTCCGCCACGGCACGGCCGAACCCCGCGAGCGCGACGGTGACTAAGGACACCCTAGCGTCCCAAAGAAGCGCGATTATGATATGTCGGCGTGATAGTGCGAAAGCGCGAAATTGTTCAGCGTATTCTTTGTACATGTCCTCCAAGACCTGACGCGAAAGCGCAGCAATTATCGGGGTGATTAGAATTGTCTGGGCAATTATCATTGCCGTTGGCGTATAAAGCAGGCCCAGAAAACCGAGTGGCCCTGATCTTGAAAGCTGTAAGTAGACGATGAGTCCCACGACGACGGGTGGTAATCCCATCAAAGCGTTAATCAGCACTACAAGCACGTTGCGCCCTGTGAATCTGGTTGTTGCAATCAACGCACCCAGACTGAACCCGATCACGACTGCCAAAAAAACTGCTGTAAGACTTACCTGCAGGGACAGCAAAATAATCTCAACAAGGTCCGGGTCTCGGCTCGCGACAAGATCAATCGCGAGAGACAGGGCGGACACTTGATCAGACATTGAAACCACAAGATTGCTGCATGCCGCAACCTCGCGGAAATACGTCCGAATTGCAAACTAACGAGTGCAAGATTTTAACGGATTTATGGGGCCTCTTCAGATCTGCGCTTGGAATTTGATTTGGCTTAAGTTTGGCAGCGGCGCACGCGTATCTCAACGCGCCTTTGGAAGCGGTTACTGGGAGCGATATTGCTTAATGGCTTCGTCTCTCCCATCGAAAGAACGCTTTCGATTCGTTTAGGCGAAACTATGACGCCAAGACGTCGGGCGACCCCTTGCGCACGTTTCAAACCAATTTCTAGGTTCGTTTTTTCCAATCCACTGTCGTCGGAATGCCCAATGAGTTGGACACAGGTGTTCTGGAACACTGACGTGTTTAGAACGGCTGCAACACGTTCTACTTGTTTGAGGGCGGTATCATCAAACGCAGTGCCGCCGTTTGGAAAGAAAACATGGTTTTCTATCTGCTTTTGTGTCACCGAGTTGTTTCTGCTTGGCGTTGGTAAAACCGGTCCATTGACCGATTGAGCAGCTGGTTCGACCGCTTCGGTTGGTTCTTGTTCTTTAACCAACAGCTGTTCGCACAGATCCGATATTATGCCGTACTTTTGCTCTACTTCAATGCACTCGTCGACGGTCAACGACATCGCGCTCTTCGGAAAAAAAGCAGCGCATAAGGATACTATAATGAGGGTTTTCCGCATTTTGCTGTCCTTTGCTTCTGATGTGTTTTAACCGGACAGCGATAACAAATTATGAAGCGAAAAATTTGGTCGTCATTTACCAAATTTTTTTTATTCGGAAGCAAGTCTGCCTCAGGTCAAAATGAATCGGCTGAAGGCGAATGACGAAACCTAGCAGATTGACATGGGTCGATGCGCTCAGACTCACAGCAGGTGTGTCAATGGTCGCGCTTCACGCTACGGCTGATCCTTCTGGCCAACCTTGGTCTGATTATGATGTTTCCGAGCGCGTTGCACCTATCTTACTGCGCGCGTTTCTCTACATGGCTCGTACAGAGCTTTTTATCATTATTTCAATTTTCCTTTTGATGCTGGCGCTTGATCGTCGACCGCGCAACTATCGCTCATGTCTTAACGAGCAGGTCCAGCGTCTGCTTGTTCCATTTGCGTTTTGGACATTTTTTTATGCTTTCTACGGTTTGATTAAAGCCCAGCATTTTGGGTACTTTGATTCCGCATTGAACCAGCTTTTCAATCCGTTTGAATGGCTAGGTTTTTTTATTTTGGGGGATGTTAAATATCACATGCACTTTATTCCGACATTGTTCGGGATTCTGTTGTTTTTCCCGCTCTATCAAAAGGCCGTTCGTTTCCCGGTCCTCGGCGTTCTTGTGTTCGTTGGATTACTCGTCAAATCAGAACTTGATGCTTTTGTTTTCGCCAACTTTTGGGGGCACGATGCGCTGCCATTTATGGTCAGAGCTGCAAAGGTACTGACCTATGTCGGATATGGCATGATTGCTGGCGCATGTTACGGTTTGGTCAGAAGGTTCGACTTTGAAGTCTTCATGCCTTGGTTTTGGCCTGTTTTTTATATTGGCTTCCTGTTGGTACTCATCAAACTCGTTGGAAGCTACAAAACTATTGTTACGGGTGAATATCCGTTTGACTACACTGCCGGGTACTGGGCGGATTTCCTCATGCCAGTCGCGCTTTTCCTGTGTTGCATGTGCATAGGAGCAAAGAATTGGCCGCCTATTCTAACGAAATTGGCACCTTATTCGTTTGGGATCTATCTAACCCATCCAGTCTTTCTCGATATGGCGGAAATATACCTCCGTGAAACGGAACTTACTCCCATTGTGCAGGTATCCTTGAAGATCGGTTTTATACTTCCCGCAACTTGCCTGCTTGTTGTTATGCTCAAGCGCTTTGCGCCATTGGCCTGGACCATCGGCTTGGGCCGCTTCCCAACTTTTCTGCGTCTATCACCACAGAGTTAAAGGGTTAATCATGTTGTTCGAAATCGAAAACCGGGGTGGAACGATCTCAATTGCAAACTGTGTCGGAGCGTTGGCGCATGCAGATTCCCTCGCCCCGCTAAACGGTTTGACCGACAGTCTTTACGATCAAGGCGTGTATGCTGTTGCTATCAATTGCAGCAGAGTTTCAAGATTCACGTCAGCAGGTTTGGCGGGTTTCGTCGATATGTTGCTTCAGCAAACTAAAGTAAGGACAGCTGTTTTTAACTTGCCGCCCAAGTTGAAGTCGAGAGTTCATGATTTGGGGTATGATCGTGTTCTACCAATCTTCAATTCAGAGGAGGAAGTGCTCGCATCACAGCACTTTAGGTGCGTATCACTAGCGAACACTAAAGCGGTGTTGCTTTGTGCCGGGCGCGGAAGCCGTATTGCCCCACTTTCCGAAGTTTGTCCAAAACCAATGTTGGATATTTTAGGAAAGCCGCTTCTGGCTCGCGCTATGGATAGCTTGCAGAGTTATGGTGTGCGCGACATTCTTTTGAATCCTGGTCATCTTGGATATCAAATCCCGAATTACTTCCGGAAGAACCCAAGGCGCGAACAGTCGGTAACTTTCTATAACGAAGGTAAATTTGGAGACGAAAGTTGGTTGGCAGAACCGCTCGGTTCAGCAACGACATTACGCAAATTGCATCGCGACCACGCATCATTCAACGATGATTTCATAGTTGTATGCGGCGACGCATTGATTAACGTGGACTTCGCTGAAGCCCTCAGCAAGCATAAGCAAAGCGGCGCGTCGCTTTCAATTATTGCTAAGACTGTACCTATTGAAGATGTTGCGAGCTATGGGATCATTAAAGCCGATCGGTCTGGACGTGTTCTCGATTTTCAGGAAAAACCAGAACCACCTGAAGCTTGTTCAAGTCTTGCAAATGTCGGGATTTATGTATGTGACCCTATTATCTTGGATCTGTTGCCAGATCGAAATGATCTAGATATCGCGAATGACTTAATCCCAAGGATCATGCAGGCTGGTCTTTCCGTGCACGTTCAAGCACCGAAGCTGACGTGGTTGGATGTCGGTTGTGCCCGAGACTATTACTTGGCGATTGAGGGGGCTCTCGGTGGACAACTTAATGACTTGCGACCATCAGGGCGGGAAATACGCCCAAACGTTTGGGCGCATGAAACAGCTGTTATCAGCCCCAAAGCTGAAATAACTGGGCCTTGTTACATCGGTTCGGGAGCTACAGTTGAGCCGCTCGCCCTTATTAAAGGTCCGGTCTCCATTGGGGCGCGGTCTTATGTATCTAGGTATTCTGTCGTTAAATGTTCTGTTGTTCTACCTGATACTCATATAGGGGAGAATGCCTTTGTGGATGGCCAAATCCTGAACGGTGACTGGTCGATCTCTCACGCATTTGCTGATGGCAAAAACCAATTCAAAAAGACACCGCTTCCAAGAGTTTCGTCATCGCTTCCTAAGAAGACAGTCATCAATGAGCTGGAACGATCCGCTTAATGTCGAAAGCTTCATCTTCAGTTGTGCCAAGCGATGACAGCGAGCATTCAAGCTACTTCAGGCGCTATGAGCATCGCTCTCCGCCTATTATTCTCCCGATGTCACCGCTTGCTACATCAATTTGGCAATGTCTCGCCGGCCTGACGATTGGTCTGGGCCTATGGTATTTGCACTGGCGTTGGACGGTCTCGCTCAACCCAGACGCTCTAACGTTTTCAGTTTTGGTCGCACTCGCGGAAACGGCTGCGTTTTTGGGCACACTATTGTTTTTCTTCGATATCTGGAGCGAAGGCGACACAGCACAGAAGCCACCACCCAGAAAAAGAAGGCAAGTTGGTTTGGATGGCGACGGTCCGATCGCAGTCGATATTTTTGTGACCACTTTTGATGAAGGAGTGTGTGTTGTTCGACCAACGCTGTCGGATGCTTGCCAAGTCATTGTGCCAGATGGCGTTTCATTATCCATCAGCCTTCTGGACGATGGAAAGCAGCCGGGCATGCGTGCACTGGCAGAAGAATTAGGTGTGGATTATCTCAGTCGCGATACCAACCACGGGTTTAAAGCGGGCAACTTACGGAGCGCCCTCATGCAAACGCGTGGTGACTTCATTGTAATATGTGACGCTGATACTCGGCTATTTCCCAGCTTTCTACAAAATACATTGGGATACTTTCGTGATGACAGTGTCGCCTGGGTTCAAACCCCACATTGGTTTTACGATGTTCCAGATGGTCAGAATTGGGAAAATTTAATCAGGTTGGCCAATAGCAGTGTGGGCCGATCCGCATTGAGGATGTTGCGCCGTCTTTCGACGAAAGAAACGGTTGGAGAAGATCCGTTCTTGTCTGATCCAATTGTTTTTTTTGATGTTATTCAGCGTAGACGTAACAGAAATCATGCCTCCTTCTGCTGTGGTGCGGGTTCAATTCATCGACGCGAGGCGATTTTTTCAAACGCTCTCGACCGCCAAATTCAAGATGCAAAAAGATCCGCTTTGATCTGCAATCTGGACGTGCGCAGAACGCATTTCGCCACTAATGATCTGCAACCTTTTTGTTATCATGTCTCCGAAGACATTCTGACTTCGATCAAGCTTCATTCAATTGGATGGAGATCGGTGTTTCATCCAAAGATCGAAGCTCGAATGTTGTCCCCTTGGTCGATCGAAGCGTGGGCCACGCAAAAACTAAAGTATGCGGGCGGCACTCTAGATATAATGTTCAGGAACAACCCGATTTTCTCGCGAGCCATGCCTTGGCGCTGTCGCCTGCACTACGCCGCAACGTTTTGGTCATATTTCGCAGTTCTTTGGTTGCCGATCCTACTTGTTGCACCGGTTGTCTCGTTGCTCACAGGAATTGCGCCAGTTGAGGCTTATTCTGTCGAGTTTTTTCTGCATTTACTTCCGCTTCTTTTGGTCAATGAGTTGGCAATGTTTGTTGCATGCAAAGGATATGACACCCACGCTGGTCGCGCGCTTGCGGTGGCAACACTCTCGATACAGGTTCGCGCTGTCGCGCAGGTTTTGTTGGGCAAACGGCCAAAGTTTCCAGCAACACCTAAAATTCCAGGCACGTGTCGCGACTGGCGACATGCAAAGCCTGCAATCGGGGCAGTGTTGATTGTTTGTGGCGCTTCTTCATGGGCGGTTTACGCTACGCTAAACCTCTATGATGGATACAGTTTTTCGCTTTTGATCGTGAATATTTTTTGGCTTCTTTGGAACTGTGGTGCGTATATTCGTCTACTTCGTATGAGCGCATGGTTGCCGCCGTCATGCGCCGAAAGTTCAGAAAGCGTCGCATCCACCCCTAGGTTGCAGGCTAGCATTTGAGGAACAAAATGGTTCAGAGAAAAGTAAGTAAACGCATTGCTCCGCCTGTGTTCTTTGCGGTTGGATTATGTATCGCGGCTGCGACGGCGACGAGTTTTGATTATGCTGGTCGATTTGTTGCGCGTACGCAGTCTTTTGAGGGGTTCGGACAAAGGTTCGAAACCATGCCCATAGCCGCCCCGCGCGACTTAACGGCAGAAGACATCCAAGCTGCAGAAATTGCTTGGGTTTATCTTGAACAAAACTTCAGAACCGAAACCGGTCTGGTGGATTCTGTTGCAGGATTTCCGTCAACAACGCTTTGGGACCAGGGATCATACTTGCTTGGCTTGGTTTCTGCGTACCGCCTGGGCATTGTTGAACGCGCAACTTTTCTGGCGCGCGTCGAACGTTTGCTCAGTGCGCTTGAGACGCTGCCCTTGGTCGAAGACAGGCTTCCGAATAAGACATACGACACACGCACGCTTGAAATGACGGACTACAACAATAACCCTGTTCCAGGTGGAATTGGGTGGTCCGCACTAGATATCTCAAGGCTCCTAGCAGCGCTACGTATACTCGAGCGCAATTTTCCGGAAAAGGGCCCGAAGATAAACAAAATCCTTGCGCGTTGGTCACTGGATGACCTGTCCCGAAATGGAGAACTAATTAGTGGCGATTTTACCAACCAAGAGATTGAATATCTTCAGGAGGGACGCATAGGGTATGAGCAATACGGTGCTCGTGCAGCTGCCATGTGGGGAATTGACGTTAGCCAAGCAATTTCAGCTCGACGAATTGTAGACTGGCACTCGGTTAATGACGTGGATGTTCCAATCGATCTCAGGCATTTTTCAAGCTTTCGCGCGATTACACCAACGCTCAGCGAACCATACTTTCTACTTGGATTGGAACTCGGATTTGATCACGAAAGCCATGTTTTGGCCTCCCGTGTGTATCTTGCGCAGGAGGCCAGATTTCGCGCCAGCGGAGAAATCACTATGGTTTCAGAAGATCATGTCAATCAAGCACCGCACTTCTTGTATTCATCTGTTTACAGCAATGGCCAACCTTGGGCTGTCGTAACAGAGCAAGGTGAATTTTATCCAGAACTTCGCACCGTGAGCACAAAATCCGCCTTTGCGTGGGATGCATTGTTTGCGAGTGAGTACACGGGCCTCGTGCGAGCGCAGTTATCCGGACTTAGACACATCGAAAAGGGCTGGGCGGCTGGATACTATGAGGCAGATGGCACGCCCAATGATGTGTTCACACTGAATACAAACGCTGTGATTTTGGAGGCAATTCATTTCCAGAGTCGCGGACCATTGTGGCAAATGAATTAAGCGTAAATACGCCTTTCATTAACAACCTGCGCAGTTATCAGAGCTATTGTCTGCGCCGTTCTCCGCCTTCTGACCTTCGATCGCAAACTGGATTTGTGGTTTGTGCACGGGAACTAAAATTTCGGGGTTCTCGCCGCGTTGAAATGTAGCAATGCGAAACCGTTCAAGCACAGCAGAATCCAAGTTCTGAGTGACGCGATTTTCCGAGTGTCGCCAAACGCGAGCATCTCTCGCAAGTCGCGCGTGATTAGACTTCAACCACCTCAAATAGTCTATCACAATGTCGATCCCTTCTGTTGTGGCGCGCACTGTGACGAAGTTGTTTTCTTCAATAACAAGGCTAGTCCCAGACCTGGACAACCTGGAAACGTCTTCCCTTCCTAGTGGTTTCGAAAATATGCCAGATTGATCTCGACTACGATTATTCCAGTCTATTGAAACCTTTGCCCCCGGCCCCGTTGCGGAGTTTAGGCGAGCTCCCATAGCATCATCCACCCACAGTAGTATACCCTGACCCCGCGCAACGCAGCCCTGCATCGGCACTCTGCAGTTCACAGTCCAGATTACGCGTCTTCTCGTTTCGGACTCAAGAAGAAAGAGAGCATTTCCGTTTGTTTGTACCTCGTAACGCATCACATACTGGTGGGTAGTGCTTTCGCCATTTGCTGGCGAAAGGCAAAGCAATAACAAGCCGATACAGATAAGGGGTTTGTTTAGACCCGTCATTTCCCGTCACTCCACTTAAGTCGAGTTTGGGATAGCGCTGCATCATTTTATAGGAGAGAAAGCGGCGTAACCGCGGCTTTAAGTATCCTTTTTATATATTAAACTCTGCGCAAAATTTTTGAAGCATTAACTGTCTGAAAAGACGGATAAAAAGTAATCAGTCAATAATTCATACTCCTGTGGAGTATTGGAAAGATTTCCAATGGAAGGGGTTTTTGGTTCAGTCGTCCTAACATCTGGCAATTCATCTCTAAGTTCGGAGATTATGTCGAGTACTATGTCATCTCCGCCTTGACTACCAAGCTGCTCTGTCATTTCTGTGCTTTCTTGCTCAACACCGCGTTGCGTTGCTATGCCCGCTTCAATCAAACTGTTGTCTTTTGATTGCAACAAGGTCAGTGCGGTTTGCGCGTCTAAACCGAATTCTGTCATCAAAAATGCCAATTGATTTCCTATTTGGGTCGGCGAGTCTTCTGGTGTTTCAGGCATTAACGTTGTCTCAACCGTTGTAGTTCGACTCTGCGCGTTGAGAGATTCAGCGGCATCGAGCAATGCACGCGCTGTGTCTTGGAGCTGTTGGATTTGTAAGTCTGTTTCTTGATTAGTTTGTTTGATTGCATGCCCGTCTTGTTGCACAAGGGCTTGATCTATCGTTGAGCTCGGTGATGCTTCGCCGGCAGGCGTCGATAAAAGCTCTCTCAGCTCGCTGATTTCCGTTCGAACTGCAGCCACATCTTGCTCTACATCAGACGAGGATTGATTATTGTCTCGTTCGAAAATTGGTTGATTTTGTTGTGCAGCCGGTGAGACCTGCCAATTTACCGCGATTGGGTCGCTTTGCGGCACTGTTGAGTTTGGCACCGGCCATCCTCGGGGCAAAACACCGTAATCTTGTCTGGCTGTTATCCAACGCAAGTAAGCGGCGACTGCACTAAATCCAGCCAACGATAGTCGCACGGTTTCAATTTCGCCACGACGAACTAAGAGCTCACCTCCTGATCCGAGCAACAGTTCCATTCTTTCGTCAAGCGGACCCAAGACACGTTTTGGGAGTTGAAGTTCTGAGGCTCCATCGATCAGGAACATCGTATCACCATCGCTTGTGTCGTTGATCTGGAGCTGCAGCGCGCCTTGACCGTTTAAGTACACGGACAAAACGCCCTTTCGCCCATGACAGTTTAATGTGCCAGCTCGACAAATCACCTCAAACACATCTGTGTCCAATCTGGGAGTTGGTGCAAAGCGCGCATAACCGTCTGGATCAAATCGAAAGTAAACACCTTCAACGAGACCTTCCTGAAAAGTTGGCCACCCAAACGCTCCGCGTAATTCCTGCCTGGCCTCTCTCGCGCCGATTGCAAACGGTATTGAAGTATCAACAATCGCATTTTCAGGCGCGAATGCTTCTTGCGTGCTCTGCTGTTCTTCTTGCGAAAACGCAGAGCTGGGCGCGATCGCTACGAGAGCAATTGCGGTTGAGAGTATGAGTTTGTGCATCAATTTCTAACCTCCTGATGTAGGGAGTGACGAATAGCGGGGAGCCAGTCTTCTTCTTGTGGAGGATCAGGATAGTTTCTAACCACGCGCAGGTCCTGATCCCGAAAAGCGGTGTACCAAACTTCTGTGTCACCAGTATACGGCGTCAAAATTGTGCCCTGCACTTTGTGTAGCAGCGACGTCAGAATAATGCCGTTGTTGTTGGCCGTAAAAATCTGAACTCGACCCTGACCCCTTTCATAAAGCCCTTCGTACATACCGACCTCCGGGTCATAGAGTTCAATAATCGCTTCGTAGAGCACATCAGTGTATTCCGTCTCCCATAACGCCCACAACCCAAGCGCTGCTTTAGCGGCGACTGCGGCGTGATCGGGAACATAATCACCGCGCGGCGTTACTGTGTTCCAAGGGTAACCGTCAGAAAACACAGTATCATATGTAAAGTAAGGTGGTCCTTTGACATTGTGTTCGGAACGCGCGGTCATAAAACCGCTTTGTCTCCAACGACGCTCCTGCACTTCATAAATCCGATCTGCGAATTCCGCACGCCAGCCATCTGAATTGAGCCAATCCGGACTACTGTCATCATGCGGAAGATCAAAACCTAGCTCTAACCCGTCCTGAAGATACGACTCTGTAACAACATAGTTTTGTGAGTGAAAAACTCTGGGGTCTCTTCCATCATACGGAACCGGCACATCGTAGATTGAAGCTGTTAGAAAGGGTTCGGCACGATGCGCAAGAATAGGTCTGAAACCCCATAATGCGAATCCCTTTGCAGCATATTCTTCGTATCCCAGCCGACCTTCCTGTGCATAAACGGTTTGACCTGTTTCGGCGTCAACAAAGGCGCCAAATAGTAAACCCTCTTCTGAAATTGCGTTGCTAAAGTCCCACTTCAAAAGCACTGAGTCTACTGTGTTGCCCAAGTGGGGATAGCGGTTTTTGATGATCCGCATCCAAACCAAAAATCTTCCGATATCTAGAGCCGAGAAACCGATCTCACCGGGCTTGTTTGTATAGTCGACTTTTGCACCGCTCTTCGTGTGATAAACCTTGTTTGGCAGCTCTTTTCGAAAGAGTTCCAGACCTTTGATTGTAGTCAGCAAGAGCGTGATGCGTTTATCTAGTTCCGGCTTTTCTATGATGCACAATTCGTATGCGGCAACGATTGCCGCCATGTAGGATGCGGTGTCCCAAAGCGTTGTGGAAGGATAGTTGCCCACAGAGTTCGCCAATCCTGTGGTTTCTTGCGTGAAAAGTTCAAAGTATCTCCAAGCTACGCGCGCGGCACGCATTTCGCGTTCATTCAGAAAACCGCGTCGCGCTCTGTACTTGCGGACATACTCGTTTCGATTTGTGTAGCCATGCGCCTGATCAAGGCCGCGGTCAACGGTCTCGAAATAGTCTTCTTGCATTTCACACATCCGAGGAGGTTTTTCCCGACTTGGTGTGCCGCGCACCATGCTGGATGTAACGGATGGAACATTGCCGCGCAAAAGCGCCGGCAGCTCGTCAAGATCACCACCTGCTATGATCGGTTCTATGTCTTCATGTGCAAGAAACAACGCTCTAGCGGCGCTCGCTGTGTACCATGCGACCGCAACGACGATTGTCACGGAAAGAACAAGCATAACGATTCCGGGTCCAAACAATCGGCGAGTATTTTGCTTGTTTTCTTGTGTCATCCCAAACCAAACCAATGATTTTCTTTGCGGTGGTTGTCCCACAGGAGGGTTAAGAAGCTACGAACGATCTCAATTTCGCCAAATATTTCTCAAAATGAGCTTACTATTCTCAGTTTCTTGATCTGAGGAACTGATCTAATGGTATGAAACCTGCGTCGTTTCTTTCGGTTCGCTGACTGCGCTGCGCATCGGGCGGAAGGAAAATTCGCCGATTGGAGCTCGACGTGTTCTTCTCGCTGGTAGCACTGTTTGCAGTAGAAGCCTGACCTGGCGTGTTGTTTTTTGAGGTTCTTGCAAGTTTCTTTGGCTTAGTTGCAGTAGTAACCGGTTTAGGGCCTTTCGCACCTTCAAGCGCTCTTTCCTTGAGCCTTTGAAGTGTATCAAAATCCACTCTGCCATTGACCAACAAGTTCTCTTCAGCCTGAAAAACAGCAATTGCTGATCTTGTTTTCTTATCAAGTTTTCCAGTGGGCTGAACGGCCAGCTTTTTGAGTGTTATGAGTGCGCGTTGAGCTTCGATTACGCGCTCAGATTCCGACTTAGCCACGAATTGGTGTTCCGTTCCGCTGTTTAGTCTTGCGTTGGTGTTGTCGCCGGAAAGACATTTCCAAAACGGTATGCCAGAATGACGACCTATCAGTTCTATCGCACTCACTTCGATCAGGTTTCTGACGGCTTGTCCGTTGCTTTCGATCCGATCAATCTGCAAGTCGAATTCCAGCCCCGTGACAGCGATCAGTCCGAACGCGTCTAAACCGAAACGTCGTTCTCGTACCACCATAGAGTTCGACACAGACGCCCCTGGTACAATCTGACGGCTTGGATACGCGACGAGGTGCAAGTCTACTGAAACAACAGAAAGATCTCCTCTGTTATCCGCTTCCACTTGAATGAAATCTTCGTCATCTAAAATGTCGTCGTCAAAACCAACCTCAACGTCTGTGACGCCGACATCGCCATCGAGCTGGCTTATCGCACCACGAATGTAGTAACTGGGACGTGGCGGATTTTCGCGTTGAACGACTAATAGATCAATCAGACCATCTGCGCGTACCAGTCCCTGATCCAGAAAAATGTAAGCATGGCTGGTGCGATTCATTCGATTCAACGCGTTGATGAGCATATCATCGGCGGCCACTGATATCCGCCGGGTTTCGTCGGGTATACCCGTTGAAGAAATGTAAACCGGCTGTTGACCTTTAGCAGCCAGCAGACTGTCCATGCACCGCAAGGCACCATCGAACGACGTAAAGTTACGCGCCGGTGCCGTCTTTGGTTGGGCGAAATCAGGTGCCAGAACTGCTGGCGTGATCTCACATGCGGGCAGTAAGCAACAGAGTGTTGTCAAAATACACGGACGGATGAACATAGCCGCGCTCCAATAGCCTGATTGGCAGATAGACGCGTGACGTTAATCAACTCTTCTCTTACTTCATTTTTTCGAAAAACTTTTGCTACAAATTTAAGCAATTTCAGTAGTTTACTGTTTATTTACCTCGGCTGAACAAATGTTCTGGCAAAAGAGGCTTCTCAATGTTGATTCGACGTTTTCTTTTTTGTCTTTTTTTCGCTCCGCAAGCAGTTTTTGCGGCTGATGTAGTCCATTTGTCGGTATCTGCAGATTACTGCGCTATCAAAAGAGCTTTGACAGGTACAGCGGACGACAAATGTCCTGACGTCAAGCCAATGGGTGCTACGCGAGGGTTAGATCATAAAGCGCTTCCTGTGAGCGAACTAGACCAGGATCGCGGGTATGCTGTTCATTTCGCATTTGCGTCAAATGAGCTTACGCAGGACTACCGGGAGCATCTGCAGAGATTGTCGGACGTGCTTAAGTCCGATGATATGATCGGTATTTGCGTCAAGCTGGTGGGCCACACGGACGCTGTTGGTAGTGCAAAATACAATATGTCACTTTCTGAGCGACGCGCCGAGACAGTCAGGCTGTTTCTTGTTGGGGCAATGGGCGTTGCAGACCAACGTTTGAATATAGAGGGGCAAGGCGAGAAACAGCTTCTTCCGAACATTTCTGGCGCCGACTCGAGAAACCGCCGAGTAGAGGTCCTAGTGAGAGAGCCGGGCGATAATGGCTGTACCGTATGATGAACCGGCGCGAATTCATTGGGTCCGGATTGGTGGGAGTGTCTTTACCGACGTCGAGTTCAATAGCTGCTCCGGCATCGCCTAGAAAATCCAGTGAAGCTAACGCTCTTGTCTGGCCGAAAGGCAAAGCTGCAGCGCTTTGTATAGGTGTTTCAAGTTACACTGAGTTAAAGAGCCTTCGTACGCCGCAAAGTGATGCGCATCTGCTTGCGCAACTGTTTTTCGATTTAGGATACGAGACGCGAGTTTTGATGAATCCCAAGCATGAAGACTTTCTGTTGGGATTGGCAAAGTTCAGACTTCTGGCTCGTCAAACTGATCTAGCGGTAATCTATGTCGCCGGCCATGGTGGTTTCATAGGCGACGATGTTATGGTTTTCCCATCTGATATGTCGAGTGACCTGGAAAGTGTCAGAAAGGCCATCCCAGAGTCCGCGATGGTGAAAACACTTTCTGATGAACCTAGAAACAAGATTTTATTACTGGACTGTTGCAACACACATATTCCCGTTTTGATGTCACGCAGAATCAAAAGAGCAAGCGTTGGAGGGTTATTTTCGTTTTATGCAGCTCAGCCCGGTTCACCGGCATATGACGGATCTAAAAGGGTTGGGCCATTCGCATCCGCACTTAATGAAGCCATGTTAGGAAATGCAGGTGAGATCGAAGACATTGCGCGAACTACCCGCAGGCGTGTCGTTCAGCTAACCGATGGCGTGCAAATCCCTTGGAGCAAGTCCTCATTGCTTAATCGTGTGACGCTTTCGCGCGAAGCGGCGTAAATGTAACCTTGCCAAAGATGGCTTTCGCGGTGGTGCCTGCTCGCGGCGTACCTGCCCAAACATCCAGTTCTGGTGCTACGGCCCACAGGTTCGTAAAAATGTAACCTGGCACTTCCGGCACTTCGTTTTTTTCGTTTTCTATGCGAAAGACTTCGCAACCGTCGATCCACCACGAAACAGAGTCGGGATACCAATCAAACCCGTACTCTCTGGTTTCGTGCGCTGCGTCGAAGCCAAGATCAATAAAATGATTTGTCAGATTGCCATCAACAAAGCTTGCAATATGAAGTTTCGTGGTGTCTTTGCCCAGAAACTCAATATCAATTTCATCATGGCGCGTGCCGTAAGCAGCCCCGGAATAGACAAAGAACCCCGTCACAAGCCCTTCACCCTTGGCTGGTCTAATTGTCGCCGAGTATCGCCCGAAATGCGACTTTTGCAGTCTTCTTATTGCGGCACCCTCGAATGGATTAGACCCGTCCTTGTGAGGCCGTAAAGTCAGCGTAAGTCCATTTTTGCTAAGTGACACATTATGTTTACGCCAATCAGTGTCAAAGTGCGGATGGTTGAAGTCATACTCTGCTACCGACCAATCCGCTAGCCCGCCAGACTTGAAGTCTTCAACCATAGTCGAGGCGTCCAGTTGAATATTATGAATTCCGCCAACCACGCTTGTAAGCGCAATCGCGCCAGCCTCTATGCAACCCATTTTCCCATCCATCTTGCACTCAGCGCATATGTGAATGTCAAACTTGACTGCGGGAATTCAACCGACTTTGAATTTTCTTTGACTAAAATTTTAACTATCAGCGATGCCGCCAATGACTTTATGGTAAAAAATTCGGCTGTCTTTGTTCCATTAATCCTTGCTTTGCATGCTTTAAAGGCGACGAACGAATATGTGGACATGTGCGCATCGTTCAGATGCCCGGCAGTTTTCAAAGCCTAAAACCAGCACTGGAGATTATCACGAGCTTCAATCTACGCCCTGGCGAATGTTGATCAATGCAGCACGTAGCGAACTTAAGGTCAAACAGGTTTGCCTTGAAGACTAATTGCTCTTTTGCGTTTTGGAACGCACGGGATCTGATAGAAACGACTTTCCGGGCAAGACGCGCATCGCTATTTCCTGAAGACTTTTCTTGAGCGGCTCAGTGGATTTTCGAATTTTCACTTCTACAGCAGATTCTGAAGAAATAAGGGAAAGGTATAAGTCGCTTTCCCTTAGCTTTTTCTGGTCATTCAGTTTCAAGCTCACCAAAAAATTTAGCGCGCCTGATCTTTCTGGCGAAATGGACTTGACCGTGCCTTTGACGAATTCTGTTTCAACCTCTAAACCAAGCAATTGCAGAACAACTTCTGTTCCAATTGTGAGTGTGTCCTCGTGTTCCTGAGGAACTGTAAACTCGGCGATGATCACCGCAGACTGTGCCCGCATCACCTCGACAATGGATGTCGGCAAAAAGCGTGCAGAGTTTTCTCGATATTTTCTTACACGCGTTACTTGGGCCTCATCCGGTGCTTCTACGCGCGGCGCTTTAATATGTTTGTCCAAACTTGTAATCTGATTTTCCAGCGCCCCAGATTTCTCAAGCGCTTGTTTCAATGCCCAGGAGATAAGAGCGCGAGCATTCCTTTCTCGAGATTCTATCGTTTGTGCAAGCTCCAGTGATTTTTGGTTCAGTCGTTTGCTCGCCAGCGATAGTTTAAGCGCTTTCTCCGCGATTTCTTCCGATGGCTCTTTCTTGGTGCTGACCAAAAATGCAATGTAACGATCCAGTATATGACGTTCATGAAGCAGTGAAGCTGCTTGTTTTTTCAATAAAGCGATCTCGTTTTTTGAGCCGTCATGTAATCTGTCGCACTCGGCTGCTGCTTTCGTGAACAGAGCGGTTTGGGTGTCGGTTTCCAAGTGTTCTGGTGGTTCACGGTAAGACCCAAGGCAATTTAAAAAAAACCCATTGGCACTTTGCTTTTCCAAAAGTTCAGATCTAAGACGTCGCATCGCTTCAACGTCTAGCGTGAGGACAGTTTGGCCCTTTCGCAATGACTGATTTTCTTGAACTTCTACCCTCTTCAGTATTGCCCCAGCCGGTAGAGAAATATCGCGTCTTTCTCCCTTCAGGCGGAGCGTTCCAGTATAAACTGCTTGGCGTTCGACATCCGATCCCAAGGCGAACCAAACCGATGCACAAAGCAACATCGTGAAGGTCGCGACAGCCCAAATCAACCATATAAACGGTCTCGTTCGAAACCGTTCACTGGGGACTCCATTGTAAGTTATTTCAACTCTTTGAACTCGCATGACTTTCCTTCGTCTCTTCAAGACGGGGGTCAAAGGTATCGATCTTTACACTTAACAGGCGGCGGTCCAAATCAACGCCGGCCTCGAAATCGGACGCGTTAGATAGAATTGATGCAAGCGGGCTTAAACGCTGACCGTTTGTCTTTTGTACGGCTTCAGCTTCAGCTTTTTGCAAGCTCGTCGTCGTAATCGGCGCATCTCCATCTTGCATTCGTAAAATACAGTGTCCTACGAAGTGTTTGAATTCAAAGACGACTGAACGCGATGCAACTAGCGCTGATCCAGCTTGGCATGAAAGTGCGAGCATTTCTGAGGCTAAATGTGCTACTTTGCGCCTGTTGGGCTCGTCTCCAGGTCGACGAAAGTGCGATCTCACCCATTTTTCAAGGCTTTCCTCAATTTCGAGGCTGCGTTGCGAGGCGAAACGTGACCATCCTGCTGCTTTGCGTTTGCGGATTTCTTCAGCAGCGCCAAAGTCGAGGACACGGCCATGTTGCAAAACTAGTATTTTGTCACAGGCCTCAAGAAATGCTCGGTTTTGGGTAACTATTACAAATGAACGACCGAGTCTCGCTTCCTCTTGCATGCGATTAAGGACGGCCGATATCTGTTTCTCGGGAAGTTCATCCTCAGGTCGATCCATAAGATACAACCCCGGCGACAAAGTGAAAGCACGTGCAAGCGCGAGGGCCTTGCGTTGCATTCCCGGCAGCAATCTGGCGTCATCACAGGCACAAATTTCGTCGACTAATTCGCTTGAAAACACCAGTCGTTCCAGATTGCGCTTGGCGTGATTGGCTATATGACCGCCTTGAAAGCAACAGAGATTGTTTTCGCCGGTTGTTGGCAGCAGGATCGGGTCGTTGGTTAAATGAACGGCTGGTACGACACCCTCCGCGTTGGTGCGTTGCCAAAGATCCATTCTATTGTTTGTCACCCGGCCTCTTACTTGAAGGTTCTCGAAGCTGAATGGGTCAGCTAATACACTTAGTAGCAGCGACTTTCCGGATCCGGTTTCTCCGTCAATGCCGATGATTGTGCCAGGTGCGATTGCGAAGTTCACGTCTGACAAAAGCGCACGTCCACCCCGCAAATTTACGCTTAGACCTGTGACGCTCAGACCCAACTCTTCGCCGGCTGTGTCGTCCACATTCACAGCTTCGACTTGCGATGTCGGCATTTTGTCTTCGGATGGGCTCTTCAATCCGTCTCTGAGAAAAGCCAGAATCGAATATGTCGATAAAGCTGTCAGAAGCGAAATCGCGGCCACAGCATTGGGGTCAATAACTCTGATCGTTGTTAAGTAGCTTGCCGCGCCATATCCGGTAACCAAGGCCAACGCCGTGCATGCAAGCATTGAGGAAGCCATTAGCCCATGCTCTTGAACCGGTTTTGATGCCAGAGCAAACCCTGTGCGATCCCTACCTGCCAGAACGGACGTGGATTCAGATGGAAGGTAATCCCATGCGCTTTCAGAGCGACCAAACTGCGCAAGTCCAAACAAAATCAAACCGCCAATTCCAGTACTCAAAAGACTTGCCAGCCCGCTTAACGGATGCACCAGCGTCAAAACAAGAAGAGTCAGCATACCTGCGATCGCTTGTATTCGACGCGCCGCCGCATCACGAAGATAACGAAATCCCGCGAGGGCTCTCATATATGCGTACTCAAAAATTAGGATGCCAAGTACAGGCACTACTGCCAGCATGATCAATAATGGTGCGACGATCCAACTGCCATCAGTCACAACGTTCGAGTGAAAAAAGACCGTAAAAACCGCCAAGCTTGCGAGGAAAAGATAAGTGCCAAGGGAAAAAATCGCACCGATTATCAGAACGCTCCCTGGTGCTGTGCGGTCCGTAGCAACTGCCGGTTTCGTATCCGTCATATCATCATCGAAACTAAAAATTGATGAGTCCGCGACGGTATCTGTCTCATCGACAGTTTCTGTCGTCTCATTTTGCATCTTCTGACACCTCGGATCCAAAAGTTCACTGATGGTGCTAAAGGCTTAGTCTTAATAAAACATTGTTCCTTCTATGTTCTATCAACTGATTTTGTGGCTCATGCCTCGTGAAGTTTTAAGCGGTTCTGCTGTGAAAGGATGTGATTTGATACACGATCGTGTTTGCGCTGCGTAAATCGCATTGGACCGAAGAGACGTTCGTGATTTTCAAATCGCTGCCGCAAAGTGCTGATGAAATTGGCACTTGTAGTGCAGGTCAAACCACTGATAAGCCCATTGTTGGAGACGTGGCCGAGTGGTCGAAGGCGCTCCCCTGCTAAGGGAGTAGACGGGGAACCGTCTCGAGGGTTCGAATCCCTTCGTCTCCGCCATAATCAATTATCTTGAAGCAAGTTATGGCGTTTTGACCGTTTGTTTTTTTGTTCCTCAGTCTTGGTAATTTTGAGTATCACGAGGAGTTTAGGTGACAAACACGCAAAAAGTGTTTCTTAGCAGCCGAAGTTACTGGTCTAACACATTCTGTACTGTACTTTTCTAAGGCTATGCCCACCCCTCGTTTCAACCCAATGCGGTCCTTTTCTTGGCTGTCTCTAATCGGGTCAGCGTTGGCCTCACGCCCTGTTTTGACGCGGTGGGTAATGGCTGGACCCGTAACGATTATCAATTCGTTTATTATCATGTGGGGAATGACGGTATGGGTGCCGGAGGGCGCCGCGAATGTGAACCACTTTGCGTTGCCGGTGATTATTTTTCCTCTCATCTGGGTGGTTCTTTTTACATATGTGTGCCTGGAGGATAACCTACCGCGTGGCTCACTCGTGATGTTCGCGATTGCGGTTGTGAACCTTGGGCTTGTCGCACTAGGTTAAGTTGTTATGAGCTTTTTGACACAAGCAAAAACAAAGCGAATAGTTGCCGTACATGGCTGGTCTGGTGTTGTGCTCGGACTATTGCTTTATGTTTGTATCTTCACAGGCTCAATCGTTGTCTTTCAAGAAGAGATCGACACTTGGTCGCAGGGCGTTCTAACGCACAACGAGGGTGTTGGTCCCCGAGTAGATCATCATTTTCGCACTGCAGCCCGCGAAGTGGATGAAAAGTACTACGAAGAAATTACTATTTTCGGAACGCCGGATGGCAATGTCAGATATCTATTCCGAACACATGTCACCGGTGAGAATGGCGGCATAGAAGATGACGTGGTGCAGCTTACTGTTAACCCTGAAACTGGTGAAGTCGTCGACAGATGGGAAGGCGAAATAACAGAGCGTGAACGGAACCCAAAAGCGGCACTTGGCGATTTCTGGGTTGATCTGCACGTGCAGCTTTACATGCCGCGACCCTGGGGTCTGATCGTAACTGGCATTCTAGGTCTGGCGATGATGGCGGCTGCTGTAACCGGTATTCTGCTTCATAAACATCTCATTCGTGATGCATTTGTCGCAGCACGAGATCGCGCACGCCTTGTGGGCTCGAGAGATCTTCATGTGCTTGCGGGCACTTGGGGTTTGCCCTTCGCGATAGTATTGGCCTTTACTGGAGCGTTTTTCAGCTTTGCTATTTCTCTCGGACTGCCGGTCATGGCCATGCTGGCATTCGGTGGCGACCAAGCGGCACTAATGGAGGCGTTCCTTGGTGCGTCCAAAGACTTGGATCTATCGCCAGCTCCTTTGGCAAGCCTTGATTACATAATTGCAGATGCTGTTGCGCGAACAGACAGCTATGTGCAGGCGATTGAAATCAAAAACTACAATTCAGTTTCTGCAGAAGTGAGCGTTAGATTGGCTGCTGCAGCCGGCAGCCTTTCGCAGTTCACGCTGGGGTACGATGGAGTTACACGCGCATTTTTGGGAGAGAGTCCGGGCTTTGGCAGCGCGCCATCGCTCTCTGATGACTTGGTCAGTATCATTGGTCCTTTGCATTTTGGGAACTTCGCTGGCTTTGCCTCAAAGACCGTCTGGCTCGGCTTAGGTCTTGCAGTCGCCTACGTTACCGCAACGGGCATGCTTTTATGGACTAAACGTCGTGAAGAAGTACCGCTTTGGCAACGCTTCAGGCAGGTTATTATCATTACGATCTGGGGTCTGCCGGTTGCAATGCTGGTATCTGCAGTCTTTTACTTTGTAACCTTACCGGCGGGTGATCCCGAATGGTGGACACCTGCTGGCTTTCTAGCGGGAGTCGCGATCGCACTACTCGTTGGGGCCGATCGCGAATTGGCAGAACGCAGGCTCAGGCTCTGTTTTGCGCTGCTTTGTGTCAGCCTCCCGATCTTACGGCATTTAACCGGCGGTGCCAGTTGGAGCGAGGCATTGGTCGCTGGTCAGATTTCGGTCCTTGCAATTGATATCCTCTTGCTTGTTGGAGGATTTATTTTGTTGAAGCAGATGCGGAGCGGTCGTTCGAACGAGCCCGGTATGTTTGTACAGGAGCCTGCTGAATGAGCCTTTGGCTGACACTTATTGCGATACTCATCTCGCTCGCTGGGATATCTTATTTTGCGTCGACGGATAACAGACGGCGCAGTATCCATCGCATGCCGCAGATTGAAAGACGGCGCTTCGCATGGCTGGCCAGACTATTTACATTTGCGCCTGGTATTGTGTTGTTGTTGTCTACCAATTGGTCGGGCCTCTCGATTTGGGCCGGGGCTGTCATGGTTCTGGGTTGGAACATCGCCGCACTGACACCCAAAAATTACAGTGATTTGAAGCAATTCATTTTGTCATCCAAGGCGCAGCTTACGCAAAGTGCGAAAACGCTCAAAAACCGTTTCGCTGGACGTGAGCCTTGGCCGGATGGAGTGACTTACACTCTGATTGAGAAAGCGACTAAACGTCGTACGATCAATGCTGAAGTATCTCAGCTGGAAGCGCGCATTGTCGCTTTGGAGGCAAGGCTTCACCGGCTTGAGAGCGAGAAGGCGGAGCTGGTGGATGTGATACAACCTGAGGCGAAGCGAACTAAGCAAAGCGATTAAAATCGCACTTTGAGTTATCGACACGATATCTAAAAATAAGAGTGAGCGAGCTGTGTATCAACGACCCTTGATTTTGATTGAAAAACTG
The DNA here is from genome assembly GCA_039180185.1 of Pseudomonadota bacterium. GTDB lineage: Bacteria > Pseudomonadota > Alphaproteobacteria > Rhodobacterales > Rhodobacteraceae > Roseovarius. The sequence continues at coordinate 17,506 of JBCDDS010000014.1, read as the reverse complement.
CGTCTAGCGCCAGCTGGAGGCGGCGGGAAGGGCGCTGCTCGACGTATGACGCGAAGTGCGGCCTGGTCCAGATTTGCCGAACCTGAGCTTCGCGCCAGAGAAATCACGCTTAAGCCCCCGTTTGACGCTACGCGGAATGCAATAACAGCGGTCCCTTTATTGCCAACGCGAGGCTTTGGTACTCGAGAAATCTTCTTCATGATCAGACCGGGATAATTGCTAACTGCAGCATTGCCTTGCTCACCACCTTGTCGTTGGCCGGCTGTAGTCGCATCAGAATTATTGTTTGCTGTGGTTGCACCAGCAACAGTGTTTTGTTTAGCGTTTCCTTTGACGGTTTTTTGTTGCGCTCGGTTTGAGGTGGTTTTCTTAGGCGTCTGGCTAACCTTTGTCGCCTTTTTTACGTCTTCGTGTTTCTTCTCAAACTCAGGTGTTCGGGTCTTAGGTCTTACCGAACGCGCCACTTCGACCGGTTCTTCCGCGGATTCCAGGGGTTCAAGCTTTTCAGGCTCTAGTACTTCTAGAATATCCGGTTTTTCGGTCTCTTCTGATTCTTCTACCGGTTGGATTGGCACAACAGCTTCCAGCTGTGGTACCGGCTCGACGCTTAGTGCTGAAATCTGTGTTTCGGGTTCTGGAACCGGAGCGGGTTCGGCGATCTCCGTTTCTGGTCTTTCGGTTATATCCTCGGTGGGATCTACGTCGGCTGATTTCGGCTCTTCACGTTGAATTTCCAACGCTTCGGGTTCTGCCAGTTCAGCCAATTCTTGATCAGGCTCAGATTCCGTGACCACGGTTGGTTGCGTGCTTTCTACGACGTCTTCGACGGCTTCTGCGGTCATCACACCCGCCGTAAGGTCGGCGAAGCTACTACCGATTTGTGCCTCTACAGAACCGGCACCTCCTTCAATCAACACTTCTGGCTCACCCCTGAAATTGGATATGCCGGATGCATGCGCAACTATGGCCGCCGATAGCGCAAAAAGCTTCACAGAGCGCGAAGAGACAATCATTCGAGCCCCTTTTGAGTAACGATCAAAACGCTTTGCGCCCCGGCTACACGAAGATCGCGGGCAATTTTCACTAGCGTTTGCGCGGGCACGTCACGGTCTGGAACAATGCGGGCGACTTCGGTATCCGCGCTTTCATTAAGCGTGTAGAAGTCTTCCACCGACTCCAATGTTTCCCCGCGATAGCTCATGCGTCCATCCGGATGCAAAACAAGTGTGTCAGGTGGTGCACGCCCTTCAAGATCGGAGGTGCGCACAAGACTAAGCTCGTCATCCAAAGGTCGAGAAAGCGTGCCTGCGACCATAAAAAACACCAACATCAGGAATACAATATTGATCAGAGCAATTGTTGGCTCGCGCTTAGGTCTATCCTTCCGTGCTCGCATCAGGACCCCAACACACTTATCTTGAGGCGATCAACGGTACGCAAAACAACAAGAAGATCTGTTAGTCTTTGCGCCGAAACATCATCGCGCAGACTTACAATCACGGGGAGTGTTTCGGCATCCGGCGATACGTCCTGAAACTCTGTTGGCAATGCATCTAGTTCAAGGTCTTTGCCATTAACGCTAAGGCTGTCTTGTCCCAATTGCACAAAGGTAACCGGTGTATCGGACTGCGATGTACCGCCACCGCTCGCGGCGCTTAGTTCTACTTCGGCAAACCTCGAAAATGTTGAGGACAACATAAAAAACAACAGTAGCAAGAATATAACGTCAATCAGTGACGTCATTGACAGGCGTCTGCGTCTTGTGCGTTTACGCACGGCTTAACTCCGCTTCGGGTGTCGCAGCATCCTGACGCATTCCTTGTGGATGAAGAATGGCACTGATCGCTTTTTCAGCCGTAACCCGCTCGGCATCCATTCGGCTTTCAAACCAGCTCAGAACCATCGAAGTAGGCATCGCTACAGCAAGGCCGACCGCGGTAGTTAACAGCGCCACCCAAATTCCGCCCGCAAGGATAGAGGGATCAACCTGTGCGCCGGCTTCTTGAAGCGCTTGGAAGGCCTCAATCATACCGAGTACAGTACCAAAAAGTCCCAGCAACGGTGCTAATTGTGCGACGGTATCGAGAAACCGGAAACCACTTTCCAATCGGGCAAATCGTGTCTCTGCCTCCGCTTCCAGTCGTTTTGGATCCTTATCTGCGGTGACGAAAGCCATCTTGACCACTGGTGCGAGGTAGCTCTTTGAGCTTTTTATGGCTTCGGCTGCCAAGCTCCTATCGCCTTGGTCCCAAGCATCCACAGCTTGGATCAAAGCCTTGTGACGACCAACGCCAGCTGCAGAAAACTGCCAGAGTTTGTACAAAACGACGGCGAGCGTAAGAATTGAAACCGCTATCAGGATTAAAACGACTGGTCCGCCAAGGTCTGCGACTTGGCGCATGATTTCGAAAAGCTCGGTCATCCCACAACCTCAATGTCAGTACGTGTATCCAGCATTAGATCGGTTTCGCAGGCATCTTCGGGCAGGGCGGGTGCAGTACAAGAATGCGCGCCATTGATTAGTATCTGACCGAGGTCCTCGCAGTTCATGCCAGGAACGGAAAACTGGCGAACACGTGGTCTTCCAGGTGGCAACTTGCCGAAGTCGAAAAGCGTCAAACGATCTACCTGTCCGCTTTTGTTAAACAAAACGGTCTCGTAGACGGCCTTATCAATGTCACTTTCGTGGCCATTTAGAATGAGGAAAGTCAAAGTACAGTTAGACTCGCCAGACTTCACTGCATTGAGTTCCACCAGCACCGCAGCACCAAGTTCCTGTTCTTGTGCCAATGTGTGATCAGGAATCGCAACACTCAAAAGTGCGGCGCCTAGAATGCCCCAGCTACGTTTCATTCTGCTTCTCCTCTTTGACGTTTAGCCAAACCGTTAATGCACGAGAGTCGGCTTGCATTTCGCAAGGTGTCACCACATGACCTATGCGTCGCTACTGACCTCTCTCGGAGGCCGCTTGGCTGAGCTGACTCAGCATAGTACGGAAAATGGATCAATACCAAAATGTTTCAATCAGGTTTGATGACGAAGATATGACTATCGCAGAAATTGTCAGCGAGAACTCAATCTAGGTTTTGTTTTGGTTTTGCTAAACAAACAATAAGTCTGTTTGTCCTGCCGAACTTTTGGAAAACCAGTCGTCAAATCTATCTTGCTCAGTGTCTCAAATACATACTAGCTTTCCTAGGGGGACGGACTATTTTCCTCCATACGCCAAACCTCCAGCCCGAGGTTCAAGCCGGTCAAATGATCAATCATTGAAAGAACGGCAGAGCAATGTTTCGCACAAGACGTAACTTAGACATAGCAATAAGCGAAGCGTACTTTGAAGAGGCTCAGAGACGTTTTGCCCGGTTAATTTTCCTTTCACTATGGGCGTTGTTGTTTCTTTGGATTGCGCTAGCAAACCCGGTTTATGCAAAAGATAAACCCAAGAGAATTCTGTCTATTGGCGGGGCTGTCACTGAGATCGTTTATGCTCTCAAAGAAGAACATCGATTGGTGGCACGCGACACGACTTCCACGTTCCCGCCGCAGGCGAATGAGCTTCCAGATGTGGGTTATATGCGCGCTTTGTCGCCCGAGGGAGTTTTGTCCGTGGCGCCGGATTTGATCTTGGCCATAGAGGGCGCTGGCCCACCTGAAACCATCGATGTTCTAAAGTCTTCTTCCGCATCGATCGTTACCATACCTTCAATAGACACAGAACAGGGCATCATTGATATAATAAGCATTGTTGGAGAGGCGCTTGGCGTGCCTGAGAAAGCTTCTGATTTGGCGCGTAAGGTCAGCGAAGACTTTCAAACTACTGACGAACAAGTCAGTAAACTGGGCGATGTAGAGCGCAAAAAAGTTCTTTTTGTTTTAAGCGCTCAAGGCGGGCGAATTCTAGCAGCAGGTTCTGATACTTCGGCGGACGCCATCATAAAGATGGCAGGCGGAATAAACGTCGTGCAAGAGTTTGATGGATACAAACATCTAAGCGATGAGTCCGTAGCAAGCGCAGCGCCGGATGTGGTTCTGATGATGGACCGCCGTGGCAATCATTCGATTTCTGATGAGGTTCTATTATCGATGCCAGCTTTGCAAGCGACACCTGCAGCGCAGACAAATTCTGTCATACGTATGAACGGCCTTCTTTTGCTTGGATTCGGTCCTCGAACCGCTGAGGCGGTCAGTAAATTGAACACAAAGCTTTACGGCCCTTAAGTTTGCAGAAAACTTTAGACGCTACTGAGAAACATTTTGCAATAGACCGCGTTCGCAAAGCGCGACGGGCCCACGTCTTACTGGCACTCATGCTTTTAGCCTCATGTTTTGCCAGCCTTGCCATAGGAGCCACAAATACGTCGTTCTGGTCTGCTTTTGTGCGGTTGGTGTCTGGTGAAGAATTGAGTCAGACGGAACAGATCGTTTTGTGGCAGATCAGATTGCCGCGAACTTTGTTGGGTATACTGGTTGGTGCCGGTTTAGCGGTTTCAGGCGCAGTCATGCAGGGTTTATTCAGAAATCCGCTCGCCGATCCCGGTATCGTCGGTGTTAGCGCGGGAGCAAGCCTGGGTGCGATCATGGCTATTGTTTTGGGCGCAACGCTGCCAATTTGGTTGCAATCCTCAGTTGGGCCTTACCTGGTTCCAATTGCAGCGTTTCTTGGCAGTTGGATCGTTGTTCTGATCCTTTATGCCGCCGCAACACGAAATGGTCAGACATCTGTCGCCACAATGCTTCTGGCAGGTATCGCAATTGCAGCGTTGACCGGTGCGATTTCCGGTATCTTCATTTATCTTTCTGATGATCAGCAGTTGCGCGACTTGACCTTCTGGCAGTTGGGGTCCTTGAGCGGCGCAACATGGAGTAAGGTGATTAGCGCTGGGCCGATAATCGTTTTGGCAATCCTGCTTTCCGCCTCTCTCGGGCATGGTTTGAACGGCTTGGCAATGGGTGAGGCAACGGCTGCACATCTGGGTATAGCTGTTCAGCGGATCAAGCGCCTAGCGGTATTGGCGACTGCAGCGGCCACGGGGGCGGCGGTTGCTGTATCTGGCGGCATAGGCTTCATAGGCATTGTGGTGCCGCATCTTTTGCGGCTGTCCACTGGCCCGGATCACGGACCTTTGCTGATCAACTCGGCGCTTCTGGGTGCGGCGCTTCTTCTTTGGGCTGACGTGGCGGCGCGTTCCATAGTCTCGCCTGCGGAACTTCCAATTGGCATCGTAACCGCACTTCTAGGCTCGCCTGTTTTCCTCTGGATTCTACTGCGTCGTCGAGGGGGGATGATGATGTGAGCCTGCAGGTCGAAAGCGTATCTTACGTTATAGCCGGGAGAGCCATTTTGGATCAGGTGGATTTTCAGGCCTTGAGCGGCGAGATAACCGCGATTGTCGGGCCAAATGGGTCTGGCAAGACCAGCCTGTTGCGGGCGATTTCTGGTGATCTCAAAGCGACCGGCGAGATAAAGATCAACACTTTGAACGCTAAGTCTGCGCAGGCCCGTGATCTCGCTCGTATACGAGGGGTTTTGCCGCAATCAACACAAGTTGCCTTCGATTTCACTGTTTTTGAAGTGGTTCGCTTTGGCCTTCGCGCTGGTGTGCACGCAAACATGCCTGATCTGCCCTTTGAGGCGCTGGCAAAAGTTGGCTTGGCGGGTTTTGCGGACCGTCACTACCTTGAGTTATCCGGAGGGGAGCAGCAGCGTGCGCAACTCGCGCGCGTTCTGGCTCAGGTTTGGAGCCCGGTTCTGGATGAAGAACCGTGCTGGCTATTACTCGATGAGCCGATGGCGAGCCTGGACGTCGGCCATCAACTCGAAATCGTGGAGCTTCTGAGCGACTACGTTGCGCGCGGTGGCGGAGTTGTCGCAGTCATGCATGATCTGAACGTGACATCGATGATGGCTGACAAAGTCGCTGTGATGCGAGAGGGGCGGATGATTAAATCCGGCGCACTGCAAGATGTGATCAACGACAAAACGCTTCTGCAGGCCTATGATTGCGAATTGCATGTGGGTCGGGTGCCCGATCGTTCAAACACCCCGTTCGTTTTGCCGCAAACTGCGACACTGACATCTGAGTAGACCCATTGATTTCCGTTTAGAGTTTCGCCAAAGGAAAGAGCGAGGACAAACGGGGACAAAAATGACTAGGATCGATGCCAAATTTGCCCAACTCCGCGCCAGCGGCAAGAAAGCCTTTGTATCTTACATCATGGCGGGTGACCCCGACTATGATACATCGCTTGAACTGATCAAAGGACTACCGGCAGCAGGTGTCGATGTCATTGAACTCGGTCTGCCTTTCACAGACCCGATGGCGGACGGTCCGACAATTCAGTTGGCGGGCCAGCGCGCACTTGAAGCAGGTATGACGCTGAATCGCACTCTGGAGTTGGCCAAAGAATTCCGTAAGGAAGATGACGAGACGCCAATCGTTCTGATGGGGTACTACAATCCAATCTTCAACCATGGCGTGGAGGCGTTTCTTACCGATGCAAAAGCAGCCGGTATCGACGGTCTGATCGTTGTTGATCTACCACCGGAAGAGGATGATGAGCTTTGCGTGCCAGCACAGAATGCCGGTTTGAACTTCATCCGCCTGGCCACACCCACAACGGACGAAAAACGTTTACCCGCAGTGCTGAAAAACACGTCAGGTTTTGTGTACTACGTCTCAATCACGGGCATCACCGGCGCCGCTGCCGCGCAAGCGGGGGATGTTGGGCCGGAAGTGGCGCGGATCAAGGCTGCCACGGACTTGCCAGTGGTCGTTGGTTTCGGCATCAGAACGCCCGAGTCGAGCCGTGATATTGCGTCCGTCGCCGATGGAGCAGTGGTGGGATCTGCGATTGTCGCAAAGATGGGTGAAGGTGAGTCCCCGGCTCAGGTGCTCGAATTCGTCAAAGGTCTCGCGGACGGTGCGCACAGTGCTTAATCTCGAGCCGCGTCTAAAACTTTACGCAGGTCTTCGAGTTCTGGCAGAATTGCGCTTGCTCTTTCGCCCGAAAACTGAGCTTCTATCGGGGCGAAATCCTCAACGATATCTTTGATCGCGTCGTCACGAAATGCTCGGCCTTTTCTAGTTATCCAGACACGTTTACTGCGCGCATCCTCAGGATTTGGCCGCGTCTCAACCATGCCGCGTTTTTCCAATCCCGCCAGAGTATGCGTCATGGACGTCTTCGGTACCTGAAACGCACGCGCCAAAACCAAAGGTGTTTGCCCGTCCTCGACCCGGATCAGATGGTTCAATACAGAAAAGTGGGGAAGCACCATACCGTCTGGCATCCGCGCCTCAAAGGCGGCGCGGGCCAATTGTGCGATAATTCCAATTTCGTTGAACATCGCAAAATAGCTTGGAACTTTGTCGTCAGCCATTCATCAGTTTTGCCTCAAGTGGCCATCGCGGGCTAGCTGGTACGTCAGGTGAGTATCCCACCCGCGCCCACATTTGCACGGTCTCACCCGGCTTGGCCAGCCGTGCATGTGTTTGGTCGTAGAGTTCTGACATCTCGGGATATTCCTGCAAGGCCTGGCTCAATGGCTGCAGTCCAAGCCCTATTCGCGTGGCGGCCAGATGCATTCGCATCCAGTCGCGGCCAGCGGTGATCTGATCCTCTCTTGTGTTTCCCTTGGTGCAAATCCAGACATGTCCCATAGCAGTGCGCATGTTTTCCATGACCGCGTCGATGCCCGCTTTATAGGCTTGCGACTCCCCATCCATAGCGGCCTCGCGGCTAAACTGACCGGTAATGCGTAGCAAATCAAACATGGGTCCTGGGAAATCAATGCCGTCTGGGTTGGCATTTATCTCTGCGCGACCAATTCGGAAAAGGTCGACCGACTCTTTGTAGGTGCGCGGTGTTTCGATTTCGATCCACATGGCTTGTTCGCTTAGCGTGCGCAGCTCTGCCACTTCTTTGGCGTCTACAGTCCCATCTGAACGCGTGCTGTAACGAGTAGAGGTAATCAATTTCGCTAAGTCAACCTCTGCCACAGGCTGGCTCAAGTCATATGGTTCTTTTTGCGTGCGGCGATGCAGGATGTATCCAAAGTCGTCATCTTTCTCGGCACCAGGAACAAACTTGATATCAGCAATTGGGCGGTCATCAAGGTTTTCGGCGTCATGTCCCTTGGGGAACAGCTCAACTTCAGTTTTCCAACCCTCTTCAGCAGCGGCGATTGCGAGAGTTTCTAGAAAACAACCAAAACCAATAACGATCTGCCGGTTGAACGGATCTGTTTCGGGCAAGAGCCGGTCAGTATCCACATAAAGAACCACCTTGTCTTGTTCCGAAATATCGACTTTCCAAGGTTGCAGGTTGTGAGGATTGGGCGACAGTATTGCCCAGCTCAATGCGCGCAGTCGAGGATCTTCATAGTTTCCTGCTTTCGACCAAGGAGCCAGTGCTTGATGTGCTGGGCGAGAAATACTCCAGCCACCTGCACCAGCAGCGAAAATCATACCGCCTCCGACTAGGGCAAGCGTCTTTCTTCGTGTAAAAACCATGATTCCAATCTCCTTTAGTTCGATATCGTACAAATATAGTGCGATATCGAACTTTCAAGACTTAAAACCGAGATTCGAATAAGATTTGCAGGGTGGACCAGACAAAATCTGATTTCGCGTGGACAGGAATTGAAGTCGGAACTAGGGTCCGCGAAACGTTTACATGAGTGTTGAAATGCCTGTCATCACCTGCATCGAAGATCTCAAAGACATCTACCGCCGTCGGGTACCAAAGATGTTTTATGACTACGTTGAAACTGGCAGTTGGACAGAACAGACGTTTCGTGAAAACACTAGCGACTTCAATGAGATATATCTGCGTCAGCGCGTTGCGGTCGATATGTCAGGGCGTAATACGTCGAGCCAGATGATCGGGCAGGATGTGTCGATGCCGGTCGCGCTGGCTCCAGTCGGGCTCACGGGTATGCAACGTGCTGACGGTGAGATTTTAGCCGCCCGCGCAGCTGAAAAGTTCGGCGTACCTTATACGTTATCTACGATGTCGATTTGCTCGATCGAAGACGTCGCCGAGCAAACCTCAAAGCCGTTTTGGATGCAGGTCTATACACTCAAAGACGAAGACTTCATGCAGCGACTTTTTGATCGCGCCAAGGCGGCGAAATGCTCGGCAGCGGTGATTACGGTGGATTTGCAAGTGCTTGGTCAACGGCATAAGGACCTTAAAAACGGCCTGAGCGCGCCACCCAAACCGACCTTCAAAAACATGGTCAATTTGGCGACCAAGGTTCGGTGGGGCCTTGAGATGCTCCGGACGAAACGACGTTTTTTTGGTAATATTGTGGGCCACGCGGCAGGAGTGACCGATCCAAGCTCATTGAGTTCCTGGACAGCGGAGGCCTTTGACGAGGCTTTGGATTGGGACCGCATTCGGCAGTTTCGCAAAATGTGGGACGGCCCGCTGATCATCAAGGGCATTATCGATCCGCGCGATGCCAGGGAGGCTCTTAACGTAGGTGCCGATGCGATCATCGTATCCAACCATGGCGGTCGACAGCTTGATGGCGCGTTGAGCGCAATTCGCGCATTGCCGTCCATTCTCGATGCAGTAGGGAACAAAATCGAAGTTCATATCGATAGCGGAATTCGCACCGGTCAAGACGTTTTGAAATCCCTCGCAATGGGGGCTCACGGAACTTATCTCGGACGGGCTTACGTCTACGGGCTCGGCGCGATGGGCGAGGCAGGCGTCACCAAAGCTTTGGAAGTCATTCACAAGGAACTTGATCTTTCGATGGCGTTCTGCGGAAGAACCGATGTCAGAACCCTTGATCGTGATATTTTGATGATACCCAAGCGGTTCGAAGGCGACTGGGCCTGACTACATAACTACAACCAGATCGCGTTTGTTCTTTTTATGCCGCCTGACCAGGCTCCGCGCGCGATTGCCTTGAACGATAAAGCGGGAAGGGTCAAACAGAGGGCTGCTTGGCGCCATGCTTTTGCTTGGAAAAAGCACCGCGAGCTCTGACAACGCGTCATCCGTCATCGCTCTGATGGCTTCTGGACCCAAAAGAAGGCTTTCCGCTGCTATGCCGTTGGCATTGAGGACCTGATGTTTTTCCAAAAGAATATGAAAGTAGCGAAAGCTGCGCATCGACGTATCAACAGATACCAAATTGTGCGCCAGAAGGTCCTTTGCTGGCACCAAAACTTCGTCTTCGTCAAACATACGCCGTGCGATCTGGCCGCCAATAAGCAGCCTGTGTTGACGAGATACATAAAGCGGCTTTTGGCAAGTCGACTTATCGCAAAAAGCTGTTTCAATCTTGATTGGCCGAAGGCCCGGGTTAGCGAAAAGATCACCGATTGAGACCTTTCGTGAGAATATCCAACGAATCGGGCAAAAACCATCATCGGCTGTCGCGACCATATCTCCAGTTCGCAGTTTCTCGATCGGCACGAACCCTTTGAGGGTCTTGATCAGTGTGCCAGATGCAAAACAGACATTTTCTGCACCGGGCGTGGGAGTTGCGTCGTTCGTGAATCCACCGCTACTTCGTTGAATAGAGAAGCCATCTTGATCATTGCCGAAGTCTTCACCGGAACCCGACTGTGTCGCGGTTGATGAAAAGCCGTCGTAGCCAGGCCCATTTACTGGGTCATCGACCGCGTCGCCATTATACGTGGCTTGGATGTATTCATCGTTTGTTGGATCGTACACGACGATGTTGTCGCCGCCATTGTTGAAAACGCCAGAGCCGAAGTTCGCGTCAAAGGCCAGGTTGTCTCCGCTTACTGAAGGGAGACTGCCGCCATTTTGAACATTGCGTACAACGACTGCTACCGCTCCGGGCTCGAGCGTTGTTCCGGGGGGGAATGTAAACCAGTTGTCTCTGCCTCGATCCCACAATTCTAGACCAGAGATATCGATCGCAGAACCAGACGTGTTAATGAGCTCAACATACTCGTCAGCGCCGCGCGCGACGCCGTTGCCATCGGTATCAAAATTGTTGGCGCCATTTGGATCAGCGAGTATCTCGTTAATCGCTATGCCGCCCAGCAGGGTATCGGGCATTGGCTCGACTTCCACCTCTTTTCTTCTCTATTAGAATGGAATTAAGGCAATTTTTGGATGAGTATTAAGAAGTCGCTCTACCTTGAATGGTTGCGGTTCGGCTCGTTTGTTGTACTTGTCGAGTATGTAAGACCAGTTTTGATAAAATTTTTCGGTCTCGTTTTTGAATTTTCCAAGTTTCTACTTTCAAAAAAAAATAAAGCGTTCTATACGCGCGACTTCACGCGAGGTGACAGCCTTGGAGGCACTTCGTTTCACTTATGGAGAAAAAAATGGCTGGAGAAATTCCTGATCTTCACGCCCAGGAACGCACGGGGACGGGCAAGGGCGCCGCTCGTGCAGCACGCAGAGGCGGCATGGTTCCGGGGATCGTATTTGGTGGCGACGTTGATCCGCTGCCAATCAATATTCCGTTCAACGAGCTGTTGAAAAAGCTGAGAGCCGGGCGGTTCAAGTCGACACTATTTAATCTGAAGGTCGACGGCCACGAAGACGTCCGTGTGATATGCCGTGACGTTCAGCGCGATGTCGTTAAAGACTTGCCTAGGCATTTGGATCTAATGCGGCTTCGCCGGACCACTAAAATCAACCTTTTTATTCCAGTTGAGTTTGTGGGCGAAGATGACTGTCCAGGCATTCGTAAGGGTGGCGTTTTGACGGTCATTCGTAACGAGATCGAGCTGCTTGTGACAGCAGGAGACATTCCTGAGAAGGTTACCGTTAGCCTCGAAGGTCTTGATGTGGGCGACAACGTCACGATCAGTCAGGTGGAGCTGCCCGAAGGCGCGAAACCGACGATCGACCGCGATTTCGTTATCTGCAACGTGTCGGCGCCATCGGCGCTTAAATCGAGCGACGACGAAGAAGAGACCGACGATGCAGAAGCGGTCACCGAGACCGAAGATGGTGCAGAAACCGAAGAAACAGACGCAGAATAAACTGCACACAAGCACGTTTTTTGAACCCGCGCGGCATTTGCTGCGCGGGTTTTCTTTTGATCCGAATTGTTGCGCAGTTGCCGTTCACGGCTTAGATCGGCTTGAGTTCAACTTAGGACGGGTTCCATGCAGCTTTTTGTAGGTCTCGGAAATCCTGGGAGCCGCTACGCTAGTAACCGGCACAATATTGGGTTTATGGCCGTCGACCGTATTGCCGAGGACCACGAGTTTGGCTCATGGAAATCAAAGTTTCAGGGTCTGATTTCCGAGGGACGGTTTGGTTCAGAGAAACTGATTTTGCTGAAACCTGAGACTTTCATGAACAAAAGCGGGCAGTCGGTGGGTGAGGCCATGCGGTTTTACAAATTATCGCCAGAAGACGTGGTGATCTTTCATGATGAGCTTGACCTGGCACCGGGCAAAGTTCGTGTCAAAGCAGGTGGTGGTCATGCAGGCCATAACGGTCTTCGATCAGTTCATGGTCATATCGGAGAAAACTACTCTCGGGTACGGCTTGGTATAGGGCATCCCGGGCATAAAGATTTGGTTTCACACTACGTTCTGCATGATTTTGCCAAAGCTGATGACGAGTGGTTGGAGCCCCTACTTCAAGGTGTATCAGACGGCGCAAAAGAACTGGCTGAAGGGCGAAGTGATCGATTTCTGAATGCCGTTTCTTTGCGTGTCGCACCACCAAGGTCATCTAAAACCAAAACTAAAGATGAACCGAAAGCCTTGCCCGAAGAGAACAAAAAGCCGATGTCCGAACCAGATGATAATCGTTCAGCCCTGCAAAAACTTATAGATAAATTCAAGTGAGCCGTTCGAATTGTAAATCTGCACTAAAGAACTTGTTCGAAGCAGACGCAATTATCCAAAACTTCTCGAGTATGAACCGTTTATTTCCCTCGGAGCGCGTATCTCGAGGCGATGGGCCTGTATGGGAATTGCCAAAGGGTGTTCAACTGTCGTTCAAACAAGAGACAATGGACTGGGCAAAAACGAGATCTGTCACATCACTGCTTGTGCTGCATCACGGAAAAATCGTGTTGGAACGATATTTCCATGCAACGCAACCAAGTGATCGCCGCATGAGTTGGTCGATGGCCAAATCGGTACTCTCAGCGCTCTTTGGTATCATTAGATCAGATGGCCATTTCGATGATCTGGACGAACCTGTCGTCCGCTACGTGCCGCGTTTGAAAAACGGCGCTTATAGAGATGTGACGGTTCGGCAGGTTCTTCAGATGACCAGCGGAGTTAAGTTCGACGAGGACTACATGAACCCGCGTTCTGATATCAACCGCATGGCGCGGTACCTCGTATCGGGAGGCAGCATGGACGACTTTGTCGCCAGCTTAACTGACCGCGAGGCTGCACCCGGTGAGCTTTGGCAATATGTGTCGATCGATACTCATGTGCTTGGCATGGTGATCCGAGGGGCGACTGGACATGGGCTGCCAAATTTACTTTCGCAACACATTTTTCGGCGCTTGGGGCTTGAGGCTGAACCCTATTATGTCACCGACGCGAATGGCGTGGCTTTCGCACTTGGTGGGCTAAGTCTTACGACGCGCGACTTCGCACGTTTTGCACTTCTAATGCAAAACTTGGGAGAGGTTGATGGCGTTCAGATCATTCCGAAGCACTGGGTTCTGGCCTCAACTGTCGCAAGCGCTCCAACGACCGCAGGAGAGGCCGGATACGGATATCAATGGTGGATTCCCGCCGATGCCGAGGCTGGCGAATTTTGCGCACGTGGCATCTACGGGCAGTACATTTACGTCAATCGAAAGAGAGAAGCCGTAATTGTAAGCACTGCTGCTGATCGAAACTTTCGCAACGAAGGTGTCTTCGAAAATAACATCGCGAAATTCAGAAACTTGATCACATCTCTTTAGTAAGCCAGAGCTCTTGCCCTCGCTCATTCCCGGGTGCAGGATGCTTGCGACGAACTTAGGGAAAGGCGCGGGTATGAGTTACATTGCAATGAACCGTTTCAAAGTGAAGAACGGCTTTCACGATCAGTTCGAAGAGGTATGGCGCACGCGGGAGAGCCACCTTAAAGAGATGCGAGGTTTTCGCGAGTTTCGTTTGTTGAAGGGCCCCGAGGGTGAGGAGTTTCGTCTCTACTCAAGCCATGTCATTTGGGATAGCAGAGAGGACTTCATGGCGTGGACGCAGTCGCAGAACTTTCGTGACGCACACAAGAATGCAGGCAAGACTGCGATGAGCGGTGCGTTAATGGGCCCGCCACAGTTTGAAGGTTTTGAAACCATCCTGTACGACGAACTCTAGGTTCTGACGTGGAAAAAGAGCCTTCCGTCAATGTCCTTGGAGAAACGCTAGAGATTTGTGGCACCGATCCTGTGACCGGTTTCTTCCGTGATGGGCACTGCAATACCTGCGCCGAGGATCGGGGCTCTCACACAGTTTGTGCTAAAATGACAGCGGAGTTTTTGGCGTATTCCAAATATGTTGGTAACGATCTTAGCACGCCGCGTCCCGAATTTGGTTTTGCTGGCCTGAGACCAGGCGACCAATGGTGCCTTTGCGCGTCGCGGTTCATGCAAGCGCATGAAGAGGGCTGTGCGCCGAACGTACGTTTGGGTGCAACACATCAGCGTGCGCTAGAGGTTGTGCCTCTGGATGTGCTTGAGCGACACGCAGTGGACAAGAAAGGGTAGCCCATGGCGACGGTTTCTTTGATATCTGACGAAGAAGCAGGCTCTGACGTCACCGCGATTTTTGACGACATTCGTGCCACGCGCGGCAGTGACTTCATCAATAACTTCTGGCGCGCTCTGGCTCATGATCCCAAGCTTCTGCGCAACACTTGGGATCGACTGAAAGTGGTGATGGGCGAGGGTGTGCTCGATCCACTTACCAAAGAGATGGTCTACATCGCGGTGTCGGTTACCAACGCTTGCGAGTACTGCACGCATTCTCATACCGCTGCCGCCCGCGCCAAGGGTATGACTGATGCGATGCACGGCGAACTTTTGGCGGTGATTGGCATGGCAGGTCAAACCAATGCGCTTGCTACAGCGTTACAAGTGCCGGTCGATGAGGCTTTCAGCGCCTAGCAAGACCTTCGCCAATAGACGCCCCTCAATGATTGCGCTATCAGCAAGCGCAGGCACTCAAAGTACAGGCAATTCAATGTCGTCCCAAGGTCACATCACTCCTATGCGCGGGCACGCCTCTTCGGAACTTTCGGGTGTGGCCAACGTTCCTGGTGACAAGTCGATTTCGCACCGCAGTCTTATTCTCGGTGCACTAAGTATCGGGGAAACTGTGGTGACCGGACTGTTGGAAGGTCAGGATGTGCTCGATACTGCTTCTGCTATGCGAGCCTTTGGCGCAGAAGTGACGCGAGACGAGGATGGCACGTGGAGGATTCACGGTGTCGGAACGGGCGGCTTTGCAGAACCGGATCAGGTTGTTGACTGTGGTAACTCTGGCACCGGCGTGCGGCTTATCATGGGGGCGATGGCGACCTGTCCGATAACGGCCACGTTCACTGGGGACGCCAGTCTGAACAAACGACCCATGGCGCGGGTGACCGGTCCTTTGGCGGAATTTGGCGCTCAAGCCTTTGGCCGCTCAGACGGCAGACTTCCAATGACAATTATTGGCGCGCGTGATCCTATCCCAGTGCGATACGAAGTGCCGGTACCTTCAGCACAGGTAAAATCAGCGGTGCTGCTCGCAGGATTGAATACTCCGGGCGAAACTGTGGTGATGGAACGCGAAGCAACACGAGATCATACCGAACGCATGCTGATAGGATTTGGTGCGAAGTTAGACGTTGAAGAAACCAACTGTCATCGCATCATTACACTCAAAGGCCAGCCCGAACTCGTTCCACAGACGATCGCTGTGCCGCGTGATCCTTCAAGTGCAGCATTTCCCGTTTGCGCAGCGATCATAACCGAGGGTTCTGACGTTATGGTGCCCAATATCGGGCTAAATCCGACGAGATCTGGTCTTTTTACAACGCTCCGCGAAATGGGCGCCGACCTGACTTATGAGAACCAACGCGAGGAAGGTGGTGAACCGGTGGCGGACCTCAGGGCAAAGTTTTCCCCGGACTTGAAGGGTATTGAAGTTCCCCCCGAACGCGCTGCCAGCATGATCGACGAATACCCTATCCTTTCGGTTGTTGCGGCCTTTGCCGATGGCAAAACTGATATGCACGGTGTCAAGGAACTGCGCGTTAAGGAATCTGACCGGATTGATGCAATGGCCACCGGTCTTCGCGCGTGTGGTGTTGAAGTCGACGAAGGCGAGGATTGGTGGCGCGTGCATGGTCTCGGCCATGGTAATGTTCCCGGAGGCGCGACCTGCGCCACGCATCTTGATCACCGGATTGCTATGTCGTTTCTGATCCTGGGATTTGCGACACACAACCCTGTCACCATTGATGACGGCGCGCCAGTTGCAACGTCCTTTCCTACCTTTGAGGACCTCATGCAGGGGCTTGGAGCCAAAATCACACGAGCCTAAGCTCCCGCGAAATACAGCGTTGAATTCTTTGCAACATGTTCATGAGAGGAAGTGAACATTTGTCGCCAAATTCAATCAAGCATTTGTTTTCAAATGTGAATTCGGATTGAAACTAACATCGGAATGAAATTGGCTACGTGGCAGTGATGCCGCGACCAGACCTGATTTTGCCGGTTGCGGCCTTTCACGTTCAAATCATGCTATTATGTTGCGTCACATAGCGAAATTTCTGTCCAAGGTTGTCGCGAAATGAGCCAAACCGCCCCGGAACAGTCTGTGGAAGACGCACTTGTGGTCTTCACGCCGTCGGGAAAGCGTGGGCGTTTTCCCTTGGGCACACCGGTTTTGACCGCAGCGCGTCAGCTTGGTGTTGATCTGGACTCCGTTTGCGGCGGTCGCGGTATATGTTCCAAATGCCAAATCACACCGAGCTATGGGGAGTTTCCTAAGCATGGTGTCACGGTCGCTAATGATGCGTTGACGGATTTCAATGAGGTCGAAGCTAAGTTTGATCAGAAACGTGGGCTTAAGGCGGGTCGTCGCCTTGGCTGCCAGGCGCAGGTGATGGGTGATATTGTCATCGACGTGCCACCGGAAAGCCAGGTTCACAAGCAAGTCGTGCGCAAGGCGGCCTCGGATCGGCAGATCACCATGGATCCCGCGACTAAACATTACATCGTGCAGGTTGACGAGCCGGATATGCATGAGCCGACGGGTGATCTCGAACGGTTGGAAAGGGCATTGCGGGAGCAGTTTGACATAGAAGAGATCACCAGTGATCTGAGCCTTCTTGCCAAACTGCAGACCCCGCTGCGAAAGGGGCAATTCCAAGTCACTGTCGCGCTCCATAAATCTCACAAAGATAGGATTGCGCAGGTGGTCGATGTCTGGCCCGGCGTGCACGAAGGCGGTCTATACGGTCTTGCGATTGACCTTGGTTCCACAACAGTTGCGGCACATTTAACGGATCTGGCCACGGGCGAGGTCAAGGCCAGTTCAGGTATCAT
>JBCDDS010000013.1:0-48432 GCA_039180185.1 Pseudomonadota bacterium | reverse complement strand
GACTTCGCGCGCGTGGCATTCCCCTATATCATTTTCATTTCATTGGCCGCCTTGTTCTCAGGCGTTCTGAACGCGACAGGACGTTTTGCGGCTGCCGCCGCCGCGCCTGTGCTTCTCAACGTCATGCTCATAACGGCCATGAGCGCAGCATGGTTTCTTGGTGGATCAGTGGCGAATGCCTTGATTTGGACCATACCCTTTGCAGGCGTGGCGCAGTTGGCATTGGTCTGGCGCGCGACAAACCAAACGGGGCTGAGAATAAGACCCGTCCGACCCCGCTGGACCCCGGCAATGTCACGTTTGGTACGTATCGCACTTCCCGCCGCTTTGGCTGGTGGCGTGGTTCAAATAAATCTGCTGGTTGGTCAGATCGTCGCCTCAAACACAGAGAAAGCCGTCAGTTGGCTTTACTCGGCAGACCGACTCTATCAGCTGCCGCTTGGCGTCGTCGGCATTGCGGTGGGCATCGTCCTTTTGCCTGATCTGTCACGGCGTCTGGCAGATGGCGATGGAAAGGGCGCACAAGAGGCCTATTCTCGCGCTGCCGAGATTTCTCTGGCACTGACTGTTCCTTGCGCGGTCGCGCTTTGCGTCATCCCGCTGCCACTCGTGTCCGTTCTTTTCGAACGCGGCGCCTTTGGCACTGACGATACTGCCGCAACAGCGCTTGCGGTTACTGTTTATGGCCTAGGCCTGCCCGCTTTCGTGCTGCAGAAAACCGTACAGCCGTTATTTTTTGCCCGCGAAGACACCAAGCGTCCGTTTCACTACGCGGTGGTTGCTATGATCATCAATGCGGCTGTGGCGGTGGGTCTATCTTATACAATCGGATGGATCGCAGCCGCGATCGCGGCGACGTTGGCGGGCTGGGCCATGCTTTGGTTGTTGATGCGCGGCGCCAAGGGCTTTGGCGAGGAGGCGCGGCTGGACGCGAGATGTCGATCCCGCATCTGGAGGATCGTAGTTGCCTCGTTGATAATGGGAGGAGTGCTTTTGGGGCTATCGGTATTGATGGCGCCGTTTTTTGGAATCAGCGGATGGCGTTGGCTGGCTCTCATTGTTTTGCTTGGACTTGGCGCACTCAGTTACTTTATCTCTGGCAAGCTTCTCGGCGCGTTCAAAATCGCTGAGTTAAAAGCAGCGCTGCGCAGAAATAGCGCTTAACGCTGACGCAATTTGTCGCGCAGCATCCGCCAGCCACCTGGGATGAGCACGAAAGACATGGCAAATCCAGCAACGAAACCTGTAACATCAGCGACCCATGTTTTGTCATTGCCGTAGAGCAGCGCAAAAAATAGCTGAAGCGCCAATAGCACGCCTATCATCGAGAAGGCACGCGCCTGATTTTCGCCAACTAAACCCAGATAAAGCCACATCAAACACGTGAAACCGCCGATCAAACCATAAATACCTGGGAAAGCTCCGATCAATCCCGGCCCGTTCGGGTATAGTAAGCCAAATGTCGCCGCGCCCACGACGCTTGAGCCAAAAAACAGTACTAGTACCGCCCACTGCGTCACACGTTCGCCGACGAATTTCCCGATTGCTAACACCATGACCGTGGCGAATGCCGCATGCATAAAACTGACATGGACGAAGGGGTATGTGAAGAACCGGCTCAGAAAATCAAAACGCCAATTGCCGGTATCGACCATCCAGGCAAGCGCCCGGTTTGAAAACGCATATTGCTCAATCGCTTCTGCTCTCCATCCCACAGCAGCCGGGCCACCCGCCATACCGCGCGCGCCGGCCTGAAAGATCAGCTCGGCTCCGAAGATGATCAAAGCAATTGCTGCAATCAGCGGCGGAAGCGCGTTAAAAGGCGCGGGATCATTGTGTTCAGACATCAACACTGTCTCTGCTTTGCTTGACGATATGGTCGCGCCTCAGTAAGCGAGGCGGACGTGAAAATCCAGATGGAGACACCTATGGGTGCGGCCAAACATAGCCCTCGCGTTTTCTCGGGCATTCAGCCATCGGGTGGCCTGACGCTTGGCAATTATTTGGGCGCTATGCGCCGCTTTGTGGACATGCAAAACGAAGGCATGGAGACGATCTATTGCATGGTTGACTTGCATGCGATCACCGTCTGGCAAGACCCGGAAAAGCTTGCTCATGCGACCCGCGAGCTCTGTGCCGGTTTCATCGCATCAGGTCTCAATCCTGACAGATCTATCTTGTTTAATCAGTCGCAAGTGCCCGAGCACAGTCAGCTGGCCTGGATTTTCAATTGTGTGGCGCGCATGGGTTGGATGCAGCGGATGACGCAGTTCAAAGATAAAGCCGGTAAGAACGCGCAAAACGCCTCGCTCGGACTGTTTGCCTATCCGGCACTGATGGCAGCCGATATCTTGGCCTATCACGCCACGCATGTGCCGGTCGGTGAGGATCAAAAGCAACATCTTGAACTGACCCGCGACATTGCAATCAAGTTCAATAATGATTTCGGCGTGGATTTTTTTCCCGTGACGGAACCAGTGATCGAAGGAACGGCCACGCGTGTCATGTCATTGCGGGATGGGTCCAAAAAAATGTCGAAGTCTGATCCATCTGACATGTCGCGGATCAATTTGACCGATGACGCAGATACGGTTGCCAAGAAAATACGTAAGGCAAAGACGGACCCAGAGCCTTTGCCGTCAGACGCTGGCGGCCTTGAAGAAAGGCTTGAAGCCCGCAACCTCATTAACATCTATGCCGCGCTTAACGACCAAAGCGTCGACGCAGTGATGCGCGATGTAGGTGGAAAGCCGTTTTCTGAGTTTAAACCAATTCTGGCAGATCTGGCGGTCGCTAAGCTTGCGCCGATCTCTACGGAGATGTCCCGTTTGATGCGGGATCAGGCCGAGATTGATCGTATTCTTGCCCTTGGTGCCGAAAAAGCCCGCGCGATTGCCGCACCAATCTTGCGAGAAACGTATCGCATCGTTGGCATGGTTGGGGCTTAGCGCACTGCACGCATCAAAGCCTTATCAATCACAATGTGCGCTTGCGCGCATATTGTGATCAGTTTCGCAATATTGCTCACCTCCGCACTTGGCACCATGTTCTTCGCAACGATGCAAAAGGATATGCCATGCCCCAACCTATCCATCCCGCGGCCAAAATTGGCCACGTACACCTTAAAGTCGCCGATCTGGACCGTTCGATTGACTTCTATTCTGGTATTTTGGGCTTTGAAGTGATGCAACGCTCTGGACCAAAAGCCGCCTTCTTGTCTGCAGGCGGATATCATCATCATATCGGGCTCAACACTTGGGAAAGCGCGGGCGGCACGCCTCCCCCTGCGGGCCATACAGGCCTTTATCACACCGCGTTTCTTTATCCTGACAGGGCGCAATTGGCGGATGCGCTTCGGCGTGTACTGGACGCGGGAGTGAAAATAACTGGTTCGGCTGATCATGGCGTGAGTGAGGCGGTTTATTTCAACGACCCCGATGGTAATGGAGTGGAGATATACCGTGACCGACCTGAAAACCAATGGCCGCGAGATGCAGATGGCAATGTGGCAATGGTCAATGATAAACTTGATCTCGACGCATTGTTAGCAGAAGCACCTGATTGACGGAAATCACCCGGTCCAATTTGAAGGCCTATGAAAGCGCAAAACAAAGTGGCAAACCCAAAAGTGATTGGGGCTGGTTTTGGTAGAACTGGCACCGACTCGCTTCGCGAGGCTCTCAATCTGCTTGGTTTCGGCCCGTGTCATCACATGCGTGCCTTACACGAAGATGATGCGCATAAGGCGGATTGGCGACGCATGATTGCTGGCGAGCCTGCCAACTGGGATGTTTTGCTTGGCGGCTACCGATCCTGTGTGGATT
Organism: Pseudomonadota bacterium; assembly: GCA_039180185.1. Taxonomy (GTDB): domain Bacteria; phylum Pseudomonadota; class Alphaproteobacteria; order Rhodobacterales; family Rhodobacteraceae; genus Roseovarius. Next base: position 44,608 of record JBCDDS010000013.1, on the reverse strand, counting down.
GGCCCAGCGCCCATTTTTGGCCAGAACTGATTGAAGCGTTTCCGAACGCAAAAGTCATTCTGACATGGCGTAGCGCTGAAAGCTGGTGGACGAGTTTCGAAAAGACGATCCTCCAAGTCCTTCAAAATAACACCAACACCGAAGAGAACGCTCCGGGAAGTCAGCTCTTGCCGCGACATGTCTTCGGTGGAAATCCCCTGACCAAATCAAACTGTATCGCCGCTTATGAGGCAAATGTAGCTAAGGTTGAGCGAGACGTGCCTAAAGACAGACTACTCATCTATGAGTTTGGCGACGGTTGGGATTCACTGTGTGACTTCTTGAATGTGGATGTCCCCGACCAGCCCTACCCTTCATCCAATTCAACGCATGATTTTCTGGCTGAACTGAAGACGTAAATAGTTGGAAAATAGTCTCCACTAACGCTCACTACGAACGCCAGGAATTCGTGATAACTGAGTTCTGGACCATGGTGGCCAACCGCCCTAGTCTCCCACGGAAATGGAGAACTCACATGCCCACCGGCACAAATATACGTACCTATTTTGAAGGCACCTGGCACGACGGAGACATCCCGGTTATGCGCGCCGCAGATCATGGCATGTGGTTGGGCTCTAATGTGTTCGACGGCGCGCGTTTCGCCAATGGCGTAACACCCGATCTTGATAAGCACTGCGCCCGGGTAAACGCCTCTGCCAGGGCACTCATGGTCAATCCTTCGGTCACGGTCGAAGATATGGTCGAAATTGTGCGCGAAGGCCTGAAGTTCTACGCACCAGATGCTGCCATCTACATAAGGCCGATGTATTGGGCGATCGAAGGTGGAAACTCGGCCATAGTTCCCAAAGAAGGCGGCGGAACTGGATTTGCCATCTCACTGGAAGAAATTCCAATGGCACCACCAGAATTTGCGGCGACAATCACGCGCACGCGTTTCCGCAGACCTGTTCTGGAAGATGCCGTCGTCAACGCAAAGGCCGCTTGCCTCTATCCAAACAACGCCCGAATGCTGGTTGAGGCTCAGAATAAAGGCTTTTCAAACGCAATTGTTGCCGATGCTTTAGGCAACGTCGCAGAGGCGGCCACCGCCAATATATTCGCCGTGAAAGATGGAGAGGTTTTCACACCCGCACCGAATGGGACTTTCCTTGCCGGCATCACGCGTGAACGTCACATCGATAATCTGCGCAGCGATGGCTTTTCTGTGCGCGAGACAACCATGTCGTTTGACGACTTCCACAATGCCGATGAGGTATTTTTGTCCGGCAACATGATGAAGGTGACCCCAGTCACAGCATTTGATGATACGAACTATCAAATTGGACCCGTTACGCGACGCGTACGGGAGATGTATTGGGATTGGGCCGCAGGAACGGGGTAGTCTTAAGTCTAGGGAGAAAGACAATAGGTCTTTTTGGAGGGGCAAAAGATTCACATCGCGCAGTACGCGAGGGCATCGCTGAATGCTACCCGCGTCTATGGAGGTTTTGCGTCGCATTAAGTGGAGAACGAAGCCAAGCGGATGATCTGGCTCAAATGACCTGTCTCAGAGCCATCGAAAAAGCCATCCAATTTAAACCCGGCACGCATTTAGACCGTTGGTTGTTCACAATTGCCCGGAGCGTCTGGCTCAACGAAATGCGGCGAAATGCAATCCGACAGGCAGAGTCGTTTTCGGGCACGCACGAAGAAATGACCGCGAGCGAAGCGCCCACAGCCGAGACGAATATTTTCGCCCGTGAAGTGTTTAACAAAGTGGTAAGTCTGCCCGAAGCGCAACGCGTGACCGCATTGCTCGTGTTTGTTGAGGGGTACACATATGCCGAAACCGCTGCGGCTCTGGATATTCCGATAGGTACCGTTATGAGTCGGATTTCGGCAACGCGCAAAGCACTTCAATCGCAGACCGACCAAGCAACAGGAACCAAATGATGGCGCGAAACGAAAAATTTTCGGACGACGACCTCGGGCTCTATCTTGATGGGGAGGCCGATGCGGAGCTTGTTGCATCAGTCGAAACTGCATTGGCGACGGACGCTGACTTAAGCGAAAGACTGAATGCTTTGCGTGCTACTACGGCGAATTTTACTGAAATATATAAAACCGTCTTAGATCTCGCGCCAAATGCGCCTTCGTATCTTTCGCATGCTGAGAAACCCGGTCGCCCCGTTTTACTTGCGCTGGCATCAATGGTTGCGGGTGCTGCGGTGATGTTTGGTGGTTTGACCCTATGGCAACCGGCAGAACAGCCCGGTTGGCGCGCGGTCGTAGCCAACTATCAATCTCTGTATGTGGCCGAAACGCTCACTGGAGCCATGCCAGACCCTGCACAACAGGAAGTACTGTTGGCTCAGTTGGCCAAAAAGCTTGGTTTTGGCCTTGATGACCTTCCAGAAATTGATGGATTAACTTTTGTCCGCGCCCAAGAGCTTGGTTTCAATGGCAAGCCTCTGGCTCAATTGACATTCCTGACCGCACAGAACCAGCCTGTCGCGCTTTGCATCATCAAAACCGGTAAAGAAACGACTAACACAATTGAACCAGAGGAGTTATTCGGGCTTTCAACCTATAGCTGGACCCAAGATGGGTATGGCATTCTGCTCATTGGGCCCAATGAAAACAGGGGCTTACAGGACGCGGCAGAGCAGTTTCGGCGGACTTTCGCTCACACAAATGCCTAATTTTCGCTGTTTCCGCGTCACGAACGATCCCACTTAAAACCAAGATATTGTCGGGCATACGCCGCAGTTGTGCCTGAATTTCCTTTCATACAGTTGTGAACCAAACGTATCGAGGGTCACGAGAAGAATGGATCGTCTTACCGAAATGGAGGCCTTTGCGACCGTGGTAGACCAGGGGGGGTTTACAGACGCGGCACGCAAGATGGGTATCTCCAAATCTGCTGTCTCTAAACACGTATCCTCTCTCGAGGCACGCCTCGGCGCACGGCTTTTGAACCGTACAACACGCCGTGTGAGCCCGACAGAGATTGGACTCGCCTATTATGACCGTGCACTGCGCGTTCTCAATGACGCGGGTGAAGCGGACGCGCTTGTGAGTTCAATGCAATCAGATCCGTCCGGTTTGCTGCGAATTTCAGTCGCTACAGATTTTGGTGTAAACCATCTTAGCCCGGTTTTGGGTCAGTTCCTGGATGATTATCCTGACATCACAGTGAACATGGTGCTCAACAATCGTTATGTTGAACTGATTTCAGAGGGTTTCGACATGGCCATCCGCATCGGCGAGCTGGAAGACAGCACGCTGCGTGCGAGAAAGCTGACTGAAACCAACAAGCGCATGATAGCAAGCCCAACTTATCTTGAAAAGTTTGGGCGTCCGGCCAAAATCGACGATCTTAACGAACATAAACTTCTACATTATTCCAGCCAGGCCAATGGTTCCGTTTGGAAACTGACGGCGCCTTCCGGTGAAAAACGTCAGGTACGCACTGCCGGTGGTCTTTCCGTCAACGATGGACAGTCGCTTCTGAACGCTGCTATTTCCGGCCTCGGCATCGCTTATCTACCTAGCTTCCTTTATTCGAACGCCTTGAAAGAAGGACATGTTGTAGATGTGATCCCGGATCTTCCAGCAGAGACCCAGGGTATTTACGCGGTCTACCCCCCCGGCCGCTTCACTCAGCCTAAAGTGCGGGCATTTATAGATTTTCTGGTCAATATTTTCGCCGAAAAAGGCCCGACCGACTGGTAAGATTTCCTCCGCCTCTCTTATGGCAACCTTCCCCGGCTCCTTGCCGGGGATTTTTTTTGGAATTTGCACATCACTTGTGCGAAATCCGATGTTGCAACGCGGGTCGAAAAGCCAAAAGAATGAAATAGGCACCTAACACCCGAGGAACTCATGTCCGACCCAACACTTTTGCTGATTTCTGGCTCGCTCCGCAAAGGATCATTCAATCGCATGCTTCTTAAAAAAGCTGCAGAAGCTTTCGGTCCTGCGAATATTATCAATGGCGACGTGGATTTTCCACTTTACAATGGCGATCTTGAGGACGCGGAAGGCCCACCTCAAAAGGTCAAAGACCTTGTAGAACAGTTGAAGTCAGCCGATGCTTTGATCGTGTCAGCGCCGGAATACAACAAGGGCATAAGTGGTGTGCTGAAAAACGCGCTGGATTGGATGAGCCGCGTGGATGCCGGTGCTTTCAAGGGCAAGCCAACGGTCGTGTTATCTGCAGCTGCAGGAAGAACTGGCGGTGAAACAGGGCTTTTCATGACTCAAGCCTGCCTATCGCAGTTTCAAGTCCGCTTTATCTTTGGCCCGCCGGTGATGGTGGCTGCTGCACATGCGGAGTTCGAAGAAAATGGTGAGCTAAAGGGCGAAGTCTACGCCGACATGCTCAAAACACGGATGCAAGAACTTCGCTCAGAAATCACCTAAACTTCTGTAATTAAATTAGAAATCTCGATCAGGTTTTGATCTAGATCTCGAATGTATATAGATTTTATCGGCCCCTGCGCTCCGCTGCGATCAACTGGACCTTCATGGATTGCAAGATCACATTTTGCGAAGTGCGTTTGCCATTCTGACAGCGGGTTATCACTCAAAAAACAGAGATCAGCCGACCCTGGTTTCGGCGCATACGCTTTGGGCTCGAACTCTTCACCTGCTTGATGCAAGTTGATTTTTTGCGATCCAAATCTCAAAGCGCGCCGTTTTGTACCGTCTGCGGGATAAAAGGTTTCTACCCGCATACCTAATACTTGTTGATAAAACGCGACGGTCTTTTCAACATCTGCAACCGTTAAAACCAAATGGTCCAGACAGTTCACGGAGAGTGACATTGAAAGATTGCTCTACTGATGCGTCAGGCTTAGCCTGTCAAGAATATGGAAGATATGCAAACAATCTCCGATGTTTTGGACCCAGCTCGAGCAAAGGCGTTGGAGGCGACGCTCGGGGACGCACCAAAGCTAGAAAGTGGTGACCTGCTTCCAGCCTTCTTTCATCAGGTCTACTTCTGGGATCCGCAACCTCCAGATCGTCTTGGGCGCGACGGCCACCCAGGTTTAGGCGGCCTAATCCCTGACATGGGCCTTCCGCGACGCATGTGGGCCGGCGGTGAGCTCGAATTCTATGCTCCCCTAATTTTAGGGCAAAGCGCAGAGCGGCGCAGCTACCGAGAAAACGCAGAGATTAAACAAGGTCGAAGCGGTAAACTTGGCTTCGTCACACTGCGCCACGAAATCTGGCAGGCAAAGTCTTGTTGCGTGATAGATCGCCAAAACCTGGTTTATCGCGAAGACAGCGTTGGAGGACTGAAACCACAAGCACCGCCCGCAGCCGAGAATGAAGATTTTGGCGAGACGGTAACCTTTAACAGTACTTTGCTTTTTCGATACTCAGCCCTCACTTTCAACGGCCACCGCATCCATTATGATGGCTCATATGCACGTGATGTCGAAGGTTACGGTGGGCGCGTTGTACACGGCCCCCTTTTGGCTCAACTTCTGATGCGTATGGCCGAACGGGAACTCGGCAAGCTCAAACGATTTGAATTCCGTGCGACTGCGCCAGTTATGGATTTTGAAACTGCTGAACTCTGTTGGCGCAAGGACGGTGCATGCTGGGTTCGACGCAAAGATGGAAACCAGGCCATGATAGCAAAGGCAAGCTGACGATTTAGCCTTTGGCGCCCTGTCCGCGCGAATAGACATCCTCGTAGCGCACAATGTCATCCTCACCCAAATAACTCCCGGTTTGCACTTCGATGAGTTCCATCGGAACTTTGCCAGGGTTTTCCATCCGGTGTATTGCGCCAAGCGGGATGTAAACAGATTGATTTTCGCTAACGAGCTTCACCTCGTCATTAACTGTCACTTTCGCAGTGCCTGCCACGACAATCCAGTGCTCCGCCCGGTGCACATGGCTCTGGAGGCTAAGAGCAGCTCCGGGATTAACTACGATCCGTTTAACTTGAAAACGTGGCCCCAGACTAAGAGTTTCGAAAAAGCCCCATGGGCGATGATCCTTGGGGAATGTGTCGGCTTGCGCCACTTCTTTCGCGCGCATGTTTTTTACAACATCGCCCAAATCTGCCACTCGGTCTCTGTTGGCCACCAAAACCGCATCCGGCATAGCCACAGCGACGATGTTCTCAAGCCCAAGACCCACCAGCTGTAGATTATCTGCCTCAGAGCGCAAGAGCGTGTCCTTGCAATCAACGGCCAGAACCGCACCATCGCTACCGACACCATTCTGATCCAGATCGGAATGCTGACGAACGGCCTCCCACCCGCCTAAGTCGGACCAGTCTCCACTATGCTCCACCACAGACAGGTTTTCCGCTTTTTCCATGATCGCGTAATCGATTGAAATGTCTTCGCACTTCTCCCAAGACCTTGGAGCGAGACGCAGAAAATCAAGATCGCGCTCCGCTGCATCGACCGCAGCATTCACATGCTTCAAAAGTTCCGGCGCGTAAGCCTCAAACGCGTCGATTAACGTCTTCGCCGCATAGAGGAAAATACCTCCATTCCATAGATAGCCGCCCTGGCTAAGCATAGCCTCCGCAGCTTCAATCTTCGGCTTTTCGACAAATCGTTTAAGCGCAGTTGCACCGTCGTCTTGAGGATCACCCAATTCTAGGTAGCCATAGCCGGTTTCTGGTCGTGCTGGCGTGATGCCAAACGTCACAATCTGCCCGGCCTCTGCCGCTGCGATGCCACGCGCCACGCTTTGGCAGAACGCTTTGGCGTCCTGAATGAAATGATCCGACGGGGCAGCGAGCAATAGCGAATTCGCATCTGTTTTTGCTTGCACCAAAGCAGCTGCCAAGAGAGCTGGCGCCGTGTTGCGCGCCGAAGGTTCGATCAGTATCGGGCCGGGCTCCAACCCCACTTCAGCAAGCTGTTGCGTGACTATGAAACGGAAATCAGAATTGGTCACCACGATAGGGCGGTCGAATCCATCTCCGGACAATCGTTGCGCGGATTGCTGATAAAGACTGGTTTCGCCGACGAGCGGAACAAATTGCTTCGGATAACTCTTACGCGACAGCGGCCAAAGCCGCGTGCCGGAACCGCCGCAGAGAATAACAGGAGTGATGTTGCGACCACTCAATTGCATCACCTTCTAATCGCCTTGGCATTCTCTAACCGGAAAGCTCGGGCAACCAAAGGGCGAAATTTCGGCGTTTTTGGCATAACAATCGCCCCGGCAAGCCAATGCCGAGGCGTATTTTGCTAGATTTGGGCGGAAGCTTTAGTTGACAGCCTTTGCGTCAACCACGTCCTTTTCAATCGCTTTGCCACTGGCTATTTCGATCTGACGCGGCTTCAGCGCTTCGGGCACTTCGCGTTCCAGATCAATATGCAACATGCCATCGACGTGGCTCGCGCCAGTGACGCGCACATGATCTGCAAGCTGGAACTTGCGCTCAAAGGCACGGGTCGCAATACCGCGATGCAGGTAGTTGCGCTCTGCCGCGTCCTCGGACTTACGTGCTGATACGATCAAAGACCCTTCGCGTAATTCGACAGAAAGCTCTTCGTCGCTGAATCCGGCCACGGCTATCGAGATGCGATAGGCATCATCTGCGGTTTTCTCGATGTTGTAAGGTGGATAAGAAGGTTGGTTTACGTCGCCGGACAGAACGCGGTCCATCATGTCGGCAATTTGGTCAAATCCTATGGACGCCCGGTATAGGGGCGCAAGATCAAAGTTTCGCATGGTCATCCTCCATTGAGCGATAACTATTTCAATTTGCCTTCCCGTGATGGGACAGGCGCTTATGTCCGCCCCGAAACTCGGCGGCGGACACCAAAAATGTGGGACCTACAAATTTGTTTTCAAGAGTTTTCGCGAGCAGGTCTCAAACCTCGGGAAGAGACGCAGAAGGATGGAAGTCCTCTGGAATAGTATCTTTGCCATCAAGGATAAGGTCCGCCATGACCTCAGCCACCATTGGCGCCACGCCAAAGCCGATCTTAAAACCGCCATTAGCGATAAACTCTCCTTTATGTAGGGGGTGGTGACCGAGCATTGGCGCTCTTGACTTTGCTCGAGGACGCACTCCTGCCCAACGAGCAATAACTGGCGCATCCACAAGCGCTGGCACGGCCTCTCGGGCGCGGACCAGCAAGTCATCTAGCAAGCGACTGGTGCTATTTGCATCGCTAAAATCACGTTCCGATGTAGACCCGACTGCTGTGGTTCCGTCGGCGTGCGGAATGATATGAAGCGTGTCGGCAAACAGTTGCGGCGAATTCTGGGCGGAAAAGTCAATAAGTGCTGCCTGGCCTTTCACCCCGTTGCCAGTATTTTGGCCGAAGGCGTGGCTGATCTTCTGTAAGTCATGCACGCCTGTTGCATGTAAAATTGCTCCTTGACCTTTTCCCGCTGTCAAAATCTCTCCACCAAGCCTCAAAATCGCCGTCGCTAACGCGTCGCATGCTTTCGCGGGATGCAACCGAGCAGACAGCGTATCGTGAATCAAGAGCCCCGTTGGCGTTTTTGGTGTAAACTCAAAATCATCTGATTTGCAGACCTCCCAAACAGCCTCGCCTTGCCAAAGATCCGCGGCATTCTTTGCACGCTCTTTGGCCAGACACTCTGCCTTTTCGTCCAAAACCGGTTGCAATCGGCCCGTCCGCTCATATCCACTACTTTTACCAGAAACTGCTTCCACTTTATCCCAGAAACCACTCGCCTTCAGCAAGCTCTCGAACTGGAACGCCTTCTTCGAGTTCCAGTTTTCTGGTACGTGCGGAGCAAGTGCTCCAACGATACCGCCTGATGCTCCGGCACCGGGACCGGCCGGGTCTATCACCCTGACTTTAGCGCCTCGTTTGAGACATGTGAATGCAATCGAGAGGCCAAAAATCCCCGCGCCATAGATGGTCACCTCAGCCATTGTCATTCTCGTATCGCCACTGCATTGTCGCCGCCTTAGGTAACGGAAGCCAGCATGCAGGACCAGAGAGACGAAATTGAATGGCGCGACGCAGACGTACCGGTTTCGAACCGTTTTGATGATCCATATTTCAGCCTGGACAATGGTTTAGAAGAAACCAGGCATGTCTTTCTTGCAGGTAACAACCTGCCAGACAGGTTCCAAAGTGGTTTTCACATTGCAGAGCTTGGATTTGGAACTGGTCTTAACCTGTTGGTTGCACTGCAGTGCTGGAGACAGTCCGATCAGACCGGACAACTTCGATTCACGAGTTTTGAGGCCTTTCCATTGTCACCAGAGGATATGCTGCGGGCACAAATGGGGTTTCCTGCGCTTTCTGAACTGTCATCCGAGCTTGCGCCGTTTTGGGGTGAGAATTCTTTTGAAACGGAAGACCTTCGATTCACCATGATATATGGTGATGCGCGAGAAACGTTGCCCATTTGGTCAGGAATGGCAGACGCTTGGTTTCTTGACGGGTTCTCGCCTGCAAAAAACCCGGAGCTCTGGCAAGCGGACCTACTTCAAAAAGTTTCTGATCACACTAAACCAAACGGGACAGCAGCGACATATACAGCCGCAGGCATAGTGCGTCGCGATCTTCAATCTGCAGGATTTGACGTAGAACGCGTACCCGGTTTCGGGCGTAAACGGCACATGACAATCGCAAGGAAAGCGCCACAATGACCGAGCAGAATACCCGGTTAGGCATTCTTTTGATGATCACCACAACTTTTATCTTCGCGGTGCAGGATGGCATCTCTCAGCATCTCGCGCGCGAGTACAACGTCTTCATGGTGGTTATGATCCGTTACTGGTTTTTCGCCGCCGTTGTGATCACTCTTGCTAGTCGCCAGAACGGTGGTCTGCGTGCCACCGCAAGAACCGAGCAACCCTTGCTTCAGATTTTTCGCGGCGTTCTCTTGGTATCTGAGATTTGTGTCATGGTTGCGGCTTTCACTTATCTTGGACTAGTTGAAAGCCACGCAATCTTTGCCGCGTACCCGCTTTTGATCGCTGCGTTGTCCGGCCCGGTTCTGGGCGAATACGTGGGCTGGCGGCGCTGGATTGCGATTGGAATCGGTTTCATCGGCGTGCTGATCATTTTGCAGCCTGGATTTGGCGTGTTCAAACCGCAAGCCATCATCGCGGTGGCTTCAGCGCTGATGTTTGCGCTTTACGGTCTGCTGACGCGCTTTGCCGCCCGAAAAGACAGAGCCATGACCAGCTTTTTCTGGACCGGAACTGTGGGTGCTGTCGCAATCACGATGGTCGGTCTGTGGTTTTGGGAACCAATGAGCACGCTTGATTGGGCCTGGATGGTCATGCTTTGTCTGACTGGGGCTGCAGGACACTATACCCTGATCAAGTGCTATGAAGTGTCAGAGGCCAGTGCGGTTCAGCCTTTCGCTTATCTGCAGTTGGTTTTCGCAAGCGCGATTGGAGTCGCGGTTTTTTCCGAGAGAATTCAGAGCAATGTTGCGATTGGCGCGACTTTGATCGTGGCGGCGGGCCTGTTTACACTTTGGCGTCAACGTCGGTTACAAACATAGCCAAAAGACAAGAGCCCTGCTATCGATGTTTCGAAATGACACGTTGGTTGCGGGATCTGGCGTTTGCGTTTTTCAGTTTTAGAACTTGTGCATGTTGCTTTGGCGCTTTTGCTTGCCATGGTGCTGGCGCTTCGTGTGGTTGCGCAACCTATTCTACTGAGCTCCGCAGAACCTGGCGTCATTGCACTGTGTCTAAACGGCCAGATCGTTTATGTTTCGCTGGAAACCGGGCAACCGGTTGAAACGGAAAAAAAACCAGGCACAGCAGACTGCCCGTTCTCTGGCGTGTCGTCTCTTTCGGATCAATCCTCGACTTTGAAGTTTTCGGCCAACTTGACCGAACGCAACCAAAGTAAGTCGATCACCAAGAAAAAGAACGTGGAATCGCGCAATTGGCGCCCTTATTTCGCGCGTTCACCACCAAGAAAAATCTAAAGAACTCGAGCCGCTCATTCGCTTCATTAGACCTTCGAAGCACGGTTTGTTTTCGCCCTGCAAAAAACTCGCGCAGGTGTCTTACATACGGCACTTGCTACCCTTAGGTTCCTTCTAATCAACGCGAGGACATTATGATTAAAAAAGTTTTGCCGCTTTCAAGTCTTGTTATTGGACTCAGTGCTTCAACCGCACTGAGCCATGAGTACGGTCCACCTACCCTTCGCATCATACATCCGATGAGCTTTGAAACCGCCGCAACGGCGCAAGCGGCTGCTGGTTACTTCGCTGTCATCAATCGAGGCGAAGATGATCGCCTGATCGAAGTACGTGCCGACTTTCCACGGGTGATGTTGCACAACATCGAAGAGACCGATGGCGTAGCCAAAATGATCCACGTTGATGGTGTTGATATACCTGCCGGAGAGGTAACACCCCTGCAACCGGGCGGCTATCATGTGATGTTCATGGGGCTTAACGGTGATCCGTTCGAAGTTGGCGAAGAGATCCCTGCAACACTGGTGTTTGAGAATGCTGGCGAAATCGATGTTATTTTCAACGTTGAAGCGCGAAAGTCAGACGCAGAGGACCATTCAAATCACGGTTCCGATGCTGCAACAAATGAAGATCATTCAGGCCATGGTTCCAGTGATGCCAACAAGAAAAAGCATAATCACGGTGACTGAGCGTCGTTAGTTACTCGCCCTGAACAGCAAAGGTGTTACCTGCGAGCTCTTCACTAAACGGCACCGGCAGCGGGTTTAGCCCGAGCCGTGCCCGGTAAATCGGTACGCTTTCTGCAATACGCATAACGTAGTTGCGTGTTTCCGCGAATGGAATGCTCTCGATCCAATCGATTACATCGATGTCCTGTCCGCGCGGGTCTCCAAACTCTTCCATCCATCGTACCGGTCTTGATGGTCCCGCGTTATAGGCGGCAGCCATCATAACAATATTTCCATCAAACCGGGCGGCCATACGTGCAAGATATGTGGAACCCAGTCGCGCATTGTACATCCAGTCATTGTAGACCTTGTCGCGTGAATGCCCCTCAACGCCCAAACTGCGCGCGACTTCAGATGCCGTCTTTGGCATAAGTTGCATCAGGCCCATGGCACCAGCACCGCTTGTCACCGATTGGTCGAACTCGCTTTCGCGTCTCGCTATGGATAGCGACAGTTCTGCAGGGACCGGGAGCTCCAAGTCAGCAAGCGGATGAAGCGCAAAGTACGGCGCAGGAGCCGTCACGCCTTTGCGAGCACCCGATTTGCCAACCATGACCTGCAAGTGCGGCGAACCGAGATCCTCCAGAGCATCACCCAATTGCACGAGCTCTATCCTGGAAAGCGTGGTGGCTAGTTTTCTGAAAAAAGTCTCTGCCGTATCCGCTCGGTTGGACGCCATTAGTAGGCTACCCGCCTGAAAAAGCGAAGTTTCCGTAAAAGACGCATCATGCCATTTCGGACGCGTTTCTTCTCCACCCAACGTGTCATCAAAGGGCAGTCCAGCTCTCTCAGCAGAGAGCAAGCCATAGAAACTGGTTTGGTGCGTGGCACCAAAAGCATAGGCTTCTCGCGCAAGAGCTTCATCCCCCTTAGCCTCGTAAGCACGACCGAGCCAATACCCCGCTCGACCAAGTGAAATTGGCGTCTTGACCGCATTGCGCAAATTGGTGAAGTGCAGAGCTGCTAAAGCAGGTTTTTCCAAATGGCGAAATGCGATGTAACCAGCAAGCCATTCGAGTTCCGCAAAGTTAGAACCACCTGCGAGCCCATGTATCGACGCCAGATCATATGCTTTCTGAAATGCGCCGTCTTCCATTTGCGCTCGCACCAGAACTCGGCGCGAACGCGCCCACCGCTCAGGTTGGCCTAGGCCATCTGTAATCCTGCTTTGACGCAGAATGAGCTTGATCGCTGCGTCACGCTGTTTCTTGTCCCAGTGTCGTCGGAACAGAGCATAGGCGATGTGCGCATCTGTAATCGCTGATTTTGGCAGCTTCTTCAGAACCTCATCAGGGTTCGCGCCAGATTTTTCAATGGCTTTTCGAGCTTCTGCAATCTGCCGGTCGTCTTTTGCAACAAGCGGCAACATCTTTTTAACATCGCGCAACCCGCGCCAAAGTGCCATGTCGAGCCGTTCACTGTGGTACGGTTTGAGCAAGTCTGCGCGCGCCTTGATGAACGCATCATGCTCAGAATCAGACAAATCAAGCGTCCGCCATGCCTGAATCAGCATCGCGTCAGCTTCCTCCTTACGACCGAGTTTCTCGAGGGCGCGAGCATAATTCAAAGCACCAAGACCTGACTGAGGCGCATGTCCGTCAAAGAACTGCGCAACTTGATCCGGTTCCGCTTGCACCATGGCCAGCTCCGAACGCGCACGCAACAAGTCTAGACCTGGCCAATCTCCATGGTCTTCCAGAAAGGTTAGAACCTCTTGTGGGTTTCCAGACCCTTCGCGCAATCGATACCACTCGATAAGCGCCTCGGCGGCGGGCCCATCACGCTTCGCCAACTGCGATGCGACATCCCAACGGCCGTCGCTCATAGCAGAAAATGCGCTTTGAAGTGGTCGTGGCGCCACGCGTTCATGGCTGCTGGATATCTCTTCAGACGTCTCCGCAGACACGTGATATCCGGAAAAAACCAGAAGAAAAGACAGCAAAACAGAGTTTATGTTACGCAACATATCTTGATTTTATTAGCTCAGCGACGATACACAGCGCCAGCCTATGCGGGTGTTGGTAAAGCGTCTAATCACAAACAAAGCAGGTCAGCGCAAATTCTGCACGACCGTAAGTGGCAATATAGCCCAAAATAGGGCAATTAGAAGAAAAGGAGCGTATCATGTTTAAAGGATCATTTCCTGCCCTGGTCACGCCGTTTAAAGACGGTGAATTAGACCTTGATACGCTCAAGAAGCTTGTTGAATGGCATATCAGCGAAGGCAGCAATGGGTTGGTTCCTGTAGGAACGACGGGAGAAAGCCCGACCTTGAGCCACGAAGAACATGAAACAGTCGTCGAGACCGTCGTGCAAGCCGCCGCTGGACGGGTTCCCGTTATCGCCGGCGCTGGCAGCAATAACACCGTCGAATCGATCCGCTTTATGCAGCACGCGGAAAAGGTTGGCGCGGATGCTGCACTTGTTGTCACACCCTATTATAACAAGCCAACGCAACGCGGACTGATCGCGCACTACACAGCGCTTCACGACTGCTGCGAGCTGCCCATCATCATATACAACATCCCAGGTCGTTCGGTGATCGACATGACGCCTGAAACTATGGGCGAACTGTCAAAGCTTCCACGCATAATCGGTGTCAAAGACGCAACTGGCGACCTTGCAAGGGTCAGCCACCAGCGTATGAGCTGCGGCCCGGATTTTGTGCAGGTCTCCGGCGAAGATGCCACCGCTCACGGCTTTAATGCGCAGGGCGGTGTCGGCGTCATTTCCGTGACGGCCAATGTCGCACCCAAAATGGTTGCTGAAGTGCAAGAGGCGACACTCTCCAATGATTACGCCAAAGCGCTTGAAATTCAGGATCGACTGATGCCCTTGCACAAAGCCATCTTCACTGAGCCGGGCCTCGTCGGCGCAAAATACGCGATGTCACAACTCGGACTTTGCAGCGAAGAGGTGCGCTCTCCACTGACCGGTCTGAGCGACGGCACACGGGATATGGTCGATGACGCTTTACGCTTCGCAGGGCTGATGAACTGACCCCGCTCGCGGGGCCTCTGTCATGGCGGAGCTGCTGATTGTCTATCACTCCAGAACAGGCGGCGCGCGGCAAATGGCCGAGGCCGCCTTTGATGGGGCGAGAGACGAAGTAAACGCCACTCTTATGCAAGCCGAAGACGCGGGCCCCGAAGATCTATTGCGCTCGCATGGCTACATCTTCTGCGCGCCTGAAAACCTCGCCGCGCTTTCAGGCGCGATGAAAGAGTTCTTTGATCGCTGCTATTATCCTGTGCTTGGTAAAATCGAAGGTCGAGCTTATGCGCAAATGGTCTGTGCAGGCTCCGATGGGGAGAATGCGGTCCGCCAAACCGCGCGCATCGCAACGGGTTGGCGGCTCAAGGTGGCGCAGGACCCGATCATAATCTGCACCCATGCACAAACGCAGGAAGCTATACTGGCTGAGAAGTCACTGACTAAAGACCAGCTAGCACCATGCCTTGCAATGGGCACGGCGCTTGGTGCTGGTTTATCTATGGGCGTTTTCTAGGCGTCAGGCGGGTTCGCCTATCTTATCCTGCGTTTGAGTTTCAAAATCCGATGCATCGTGACGTTCCCAGAGCTGCTCGCTTGGTTCGCCAAATGTGCGGTTGACCATGCGGCCGCGTTGCACCGTCGGGCGATCAAGTATTTTTTCGGCCCAAGCCACGACGTTCTTGTATTCATGCACAGACAGGAACGTACCCGCGTTATACTGCCGACCCAAGGCCAGATTGCCGTACCAGGGCCAGATTGCCATATCCGCGATGGAGTAATCCTGCCCCGCAATATAAGGACGGTCCGCCAGGCGTTTGTCCAAAACATCCAGCTGCCGCTTGGTTTCCATCGCAAACCGGTCGATTGGGTACTGCCATTTCTCGGGCGCGTATGCGTAGAAGTGTCCGAATCCGCCGCCCAGATAAGGCGCACTGCCCATTTGCCACATAAGCCAGTTCATCACTTCGGTGCGCTCAGGCCCTGAAGTAGGCAGGAACGCTCCAAATTTTTCAGCTAGGTGAATAAGGATCGAGCCGGATTCAAATACGTTCACTAGCTCCGGCCCCGAGCGATCGACCATCGAAGGAATTTTCGAGTTTGGATTTATGTCTACAAAGCCGGATCCAAACTGATCACCATCCCCAATGCGAATAAGCCAGGCGTCATATTCTGCGTCGTGACCGGCGGCAAGAAGCTCCTCGAACATGACCGTGATCTTCACGCCATTGGGCGTACCCATCGAGTAAAGTTGGAATGGGTGCTTACCAACCGGCAGCTCTTTGTCATGGGTAGCACCAGCGATCGGGCGGTTCGTGGAGGCAAATGTGCCACCGTTCTCCTGCTCCCATGTCCATACTTCAGGCGGTGTGTAAGGGGTGTCGGTCATGAAAATTAGTCCTCTTTGCGTTGTGCAATGAGGTAAAGCCTGCGCCTCAGGATACAAGTGCTCTGGTGCACAATAGTTTGTGCACCAACTAATTAGCTAAGCGCGGGTACAACTTCGGAAGAAGGATCCTTGGTTTTCAGAAGACCGCGTTCACGTTTCCACGCAAAAACCACTTCGCGCTCAACCCATTCATACTTCTTGTCTTCCAGTGTTGGAGACCAGAAGAGCGTACCGCCATATCGCCAGGGATCGAGCACCATACCCTCGTTCATCGTATCGCCATTTGCCGACATGATCACCGTGGAATGATCGATCAACAACCGCGAATACGCGTTTGCAATCGCACGGTGCATGGTCACCGTCTGAAAGTCCTCCCTCTCCAAACGTGCCTGAAGGTCATCGGCCCATTGCCAACAAAGCCCACGCGGACGCGCTCCGGAATTGACTTTGATGTTATGGATGAGCGGCGGGTCTGTCACCCCATACTCTTCGCGTAACTGCTTGGGATAATTGACCGAAATATCCGCTGCGCGGAAGGCCTCTGCTGGATCAATTGACGGGTCCAAGGCGGCGATTCCATTAGCCAGCTGGCTCACCTCATCAGGTGCCTGTTCTGGCACAAACGGCGTACAGCCTGCTACTGCTGCGCCTGCCAAAAGAGACGCGGCAAATTTACGCCTGGAAATCAGTGTCATGTGTGTCCGCTCAAGTCGTTTTTCGTTCAGCTCTGTCTATCAAGCTGAGCCGCCATGTCGAGACACTAGAATGTGAAACGGGCGGGTGCGTTGCCCGCCCTGTTGATCAATAAACGACGACCGAGCGGATCGACTCTCCCGAGTGCATCAGATCAAAGCCTTTGTTGATGTCTTCTAACCCCATTGTATGGGTGATCATTGGGTCGATTTCGATCTTGCCGTCCATATACCAATCAACGATTTGCGGCACATCCGTACGACCGCGAGCGCCGCCGAACGCTGTTCCGCGCCAGACGCGGCCAGTAACCAGTTGGAACGGACGGGTGGCAATCTCTGCCCCGGCGGGTGCAACACCAATGATAATGCTCTCACCCCAGCCCTTGTGCGCACATTCCAAAGCCGCGCGCATGACGTCAACATTGCCTGTCGCATCAAAGGAGTAATCGGCCCCACCTCCAGTCAGTTCGACCAAATGAGACACCAGATCGCCATCTACCTCTGAAGGATTGACGAAGTCGGTCATGCCAAACTTCTCACCCATCGGGACTTTGGCAGGGTTCAGGTCCACTCCCACGATCTGATCAGCGCCGGCCAGTTTCAGCCCTTGAATAACGTTGAGGCCAATGCCGCCAAGTCCAAAGACAACCGCGCGGCTACCGATTTCAACCTTGGCTGTGTTCATCACAGCGCCAATGCCAGTCGTCACGCCGCACCCAATGTAGCAGATTTTGTCGAACGGCGCGTCCTTTCGTACCTTTGCCAGCGCGATCTCAGGCAAAACCGTGTGATTGGAAAAAGTCGAGCAGCCCATGTAATGCAGGATCGGAGTGCCATCGAGCATGGAAAACCGCGAGGTGCCGTCGGGCATAACACCTTGGCCTTGGGTCGTTCGGATCGCCTGACAAAGATTAGTCTTTGGGTTGAGGCAGTAATCGCACTCCCGGCACTCAGGCGTGTAAAGCGGGATCACATGATCCCCGGGTTCCAGAGACGTTACGCCAGGGCCAACTTCGAGAACAACGCCTGCGCCTTCATGGCCGAGAATGGCCGGAAACGCACCTTCAGGGTCAGCGCCTGAAAGCGTGAAGTCATCCGTGTGGCAGAGCCCGGTCGCTTTTATCTCGACAAGAACCTCCCCTTCCTTCGGTCCATCGAGATTTACCTCCATCACCTCTAGCGGTTTGCCAGCCTCTAGGGCCACTGCGGCTGTGGTGCGCATAACTGTCCTCCCAAGTTCTTTTGAAGCGACTTTGAGTGAATCCGCGCTGCATTTCAATAGAATGTCGTCGTCGGGCTTGCGCGGACGCACCGCATCGCTAAAGCTGCCCGCCAGAAGAGAAGGAATTTCAGCGATGCGTTGGTTGTTATTGACAGTGGTTGTTTTATCTGGCTGTCAAACCGTGGAAGACGTCGATCCGATCACAGAAATTGAACCGCCGGAAGAGGTGGAAACTACGAAGGAGGAAACCGCTGAGGCGGTTCAACCCTCCGGCCTGATTGAGCGTACGCCAGACAGTTGTGGTGTATCGGAAAACGAAGAGCTAGTTGGCCAGCCTGTTGAGACCTTCAATCAGGACGCATGGCCAGAACCGGTTCGTGTGGTGGCGCCCGGAAGCATCATCACCACCGACTACAACGCGAAGCGCATCAACCTGGATATAGATACATCCGGTACGATAACACGGATTTGGTGCGGGTAAGATATGAGCAGCAGCGGTATCTCAACAACAACGATCGGCTCCTACCCGAAGCCGGAGTATGTTCCCATCCGCGATTGGTTTGACGCGAGCCGGTCATCGACGGGAATGAATGACCCTACAATCACACTGAATTATAGTGCAGACGCCTCGTATGAAGCGGCATTCGTAAGGGCTGCCCAAGAAGTCATCGACGCGCAAGTGCGCGCGGGCGTCGATGTTGTCACCGATGGCGAGGTACGGCGTGAGAATTACATTCATTACCATTGCCGGCATCTCGCGGGTTTTGACTTTGATCGGCTTGAAACAAAGGTCTTGCGTGACGGTGCTTATGAAACAGACCTACCTGCAATCCGCAGCGACGTTGGCCATCCCGGCACTGCCTACAGCGTTCATGACTGGAAAGCCTCACAAGACCTAACTGACCGACCAGTTAAATTCACCCTGCCCGGCCCGCTTACCATCATGGATACGGTGGCGGACTGTCATTACGATGACCGCAAACGTCTGAACGCCGAGCTGGCAGAAACCGTCAATGCAGAAGTGCTGGCTCTGGCTGAAGCGGGGTGCAAGTATATCCAGGTCGATGAGCCACTCTTTGCGCGCAACGTCAAAGACGCGCTCGATTTTGGCATGGAAGGGTTAGAGCGCTCTTTTCATGGACTTCCCAACGACGTGACACGCGTTGTCCATATGTGTTGCGGCTATCCGGAGCATCTCGACGATTTTGAGTACAAGAAGGCGGATCCGGATAGTTATCAGCAGTTAGCCAATGCAATCGATGAGGCGCAGTTCGATCAGATTTCAATCGAAGATGCGCATTGCAAGAACGATCTGATCTTGCTGCAAAACTTATCGCGTAAAACCGTTGTATTTGGGGCTGTCGCAGTAGCGCAGAGTCGGGTTGAAAGCGTTGAAGAGATCACTGAGCGTCTGAAATCTGCTCTAGAGTACATTGATCGGGATCGACTAATCGCGGCGCCGGATTGCGGTCTCGGTTTGCTGACGCCAGAGCTCGCTCAGCAAAAACTCAGTAACCTTTGTGCCGCTGCGAGAAGCATCTGAACTCAGTTCACCGCATCTTCACATTGCAGTTTTCGGCCAGAGTGTTTCGTGCTAATGATAACGTTAAGACGAAAAAACTCGTCAAATGTGAAAATTCGCACAGATATCAAGGTTACATACAATGGACAATTGGGATGAGGTTCGTACGGCGTTTCAGGTTGCCCGCGTCGGCACAGTTAGCGGCGCGGCTGACGTTCTCGGCGTGCATCACGCAACGGTAATCCGTCATATTGATGCATTGGAAGAGCAATTAGGCGTCAAACTGTTTCAGCGCCATGCGCGCGGCTACACAACGACTGAGGCTGGCGAAGATTTGTTGCGCGTAGCGCAAGCCACTGACGATCAATTCAGTCAGCTTGCTGGCCGGATTCGTGGTCGGGGCAATGACGTGTCCGGTGAGCTTGTTGTAACCTCTTTAGGTGTTCTCAGCCATTTGCTGGTCCCAGTTTTGGCCGCGTTTCGTGAAAACTATCCGGACATTATTGTTCGCTACTTGACCGGCGACCGCCTTTTCCGATTGGAGTACGGCGAGGCGCATGTTGCCGTCCGCGCGGGGTCCGTCCCAGATCAACCCGACAACGTCGTGCAACCGTTCTTCAAACAAGCGACGACGCTTTTCGCGAGTGATAAGTACATCGAACGCCAGGGCCTACCGAAATCTGAAGGCGAGCTCAACGCGCATTACTTTGTCAGCGCTGATGACCCAAAGTCCCGTGCACCATTTACAAGATGGTTGCGTGCAACCGTGGACGAAAATCGGATCATCTTTCGCAGCGGTGATGTTCATGCGCAGCGACGCGCGGTGAAGGAAGGCGCAGGCATAGGTTTTATGTCACGGCTGGAAGCCCGTGAACTGGGTGGACTGACCGAAGTTTTGCCACCGCGCGACGAATGGGCTGCACCTCTTTGGTTGGTGACTCATATGGACCTGCACAGAACAACGAAAGTTCAAGCTTTTTTGACGTTCTTGAAAGAACACGCAAAGGCCTGGGACGACGTATGACTGAAAGCCTTCGCGGTCACGCGGCCATGCTGACTTTTTCCGCGCTGATTGCGGGATCTTTTGCCCTGGGGTCAATGGCAGCGCCGCATATTGCTCCAACTGCATTAAACGCGACGCGTTTCGTGCTTGCGTCAATCCTGTTGGGAGGCGCTGCCTATTTGATCACCGGCATTCCACGCAGCGCGTTTGCCTCTCCTTGGCGATATCTGTTGCTTGGCAGCGCGATGGGTTTTTACTTCGTAATGATGTTCGAAGCGCTCAAGACAGCGCCTCCGGTCAGCGCCGCAGCTGTATTCACATTGACGCCGATTTTATCCGGCGTCTTCGGCTACATACTATTGCGTCAAGTCATGACTGCGCGGATGGGGTTTGCCATCGCCGTCGGCGCCGTGGGAGCTTTGTGGGTGATTTTCGGGGCTGACCTGAACGCCGCGATGCGGTTTGAAATGGGGCGCGGAGAGCTGATATTCTTCTGGGGCTGTATTGGACACGCACTTTATACACCGATGGTGCGTAAGCTGAACCGTGGTGAGCACCCTATTGTATTCTCCTTCGGTGCCATGGTCGCCGCAGCATTGCTGATCGCCATAGCAGGCTTCAATGACATTAAGGCTATGGATTGGGGCGAGTTACCTTCAATCGTTTGGATAACGATCTTTTATACGGCGATTTTTGCAACGGCAGTGACATTTGTCTTGTTGCAGTACGCCACGTTGCGCCTGCCCAGCGCCAAGGTCATGGCCTATACTTATCTGACACCTAGTTGGGTGCTTTGCTGGCAAGCAGCGCTTGGCCATGCACTTCCACCAGTTTTAATCCTGGTTGGCGTTGGTTTGACTGTAATCGCACTGATATTGTTGCTCAAGAATGAAGAGGCGGTTGCCTAGCAGATTTCGCTAAATCAAGTCTGCTTCACGAAAAGCGTCTTTTAGTTTCATCAAATCCACTTTGGCTTTTTCTGTTCGTTCGGACACGCCATCAGGCAAAGGTTCAAGCGGGTTTACACGCGTAAGTTCGACATCGCAAAAAGCCGTTATCTGCCGTTCAAGCGCATCCATTGCAACCGAACGAAAACGACGTTGAAACACGCCGACCTTTGTTCCAGCCCGCATTGCAAAAGGTGCCAGGTGGAAGGCGGAGCCATCTGCACCAACGATATGAGAGGCCGCCATGTAGCGCGCGCACTGCACGCGAAGACTATGTTCTTGGGGATGGAAAATTTCGTATCCCGCGTCATGCATAACGCGTTCAATCTCAGCCTCTTTATCGACCTTCTGTTCTTCGCGCTTGATCCTACGGCGCGAAATGTAAAGTCGTTCTGGCCCATCTGGGGCAACCCTCTGCGCGACACAAGATCGCATGAAATTTCTAAAGCGTTCCGTCCCGGCAGACCAAAGCCTGTGCC
Source organism: Pseudomonadota bacterium (assembly GCA_039180185.1). Classification (GTDB taxonomy): domain Bacteria; phylum Pseudomonadota; class Alphaproteobacteria; order Rhodobacterales; family Rhodobacteraceae; genus Roseovarius. Next base: position 22,732 of record JBCDDS010000013.1, on the reverse strand, counting down.
CCATACCTTGGCTCGCTACAAAAAGCGCATCAACTTCAACAGGCTCGTTCACAAAGTGCACCGGCAAACCATCGCTGAGCAAATCGACGAAAGCACCCAAACGCCGTTTGAATACAGCTTCGAAATCAATGCCTTGCTTTGGAATGATTATCAGCCCATCGAGGCCAAGGTCTTCATCCAGCGGCCAGAGTCTTGGCACGCATTCAAGAAGAAAATGTCCAAAGTGATGCCGCCCGATACCGGCAAACAGAAACCTTCCAGAGAGCTTTTTCGTGGGAACTGAGTAGTCGGGAATGCCAGAAAATCGATTAGCGGAAGTCAACGTGCGCGATGAGCCACAAAAACTGCCATCGGCGCGAAAAACGCCGCTGGCCATTGTCCTGCCTTGTTGCATCGGCACCAGCACGGCCGGATCGACCAACTCGATTGCAGGCTCTGGCAAGTGTGAGGGCAACATCGCCGTGAGCGCCTTCGTGGCATCATCCATCACTGCCAAGTTCCGCCTCCAAAAATCGCTCGAAAGCGTCGAGATTGACCGCCTCAAACTGACCGAAACTTTGCATCCAGATACTGGCGTCGCGGAGCGCATCTGGCTCCAGCTTGCACCATTTAACGCGACCACGGCGTTCCTGGCTGATCAAACCAGCCTTGGTCAGGATGATCAAATGTTTGGACACTGCCGCAAGTGACATGTCAAACGGCTCTGCCACATCGGTGACGGCCATATCGTCTTCCAGCAGCATCGACAGAATCGCGCGGCGCGTCGGGTCAGCAAGAGCAGCAAAGACGGTATCCAGTGGGTCGGCCATGTCTCGTTTAAGCCGTCTGCGCGCCCACGCGTCAACCGGATTGATCCAAAGGACTGATGCCTATGTTAAGTTTTGTGCTTTGATGTGCTTATTAAGGGAACAATGCAAGCGCTGGACTCGACTCGGCGATAGTCTCAATTTAAAAAAGAACAAAAAGTGAACAAATTGCTCCTGAATCGGTTCCGCTGCTATGTCCGAACGGCGTATTCTATCTCTGTGGTTCCCCCGGCTGGGGGCGGAGCGGCTTTTACGGCAGCTTACACTTGCGCCAGATACTCCCTTCGCAGTCGTGCGCGAAAGTGGGCAAATGCAGGTTTTGAGTGCGCTGAACGAGGCCGCAGAAAACGCAGGTCTGCATACCGGGCAGCCCTTGCGCGATGCCCATGCTATATGCGGCGGGTTGATTACACGACCGCAAAATACATCGGAAGAAGCGCGCTTTCTCAACAGTCTCATGCGGTGGGCAGGAAAACTGAGCCCCTGGGTCGCGCGAGAGCCGCCAACCGGGTTGCTTCTCGATATCACAGGCTGCGCACATCTTTTTGGAGGTGAAACGACGATGCTCACCCGGATTGAGGCGGAAGCGGGTGATTTCGGTCTTTCCGTACGCTGCGGGATTGCGGGAACCGTCGGCACAGCCTGGGCATTGGCACGCTATGCAGGCATTGCGCCGGGGCACGACCGTAACGGCGACGCCATAGATCAGGAGGCACGTGCCACCCGTTCTCGCGCAGCGAAACGCAAACATTGGGAACGTGGCGGTGCGCCCCCTGTTGTGGTGGCCTTTTCTGGCGCGCAGCAGAAGGCACGGATCGCACCACCCGGCCAATGTCATCAGGCTCTTGCACCTTTGCCGGTTGCAGCACTGCGGCTGGAGGAAGAGCAGATTGCAGCACTCAACCGCCTGGGCCTACGCCAGATCGGCGATCTGTTGGGCCAGCCACGCGCGCCCTTGGCGCGCCGCTTTGGCAAGGGGCTTCTGCTGCGCCTGGATCAGGCAGTGGGTGCTGCGCCTGAACCTGTCTCGCCTGAGGCCGCACCCCCACGCTTCGCGACGCGGCTGAGCCTGCCAGAACCGATAGGGCTCAAAGAGGACGTGCTCGCAGGGGTAGATCGTCTGTTGCCCAGACTATGTCAACTTCTGGAAGATAAGGGTCAGGGCGCGCGCATTATACGGCTCGAGGCGCATCGCGCAGATGGCAGTATGGGCGCAACAGAAGTAGGCCTCGCTCGCCCCGCTGATCAGCCAGACCGTATGCGGCAGCTGCTGGAGATGCGCCTTGATGAGATCGACGCAGGCTTTGGCATTGACGTGCTGCGGCTCGAGGCAATTGCGACCGATCCTATCCACCAACGCACTGCTTCGGGTCATATGGAGGCCGCCGAGAGAGGACGTGCCCGTTTGCACCATGATGCTGCGCTTCAGGACCTGATTGGCCGACTCGGCGGGCGTGTGGGTTTTGAATCCATCACCCACCGTCATCCGGCCAACAGTCATATACCGGAGAAAACCGCACAGGTTATGGCCGCCGCTTGGTCAGAACCAGCCGAAAGCTGGCCCAAACCAGTAAATCCAAGACCTATACTCATGTGGCGAGCTGAGCCAGTTCAAGCCGCAGACCATCCCCAACCAGCGGTACAGTTTCGCTGGCGCGGGCGGGTGCATAAGTTGCAAGAGGCCAGCGGGCCAGAAAGAATCGCGCCGGAATGGTGGCTTGATGAGCCTGATTGGCGTAGCGGCGTACGTGATTATTGGCATGTGGTGACAGATGGGGGGGAACGTCTCTGGCTGTATTACGCCCATGGCGGCACGATGAGTTCTGGGTGGTTTTGCCAAGGACAGTTTGCCTGACGCAAAACGATTAAACGTAAGTACAACTATTGTTGTGTTTCTTCGTGCCTCCGCAATAGTTCCAACATTTTAATCCACTCCAACGGCCGAGGTTCAAAGTTACTCGGCGGCAATCACCATTCTTCCTGTTGCAGGTGTGGTATTTGGACAAAACGTAGTTCAGATAGGCCTTCTCGAAATCTCGAAGTTTCAAATCAAAATCTGCTTGTTACCATCATCGTGATCTTGAGAAGGCTTTTGATACAAGTGGCAAAACTACCTTCCAACAAACTTAAAATGCTGTGAAACCTCGTTAATTGAGGAAAATTCTCATTCTCAATGACGATACAATTCTTGTAACCACCTGCTTGAAAAATGCGCAAAGACTCGGCATTCAGCATCCCTTTGGTGCGACACTAAGGCTCTGTATTAAAGGCAAAACAGGGCCAATATAACAATTGACGGTGGACAAAGCGCATCGGTTATCGCAGTCATGCAAAACGGGTTAAAATCGTAAAAATTTTAGTTTACACTCGATATGTAAACTTTGACTTACACTTTGTCATGGTGCAGGAATAAATAAAGAGGAAGCTGCCCAGTTCATGAAACACACGTCTTTAGATATCACACCTGTGCCAACCGAGTGGGTCGGACCGATCGAAATTACCGGTGATACGGTCAACGAGGCTGTGCGTGTGCCTATGGCAACTTACGAGACGCCTTTATGGCCCTCAACCGGGCGTGGCGCGCGCGTCACTCGCCATGCAGGCGGAGTGAGATGCACAGTTGTTGATGAGCGCATGACGCGTTCTGTGATCCTCAGAGCTAAGACGGCGGCCGATGCATATGCGGCATGGGACTCGATTTCTGGCCGCAAAGATGAACTTGACGCCATCGTGCGCAGCACCAGTCGGTTCGCGCGCTTGATAGGACTTAACCGTCAAATCGTCGGTAACCTTCTGTACATCCGTTTCGAATGCAGTTCTGGCGATGCGTCCGGTCATAACATGGTGACGGGAGCGGCTGACGCGCTGTTGTCCTGGCTGCTCGAAGAGTATCCTCACTTGGAATACAGCTCGATATCGGGAAACTTCTGCACGGACAAAAAAGTGAGCGCCGTGAACGCTCTGCTTGGTCGTGGTAAGTACGTCGTCGCCGAAATCGACATATCACGCGACATTTGCAAACGCCTGCTTCGCACAACGCCTGAAAAGATGGTTCAACTCAATACCGAGAAGAACTTAATTGGTGGAAACGTTGCGGGTAGCCTTCGCAGCGCCAATGCACATTTTGCAAACATGCTTTTGGCGTTTTACCTCGCCACCGGACAAGACGCTGCGAACATAATCGAAGGCTCACAAGGCATCGTGCATTGTGAGGCCCGTGAGAAAAGCCTCTACTTCTCCTGCACATTACCGAACGTCATCGTCGGAACCGTCGGCAACGGGAAAATGAGCGACAAGATCGAAGAGAACCTCACCAAGTTGGGATGCAGGTCAGAGCGAGAGCCGGGCGAGAATGGTCGCAGGCTAGCGGTGATATGCGCCGCAACGGTCCTCTGCGGAGAACTTTCGCTGCTGGCAGCGCAAACAAACCCTGGTGAACTCATGCGGACGCACTTCAAGATGGAGCGCAAGTGAAAGACCAAATCAACACGCGTAAGACAGATCATCTCCGGGCCATTGCCGAAGATCCGGCTGTGGAGCGTGGGGGGAGCGGTTTTGACGTTATACGACTGGCCCATCGCGCGCTGCCCGAACTTGATCTTGATGATGTGGATACGTCGACAGAATTTATGGGTAAGCCGCTCCGATTGCCTTTGCTGATCTCATCAATGACCGGCGGTGACGGCGACGAGATTCTACAGATTAACCGAAATCTTGCTGAGGCCGCAGAAGCTCGTGAAATTGCTATGGCCGTAGGCTCGCAGCGAGTAATGTTTTCCACCCCAGAAGCTCGGCAGAGCTTTGACCTTCGCAAATTGGCACCAAATGCCGTTTTGCTTTCAAATATTGGGGCTGTGCAGCTCAACAATGGACTCGGCACAGATGAATGCCAGGCCGCGATCGATGTGGTTGGAGCGGACGGAATTTATCTGCACCTCAACCCACTGCAAGAAGCAATCCAGCCCGAGGGCGACAGGAACTTCGCAGGCCTTTCAGACAGGCTCAGCACACTCGTAAGCGACTTAAAAGTTCCTCTACTCCTAAAAGAGGTTGGTGCCGGACTAGGCCCGGAAGATGTACAGCTCGGCCTAGACTCCGGTATCCGTTATTTTGACGTTGCTGGGCGCGGCGGTACGTCTTGGAGCAGGATCGAATATCACCGTCGACTTGATGATTCTGACACGTTGGGTCTTGTATTTCAGGATTGGGGTCGCACGACTGTCGAGTCGCTTCGTGCCTGCGCACCCGTTCTGTCGTCTCACAGCGGAAAAACAACATTGATCGCAAGTGGCGGCATTCGAAACGGCATCGATATGGCCAAGGCCTTGATACTTGGTGCTGACATGTGCGGGCTTGCTGCGCCATTTCTGGCGGCAGCTCAACGCTCCACGGAGGCAGTGGTTGAGACGATTGACCAAATCCATCGTGAGTTCCGTACAGCTCTCTTTCTTTTAGGTTGCAGCGATTGCAAATCGCTGCGAGGCAACAGTGGATTAGTCCTATGAAAGACACCCTATCCTTGACTCAAATCGGTATAGAAAAGCTGAGCTTTTATGTACCCGGCCAGTACATTGATCTTGCCACGCTTGCGGAGCGTCACGGTATAGATCCTGCCAAGTTTTCGCGTGGGATTGGGCAAGACAAAATCTCGATGCCCGGTCATGACGAGGATATCGTCACCATGGCCGCAGAAGCCGCCCGCCCAATCATTGAAGAGGTTGGCGATGACGCAGTCGACACAATCTTACTGGCTACGGAAACGGGAATTGATCAATCGAAAGCCGCAGGTGTGTATGTACACAGCCTGCTTGGAATGAAGCCGCAATGCCGCATCGTTGAAATGAAGCACGCCTGTTATGCTGCTACCGCCGGAATTCAGATGGCAGCAGGTCATGTCGCACGCAAGCCTTGGGCAAAGGTATTGGTGATTGCGACCGATGTCTCACGTTATGATCTCGACAGCTCCGCGGAGGCAACGCAGGGCTGTGGCGCCGTTGCGATCCTCGTCTCAGCTGAACCTAAGTTGATGGAGCTCGATACCATTAGCGGCTGTTACACCGAAGATATCATGGATTTCTGGCGACCAAACTACCGCAAAACGCCTTTGGTTGACGGAAAGTATTCCGCACTGAAGTATCTCAATGGAGTCGCCAAAGCTTGGGAAGATTATCAGGTTAACGGGGGGCGTGAGTTCACCTCGTTCAGCAAGTTTTGCTACCATCTACCCTTTACTCGTATGGGCGTTAAGGCTCATCGCCATCTATGTGGAATTAACGAAACCCAGTCGCAGGAAAGTCATTATGGCGACGGCATGATCTATAATCGGCAGGTTGGTAATTGCTATACGGCGTCGCTTTATCTGAGTCTCATCTCGACGCTTGAGAATGCAGAAGAAGATCTGACAGGAAAGCCAGTTGGCCTCTTTAGTTACGGTTCTGGCGCCGTAGCCGAGTTTTTCTCTGGAACTGTTCAGACCGGCTATAAAGACCATCTCTCGGTCGCTCGTCACAATGCGATGCTGAATGATCGTGATTCACTTAGCTATGACGACTATCTTGACATGTGGCATGCGCCAGATCCGCAGGATGGTAGCGCAGTACCGATGAAAAACGTGACTCGCGGTAACTACAGGCTTGCCGAGATCAATGACCACAAGCGAATTTACGAGCGTATCTAATTATAAGAGCGCACGCGCACCCGGCAAACTCATACTTTCCGGTGAACATGCGGTGGTGTATGGAGCGCCGGCTCTTTCTGTTGCGCTCGATCTATACACTGACGTATGGTTTACGCCAGTTCATCGCAGCGAGGGTTTGCGCACAGCATTTGAGAACCTTTCGCGAGGCCATTTCTATCCGTTCGACCTGCTAAAAGGGTTCAAACAAAGCCTTGATCAGCGTTTTGATGCGTTCATGCAGGGCGACCTTCCCGTGCAGAAAATCATGCAGCGACCCGATGACCTTGCAGTGTATACAATGACATCGCTGCTTCAAATGCTCCCTGTACCTGGGCGATCATCCCGTTTGCGGCTCCCGGTGCCTGGTCAACTCAACAGTCGCTCGGCCCTTCCATTGGGAGCCGGCATGGGTTCATCGGCAGCAGTTATTGCAGCCACGATCGTCCTCTACGAACATCTTTTAGAACTTCCGCAAAGTCTTGAGGATCGTTTCGAGAGGGTGCGATTTTGTGAGCGTCTTCAACACGGCAAGGGCAGCTTCACTGATGCAGCTGCGGCAGTTTTTGGTGGTATGAATGTCGTGCGCGGTGAAGAGGTTAGCCATATTGATATTGCGGACGATCATCCACTTCGAAATGGATCGAATTGGTATTGGGTTCTGCATGGCAGACCAGATGCGTCAACTGGGGAATGTGTCGCTGCGGTAAGGCGAGATCACGGTCAAGATCAAGCTCTTTGGCAGGAGTTTGAGACCTGTACACTTAGTTTGCAGCGCGCTTTAGAAACAGGCGACGACCCCACCGGCCTTGTTAAACTAAACCATCAACTTCTATCGCGCATTGGCGTCGTTCCAGATGCAAGCACCCGCTTTATCCAGGCAGTCGAAGATGCAGGAGGGGCTGCAAAAATTTCAGGAGCCGGATCGGTCCGTGGCGACTACGCGGGTGTAAAACTTGTATATATGCCGGACGCGGACGAAATGGCGGCGCTTATGGCGCGCTTTCCAGAGCGAAAGTGGGCGCCTCTTCGCATAAGCATGAAGGGCACACATCTGCGACAGGGTGTACCAAAGCAGATGGTCGAAGCCGCATCCGGTCCAGCGGTTTGACCAATAGCGTTACAGCTTCCGCGCCCGGGTCGGTTATGCTCATTGGTGAACATGCGGTTGTGTATGGTCATCAAGCTATAGTCTGTGCGATTGATCAGAGGATACACGTGCGTATTCATCATATTGACGAACGCATCGTGCGCATTCGATCCAAGATTGCGCCGAATTTTACGACCTCGCTGGATGATTTGCCTTCTAAAGGTCCTCTGAGATTTGTTTGCGCCGCAGTTTCTGCTTATGCCGCAAAAATCAAAAATGGATTAGCAATTGAGATCACGTCAGAAATTGATCCCACTCTCGGCCTTGGATCTTCTGCTGCCGTCACCGTAGCTACTTTGGCGGCGCTCGACAAACTCGTTCCTGGAGAGGCTACGCTACCGGAACTGCACGGTAAGGCACTTACGATTGTAAGAGAGTTGCAAGGCCGAGGAAGTGGAGCTGATCTCGCAGCAAGCGTTTTCGGTGGTATGCTCGCTTATGCGACACCTGAGGCGAAGTTGGTTGATGGAGACAGAGCTTATATTCACCAACTACCCCAGCCTCCCCAACTCAGCCTGCGCTATTCAGGTTACAAAACTCCAACCGCTGATGTGCTTAAAACGATTGCCGAAGCAATGCATAAGGATCCAGAAATTCATCAGAGGCTCTACAAGCAGATGGGAAATTGCTCTAGCAGCGCCATCAAAGCGTGCGAAGAGGTAGACTGGCAACGATTGGCTGAACTAATGAGTGCTTACAATAACCTGATGAAAAAGCTCGGAGTTTCTGACAAAACCCTAGAGTTGATTATCGCCGAAGCTTCGACTGCAATGGCTGCAAAGATTTCTGGATCTGGCCTAGGCGATTGTGTCATTGCGTTGGGTGATGTGCCTCAAGGATTTACGCCCGTCGAGTTGCCCAAGCAGGGTGTGATAGTCAATGGATGAAGCGACTAAAGTTCGCCGAGCTTGTTTCGCGCAATTACTCCCTTCGGCTCTGCCCGACCCAAAACCAGCAGAGGCGTACGCTCCCTCTAACATTGCTTTGTCAAAATATTGGGGCAAACGTAATGCCACACTTAATCTTCCATTGAACAGTTCGCTTTCAATTTCGCTTGCCGAATGGGGGACAACGACAAAGGTAACACCGATTGACGGCAACCAAGATGAAGTTGTGTTCAATGGAACTGAGCTTGATAACCACAGCCCTTTTGCTTCGAAAATGTTATACTTTACGTCCTTGTTTCATAGGGACGAAAACATACGGTTTCGTATTGAAACTGTAAATTCTATTCCCACAGCAGCAGGTCTGGCTTCGTCAGCCTCAGGTTTTGCTGCGCTCACACAAGCCATGGCGAAAGCATTCCATCTAGACCTTTCAAATAAGACACTGAGCATCCTGGCTCGCATTGGTAGCGGTAGTGCATCGCGTTCCTTTTGGCACGGGTTTGTGCGTTGGAACAAAGGCATACGCTTGGATGGTACTGATAGCTACGCTGAGCCCATTTCAACGACCTGGAAAGACTTCCGGATCGCAATTCTGCCCATCGATGTAAGGCCTAAATCTCAGAGCTCGCGGGACGGTATGAATCACACGTCGGACACCAGTCCGCTTTTTAGTGCGTGGCCGGCTAACGCAGAGGCAGACTGCGCCACAATTGAACAAGCAATAACTGCCCACGATATCGAAAAACTAGGCGAAACCGCAGAAGCAAATGCATTGGCAATGCACGCAACCATGATGGCGGCAAGACCGTCTCTTTGCTATCTCAAACCAGAAAGTTGGATTGCGCTTGAAACTATCTGGGAGGCACGCGCTAAAGGGTTGCAGGCATATGCGACGATGGATGCGGGCGCAAATGTCAAATTGATATTTCTTGAAAATCAAGAAACCGCCGTTAAAGAGCTTTTCCCGCAGGCGAACATCATTTGTCCATTTGCTCATTCTGCATAACGTACGCCTACGTATGTATTCTCAATCGTAATTTCCTTTAACCCGCTCCTTTGTCGGATCGAAATGCGGGTAAGGCACAACCCGAGCACGGAGGCGCTTTTGTTGGCCATCCAATTGACCAATCTCTATCTCTGTTCCGTGCTCGGCATGTGTCACCGATACGCGTGCCAACGCGATGTTCTTTCCAAGGATCGGTGACTTCATCGCAGAGGTCACCTCACCCACCTGCGCCTTGCCAATTCGCAAGCAGTCACCCGGGCTTGCCACGATACCGCCTTCCACCTCAAGACCTACCAGCTTCCGTTGCGGGTGGGTCTTGCGTTCTTCAAGTGCCGCTCGTCCGATGAAATCATCGTTCTTTGACTTCAGTGGTACGGTAAAGCCAATACCCGCTTCAAAAGGATCGGTTTGATCATCAAACTCTGAACCTGCAAAAATTAAGCCTGCCTCAATGCGAACCATGTCCAGCGCGGCAAGGCCCAGTGGAGTAAGCCCCATTGGCTCACCCACCTTCCAAATTGCCTCAAACACCTCATCAGCATCCTTGGGATGACAAAAAACTTCATAGCCCAACTCGCCAGAATAACCTGCACGGCCGAGTACGACAGGTGTGCCGTCAAAATCGCCCAATCGTGCAGACGTAAAGCGGAACATGCCAAGTTCTTCTACTGTCGGGTTGATTGGCGCGGTCCACAAGATCTGCTCGAGGATATCTCGGGAAAGCGGGCCTTGGATGGCTACATTGTGAAGTTGATCAGTAGAGCTGCGCACCCACGCATTGAGGCCTAGCCTTTCAGCTTGCTCTCGAATCCAGAGCCCTGACGTGTCATTGCCGCCGATCCAGCGGAAATTCGTCTCATTGATCCGGAATAGAGTGCCGTCATCAATCATGCCGCCATGCTCATAACAGATTGCCGTGTAGGTTAGTTGCCCTGGAACAAGACGCTTCACATTGCGTGTGACACAGTATTGCATGAGTTCTTCTGCATCTGGCCCAGTCACCTCGCACTTGCGGAGAGGGGACAGATCCATGATCGCTGCTTTCTCACGGCAGGCCCAATACTCAGCCAATGGTCCATGGTTGGGGAAGGTATTTGGCAGCCAATAGCCATTGTATTCAACAAAGTCCCGCGTCATGCGGGCAAAACATTTGTGAAAACCGGTTTCTTTCGTGTGTTCCACTGTGGCCTCCGCCGATTTGCGATAGCCGATCGAACGCGGGAACCGCTCGGTCGTGTCATAAGTGCGGACCTGAATATCCGTCGGGTTCCATCCATTGGCTGGGTCAACGTCACAGGGGCACGCTGATGAGACACAAACCAGATCGGTCAACGCCTGCAACATCACGTAGTCCCCCGGCCGCGACCAAGGATCATCCATGCCGAGCGCATTGGTGTCATCGAGCATGGTGTTGAAAAAGAAGTTGATCGCTGGCCAGCCGCCGCGTGGGCGCACGCCATACTGCGCCAGGTCCTTATTCATATTGTCCGAACAATTGACATGACCTGGATACCCGAGGTCATCATAGTACCTGGCTGTACAGGCAAGCCCGAAAGTATCGTGCCTACCGCATGTGTCTTGTACGATCTCAACGAGCGGTTCCTGATCCACTGTCCAGTATTTTGCAAAGATTCCTGGCTGTGGATAGAGCGACCCCATTAAGGAACGCGTCGTGGTCGGGTCAATCTCTCGCTCATCTCCCTTATCGAGAGCTCGCAGGCTAAATGCCTGAAAATCAGAGCATTCGCGTCCTTGCACATCAAGGATCTGAATGTACTGGCCTTTCTTGACATGATAGCTTTTGGCCTCTCCCGGTTGGATATTGATATCATAAATTGGATCGGCCAGCGGATCCGGGGGCGTATGACCACCCTTAGCGTGTCCGGGATTGTCGCGTCTGATGTAAAGGATAAGCTCAGTTGGCGGATTCTGCTCATCGGGGTGCATCGGCCCACCCGGAGCAGCGGCGATCAGAAGACCATCGCTTTCCGCCATAAAGCTTGTCATATCACCAGGGCGCGATCCATCATCGAAGACGCGAATGCACTCTGCATCGCCCAGTTTAAAGCCTGCCTTATCTAAGGCCTTTGCAACTTTGGCGCCCGAATGTGACCCGTTCGCGAGAACAGCAATGGTGCCATTGGGTCTTCCGCTGCTTTTCGTGCCAAGCTTAGCCGCGTCAGAACCACCGTCGGGCGTAAAGAAAACCAACTCACCGGGCTGCAGGCCTTCACGATCCAAAAGCGCAATTTCGTCTCCCTTATAAATTGGTAGCGCGCGAGAGCCTCCTCCAGGAATCGGATGTCTTTCTGTGCCATGCGGTAAGATCGGCAGGCCAGGTGTAACGACACCGGCGCGCTCATACGGGACTTCGAAACGAGGCTTCATGTTCATCATCATGCAAGCCCCAATACTTTGCGTCGTTTCTCAGCCCAGGCGTTTATTGCGATATCGAAAGTTAAAGCCATAAAGACCACGGAGAAGCCGAGCACAAAGTTCCAACCGAGATTCGTTCCCGCCAGGGTACGACGCATTTCTTGACCAAGGTCCCGTGTGCCGATGAATTCAGCGATGATCACCATAAAGAAGGCAAAGACGAGTGCCTGATTGAGCCCCACGGCGATGGTCGGCATGGCGAGTGGAACTTGGACCTTGGTAAGTTTCTGCCATCGAGTTGCACCGGACATATCTGCGGCTTCCACCAACTCTGCCGGGACACCTCTGAAACCTTCGACCGTGTAACGGACGACTGGCACCATGGTATAAATCAGAATTGAGATGATCACCGTCACCGGCGAGATACCGAAGAGCATGACTGCTGGAAGCAAATAGACGTAAGAGGGGAATGTCTGGAACGTGTCGCAGAGCAGGATCATGAATCGCGCACGCTTTTCCTTACGCATCGCATAGACCGCCATCGGCACGCCAAGAAGGAAGGCGATGAATGTAGCCATGAAGACCGAATGCAGCGTAAGCATCGCCCGGTCCCAATAGCCGAGCTGCGCAACGCAACAGAAGAATACGAAGGCTAGGATACCGGGAACCTTCCCACCAAGCTGATAGGCAATAGCGGTTATAGCGAGGATCACTGCCGGTGTTGGCACATAAAGAAGCGCTTGCTCCGTCGGGATCAGGATATACACGTTCACGATGTACCGGATCGACTCCGTAACAGCCCTGATCGTGTCTCCAGCAAGAAAAGCCTTAATTGACTTGTCGATCTCTCGGCCTTGCGAGAGGCTTTCTTTTCGGTGGATTTCATCCATTACCCCCGCCAGCCAGCTAAAGCCGTTGAACTCTGACAATGGTGCCATCACCAGAGGCACAGGATCCATCTCAGCTACGGATCGAGAGACGAGTGTAAAAGTTAGGAACGCAGCAATGCCGCAGAGCAGGTAGATATTGCGCCGCCACCAGGCAGTGCCCTTCTCAAAATGTTCCGGCTGTTTGATCACCCAAGCCTTCGACAACCGGTCCAATGTCACGGCGAGCAAAACAATCGTAACACCGATCTCAAGCGATCGACCTAGTTTGAACGATCCCATGGCCGACAGGAGCTTCGCTCCCAGACCCGGCATGCCAATCGCCGCGGTCAGAACAACCATCGCGAGGCAAAGCATGATAACCTGATTGAGGCCGACAAGGATCTCTGTACGTGCCGATGGGATATAGACATGACGCAGCATCTGCCAGCGCGTGCAGCCTGACATCTTACCAGCCTCAACTACCTCTGGCGGCACTTTCTTGAGGCCGAGTGTCGTCATCAGGATCATTGGTGGAAGAGAATAAGCCACTGTGGCGACCGTGGCTGCAGTCGGACCAACCTTAAAGAAGATCACAGCCGGGAGAAGATAGGAGAAGAAAGGCAAAACCTGCATAACGAGCAGGAGCGGTTTCACGGATTCTTCTACGCGCTTGGATTTCCAACACCAGACGCCAACAAGACCGCCAATAACAAACGCCAAAGGAGCTGCGACGACGATGACGCTCATCGTCTCCATCGTCCATTCCCACTGTCCTACGAGCGCAGCCCAGGTGAAAGACCCACCCCCGAGCAACGCTAGTCGCCAGCCTCCAAGCGCATAGCCCAAAATTGCGGCAGTGGAAGCAACAACTGTCCATGGCAAAGCCTCAAAACGCGGCCAACGCGCGCGGCCATAGAGTATGTTGGCCACCGCATCGAGGACGAACTCCAGTACGCCCGTCAAAGCGCGCGTAACGTGGATCAAGCCCAGCTCGAACGCAATAAATTCGAATGCGACGTCAATCCAGTCTCGCCACGGCAGCAATAATGCCTCCGGTACGCGAATCAATGCTTGGGGCAAAATTCCAAAATCCCGTGCCAGCACCAATGCCGTCGCCCCCCCGATCATCGCCAGAACGACGGGGCTTGATCTTGCAAACAAAAAAACTGCGAAAAAGCACAGCTTCAGGATGATGCCGAAAATCATTAGATCGGGAAACGCAATGCTTCCGGCTGCGGACACGACGACGACGATAAGAAAAACCGTGAGTGGATTTATTCTTTGTTCGGACGTTATGGGTTCTGCGACTGCCATCAAGGACCTTCCAACAGAACAGTTAGGCCATCCTGGCGTTTCATACCGCCAACGATTTGGCCATTCTTAGAAACCGGTATTACATCCCGCGTATCGTTGACCAGCATACTCGCAATATCTTTTATCGTGGCTGCAGAGTCGACTGGTTCGCCTTCGCCTTTGTTGTCCGAGGCCGCCAGGTAACCAGCGTGCACAACACGGGCTTTTTCAATTTCTTCTGTGAACTTGCGAACATATGCCGTCTGTGGATCAAGAACGATTTTATCTGGCGTATCACATTGCTCGACTGCGCCATCTTTCATGATCGCGATGCGGTCCGCTAGGCGCAGCGCCTCATCAAAATCGTGAGTAATGAACACAATTGTTTTGCCCAACATTTCCTGCAGGCGCAGGAATTCATCCTGCATTTCACGCCTAATCAATGGATCAAGCGCCGAGAAGGGCTCATCAAGAAACCAGATGTCGGGTTCAATTGCTAGCGACCGGGCGATACCTACGCGCTGTTGCTGGCCACCGGAAAGCTCGCGCGGAAAATATTCCTCACGACCTTCAAGGCCCACGAGTTTCACCACCTCCATGGCGCGTTCCCGGCGTTCGTGTTTGTCTTGCCCGCGCATCTCAAGCGGAAAGGCCACGTTTTCCAATACCGTACGGTGTGGCAAGAGACCAAAGGACTGAAAAACCATGCCCATTTTAGAGCGGCGCAATTCGATTAGATCGCGCTCTGAAAGGGCCATGATATCCTGACCTTCAACCTCGATCGTACCGCCTGTGATGTCGTGAAGTCTTGAGAGACATCGGACCAAAGTCGACTTGCCAGAGCCTGAAAGCCCCATGATGACAAGCATTTCGCCGCGACCGACATCAAGGCTAACATCCTTTACGCCCGCGATGTATCCATCCGCCCTGATGTCTTCGTAGCTGTGCCCATCTGGCATGCGCGATAGATAGGAGGTGGGATTCGGGCCAAACAGCTTCCATGCGTTGCGGCATGAAATTACGGGTGTTTCACTTGTCATAGGGCTGCATTTTCCTCAAGCGTAGTTCGTATGACAGAACAACGCGCAATCCCAGCCCGGCAAAAGCCGGACCGGGATCAATTCTAGTGACGTTTTAGGTGGAGCCTTCTGGCATCCAACCTTTCCAAACGTCTCCGTTTTCTTCCAGCCAGACTTCTGCAGCTTCTTCTGGCTCAAGCTCTTCAACGTCAACCAAGCGCGCCATTTCCGCGATCTGAGCGTTGGTGAAGGAGATTTTGGTCAGAACGTCATAGGCGTTTGGCCATTTGTCCTTCATGCCATCCCAAGCGGCTTTTTTCAGGTAGCCGTCTGCTGGGTTGCCACAGTCAAAGAGCGCTTCTTTGTTTGGCCCTTTGGACGGATCTGTGTCACAGCCGTCTTCCCAGGTTGGGAACTCGACAAACTCGCCAGGCCATACGGCTTCAGCAAAGTTCGGCGTCCAGTTGAACACTACGACCGGGCGTTTGTCAGCCTCTGCGGCCGCAATTTCGGCCCAGAGTGCAGCGGCGGAACCTGCGTTGATCACGACGAAGTCCATACCAAGTGCTTCGACACGTTCCTTACCGTGTTTTAGCCAGTCAACTGGTCCATCGAGATAGCGGCCTTTGTCGCCCGTCTCAGCAGTTGCGAATACAGATGCGCACTCATTGAGCGCTTCCCAGCTCGGTAGGCCAGGACATGCGTCCTTTGTCCAGCTTGGGTACCACCAGTCTTCGCGTGTGACCGCATCGTGATCACCTGCGTCGTGCAGGCCACCCTTTTCAAGTGCTGTGCGGAAAGACTGGCCAAAGGCGCCTTCCCAGACTTCTAGCTCCAAGGTCACGTCACCAAGCCGAACCGATTCATAAACCGCCTGACTATCTGTTGTGACGAATTCAACGCTATTTCCCATCGTCTCAAACATCTGACCCACAACGTGGCTCATGACGATCTGGCTAGACCAGTTATGGATGGGGATAATGATTGGGTCCGAACTGTCATCTGCGGCAAAACCTGCTGTAGCACTGGCAAGCGCCGCGACTGCTGCGGACATGATGAGTTTGGTTTTCATTTTGACTCCCTGTTGGCTTTATGTGGCAGACGCGGGCTACCCCAGTCGCCAGCAGTGAAAGTATGACAAAGTAAATTCATTTTTCTGATTCTAATTTGATTGCGCTTTGCCCAACAAAATGTTTGGCAAAGGCTGATTCATGATCTAGACTGCCATGCTCATCCTGCGGAGCCAAAGCATATGCTCAAGCAACGTAAATCCTTGCCACGTCTCGATTATCTGCTGACGTTCGAAGTGGCAGCGGAATTGGAAAGTTTTGCCGCTGCCGCAAAGACGCTCAATGTCAGCGAAACAGCCATTAGCCGAAAGATCCGATTGCTAGAGTTGCACTATAATTGTGCACTTTTCCTACGCGGGCATCGCTCTGTGAAACTCACAAAGCAAGGTCGCAAGCTTTTGGAAGGAATCACCCCTGGTTTGCAAACGCTTGAAGCAGCCTCGCAGGCTATGTTGCAGGATGATGTCCCAAGCACTGTAAGAGTGGCAGCGACAAACTCCGTCGCTTCTCTTTGGCTTATGCCGAGACTAAGTAAGTTCCGCGAAGAAAACCGCGGAGTTACGATTAGCTTGCTAGCCTCTGATCTCGACAATGAGTGCACCAGCGATGAAGTCGATCTGGCGATACTCAGAGGCGAAGGAGAATGGCCCGGTTTCGAAACTAAGCTGCTTTTTGGAGAAACGGTCTTTCCGGTCTGCGCTCCTGGCTATCTGGAAAACCACGTCTCTATTAAAAACACAGCAGAACTAACCAATCATGCGCTCATTGAGGTGCGCAACAACCATACTGAATGGCTTAATTGGCAAACTTGGTTATCGAAGAAAGGCGCCGATCCCGGAAAAGTCCGGCACTCGACCCAAGTGAATACTTATCCGCTTGCCATACAAGCGGCCGTTGACGGGTTAGGCATTGCACTTGGTTGGGGCCATCTCGTTGATCAACATTTGTCTGCTGGTACGTTGGTTCGCCCATTGGCGCAAACGCACGTGCGTACCAAGTCTGGCTACTACCTCTTGCAGCGTGCCGGGACCGAGAAACGCGACGATTGCAAAATTGTCGAACGTTGGCTTTTAAACGAAAGCGCAGCACGCACACGATACGCCGCTGAGTAGACCTCAGCCGCTGCCCCTTGCGATCAGAACATCCACATGCGCTGCCGTGCTCGCTGCCAGTGCCGCCAGATCATAGCCGCCTTCGAGACACGAGACGACACGCCCTTCCGCATGTTTGTCAGCAACATCGCAGGTCCGCTCAGTTACCCAGGCAAAATCGTCCTCAAGCAAGTTTATGTTAGCCAGTGGATCGGCAGCGTGCGCGTCAAAACCTGCAGAAACTATGATTAACTGAGGCTTAAACGTCTCCAATGCCGGGAAGACCTGCGCCTCATATTTCTGGCGAAAAACTACTCCTGAGGTTGCTGGATCAAGCGGAACGTTCATTACATTATTCGCGGCCCCTCGCTCGCTTGGAGCACCGGATCCAGGCCAGAGTGGCATCTGATGAGATGAAATGAAGAGAGAACGTGTCTCAGACCAAAGCAGATCCTGCGTGCCGTTGCCGTGATGCACATCGAAATCCACCACCGCGACACGAGAGAGCCCATGCCGTTCCAACGCATGTTTGGCAGCCAGCGCGACGTTGCCGAACAAGCAAAAGCCCATCGGCGTGGATGTTTCGGCATGATGCCCTGGTGGTCGCATGGCAACAAAGGCATTCTGCGCCTCTCCAGCCATCACCATATCTACACCCTTCAATGCTCCGCCAACTGCTCGCAGGGCAGCGTCGAATGAACCCGGCGAAAGGAACGTATCACCATCAAGCTGATTGAACCCTTCGCTAGGAATACCGTTGCGGATTTTGTCGATATAGTCCTGAGGATGACAGGCGAGAATATCGTCATCAGTTGCGAAAGGCGCCTCAATACGCAACAAATCCTTGCCATCGAGTGCAGGCAGCAGATTTTGCATCCTTGCCACTCGTTCAGGATGGCCGTCCGGTGTGATGTGCCGCAACGCATCCTCGTGGTTGATCAAGGCAGTTGTCATTTAACTGAAGCTCCCGTTTGTTATTTGTGTAACCCTAAGGAGCCCATTTGTCCTGTCCAGAGGCACAACGAGAGAAATTGTGCGCGTTTAATCCGTCGCAAAGAAGCTTTCATTGAAATGTCACCAAAGCATTGTTAGCTTTTAATCACGCCTGGCACCGTGGCGGGACGGTGCGCAGATAAGGAGGACAATGTCCTGTCTTTTACAGCAGATGCGGCACAGGCCGTTGATGAGGGCGCGGCTTTGAAGGCGCCACAAACATACGCAGATAGCGACAAACAGCTGAAGCGTATCCTACTTTCACTGGAAGAAGATAAAGCAGAGGACGTTGTGAAGATTGACCTTCGCGACAAATCAGCGATTGGCGATTACATGGTCATTTGTTCGGGTAGATCGAGCCGTCAGGTAATTTCAATGTCCGAAAAACTCGCCGAAAAGCTAAAATCAGAGCTTGGTGTCGTCACCAAGATTGAAGGCAAAGACGCAGGTGACTGGGTATTGATCGACACAGGCGACGTGATTGTTCACGTCTTCCGGCCGGAAGTGCGAGAGTTTTACCAGCTTGAAAAGATGTGGCTGACAGGACACGAGAAAACAAGCAACGCAACCTCGGACGCCTGAGAAGGCATGAGAATCCTCGTTTGTGCAGTGGGCCGCATGCGTGCCGGTCCTGAACGTGAACTCATTGATGACTATCTTTTTAGGTTTGATCGCACAGGCAAGAGCCTGGGGCTTGGTCCTGCACAGGTGATAGAAGTCGAGGATCGCAAAGGGGGAGGTCAAAAAGCCGAGGCTGCTTTGCTGGCAAAAGCAGTTCCGAAAGGCGGGATTGTCATCGCCCTTGATGAACGCGGACGAACCCTGAATTCACCAGAATTCGCCGAAAAGCTCGCCGGCTGGCGTGATAGCGGAAGTTCAGATCTTTCTATACTCATCGGAGGTGCAGACGGGCTCGATCCCGAGTTACGATCGCGTGCGGACGTCATTCTCTCTTTCGGAGCTATGGTTTGGCCGCATATGTTGGTCCGTGTAATGCTTGCCGAACAGCTATATAGAGCGGCATCAATCCTTGCCGGGACGCCTTACCATCGTATTTAGGTTTTATGTCTGACATGTAGGACAGAAGTATACTGTACGAGCTGCCATCTTTTCTTGAACGATATCTGAAGCACAACGTGGACAGGTTTCTTCACCGTAAATGTTCACCGTGGAGTCATATCGCGCCTTACCTTTTGAACGACTGCGTTTTGTGATGATGGCATCATGTTTCACACCGTACTTCATTAATCGGCGTACTTCCTTCCATATCGCCATGACTTGATCTTCGCTCAACGCCGCGCCCGGAGTTTTCGGATCAATACCAAGCAACCAAAGAACCTCGACCCGATATATGTTTCCAATACCGGAGATCACGGCTTGATTCATCAAAAGCGTTCCGATCGCCGCCTTGCTCTTTCGAATACGTAAAATCGCGCGCGTCGGATCCGGTTTTGAAGAAAGTACATCAGGCCCTATGCGTTTGCGCAGCTCATCACGGTCATCCGCTTCCAAAAGCGTGCAGATAGCCGGGCCGCTTATATCCACGGCATGATTTTCGGTAGCAAACCTTACACGCACAACATCTCTGGGAGGTTCATCCCCTTTTGGACCGCGACGAATGAGACCGGCAAGGCCAAGATGAATATGAACCGATAGGCCATTTTCAAAGTGGTACATCAGATGTTTACCAAGCGCTTCAACACCCGTGCACATTCGCCCGTTAATTAATTCAGCGCCGCGTGAGAACCGACCTTGTGGAGACGAAACTGAAACCAATTTGCCTTCCAACATCGGTCGCTGATCCAAAGCAGCACGGTGAATTGTGTGGCCCTCAGGCATGCTCTTGTTCCCTATTGAAGGCAGTAACTAGGGCCAAGCATCCGTTGCGGCCACCCAAATAATAGGTTTCTACTAATAGATTACGGATAACCCGCAAATTCTAAGATGTTAGCGATAACCGCGGGTTCAACTGGCGCAAGCAACACGTTAAGACGGCCTCATCGGGAAAGAGGCAGAATGAGCACATCGAAACCTGTTGTTTTGTGCATCCTAGATGGCTGGGGTTTGTCTGACGAGCACCAGTTCAATGCGCCATATCTAGCGCGTACACCAAACTTCGATAAGTTGATCGAGACCTGCCCGAATGCGAAGCTAAAAACCCATGGCACTGACGTTGGTTTGCCACCCGGTCAAATGGGGAACTCTGAGGTTGGCCACCTCAACATAGGCGCAGGCCGCGTTGTCGAGATGGATTTGCAGCGCATCGATAAAGCAATAGCTGATGGAAGTTTTGTCCAGTTGCCAGGCATCAGGCGATTTTCAGACGCACTAAAAGCTACGAATGGGACTGCGCACTTACTTGGCGTACTTTCGGATGGTGGCGTGCATTCACATGTTAACCATATGGTTGCAACGGCTAAAACCCTCACCGCCGAGGGTCACCAGGTTGCAATTCATGCCTTTACAGATGGGCGTGATGTGGCACCTGTCTCAGCAAAAAACTACTTGGAGTATCTTAGCGCTGCGTTGCCAGACAATGCGTTTATCGCAACCGTTTCCGGGCGATACTATGCAATGGACCGTGATAATCACTGGGACAGGCTCGAACTCGCCTATGAAGCCTTAGTAAACGCCAAGGGTTACACGGCACATACGGCCTCAGAAGCGATTGACAACGCATATTCCAAGGGACGCACGGACGAGTTCATCAAGCCTCGTGTTCTCGGCGATTATGACGGAATGAAAGATGGCGACGCCATTTTGTGTCTTAACTTCCGCGCTGACCGTGCGCGCATGATCCTAGCGTCGTTCGGTGATTCAAGTTTCGATAAATTCGACATCAGCTCGCGGCCCAATTTTTCAATAGTAAGCGGCTTTACCGAATACTCGGACGAACATAGCAAGTTTATCGACTGCATTTTCCCGGAAACACAGCCAGAAAACACATTGAGCATGTGGATTTCACAACATGGATTGAGACAATTTCACACCGCTGAAACCGAAAAGTATCCGCATGTGACTTTCTTCTTTAACGGTGGAAGAGAAAATCCTGAGACTGGTGAAGAACGATACGTTGCAGAATCACCGAATGTCGCGACCTACGACCTAAAACCAGAAATGTCGGCGGAAGCTGTCACCAGAAGGCTTATTCAGGCGATTGACGAGCGGTATGATTTCATCGTCGTTAACTTTGCCAATCCAGATATGGTGGGCCACACAGGTAGCTTGCCTGCTGCGATTCAGGCATGCGAAGCGGTAGATCAGTGCCTTGGTGCGGTATGCCGAAAGGTCAAGGAGGTCGACGGCGCGATGATTGTCACAGCAGATCACGGGAACTGTGAACTCATGGTCGATCCTGTGACAGGTGGGCCGCATACCGCCCACACCACCAATCCTGTACCTGTAGTTCTGTTCGGTGGCGGCGAAAATACTCGACTGCGAGACGGTCGTCTGGCGGATATCGCGCCTACAATTCTATCACTCATGGGTCTGGAAAAACCCGTCGACATGACGGGGCAGACTTTAATTTCATGAGAGGGTTTGTCTGCATAGCATTCTGCCTCTTTGGGTTGGTTCCACTTGCAGGCGCTCAAGACGCTAAAGAAGCAGCGGACGCGGCGGCAAAACGATTAGAACAAGCCACGGAAATGCTCTTGGTTGCCGACAAGGCTCAAAATCGCGTCAAAGCGCTGACCGAAACCGTAAGAGCCTTTGAAGACGGATTGGACGCAATGCGCGAAGGTATGCGAAAGGCATCCGTCCAAGAGCAGGCACTTAGCCGTAGGCTGGACGCACAGCACGAGGAAATTGCACAGCTTCTTGGTGTGTT
The DNA here is from genome assembly GCA_039180185.1 of Pseudomonadota bacterium. GTDB lineage: Bacteria > Pseudomonadota > Alphaproteobacteria > Rhodobacterales > Rhodobacteraceae > Roseovarius. The sequence goes on along the minus strand of JBCDDS010000013.1, from coordinate 669 downwards.
ACAAACCATCGGTCAAAATCAAGGGCCGGTTTTGCTTTTGCATCCGTCTGGTCCACTTGGCACGGCTCGCTCCGGCATGATTGTCTCTAAAATTACGCCAGCCTTGGAGAGCCGAGCTGCCGAACTTCGTGTTCAGCTTCGTGATGTTTCCACGCTGCGCGCACTGCAACAAAGCGCCGCTGACACGCTCTATCAAGGACTTCGTGGCGCACAGGAAGCTCGTGCCGCCCTTAGCAAAGCGATCGCCGACCGTACTGATTTACCTCGGCGATTCATCGAGGACCCTGAAAAAACTGCGCTTCTGATCTCCGCCACAGAGACACTTGAAGGGTTTGCCAGCGGTTTGAGCCAGATCGCAAGTGAGGAGGTACCTGGCTCTCTTCCGAGTATTGACGATCGCAAGGGAAAACTATCTTTGCCGGCAGAAGGACGTGTCATTCGTTCCTCTGGCGAGGCGGATGCCGCGGGAATCGTCAGACCAGGTATTGTTATGGCCGTGCGACCATTTGCCCTTGTTAGTACACCGGTACCAGCAACACTTCGGTATCGCGGGCCATTACTTGACTACGGCTATGTTGTCATTCTGGAACCACAAGTCGGCATTCTGTTGGTTTTGGCCGGGCTCGATGTCGTTTATGGTGATATCGGACAGGTGTTGCCTGGCGGTAG
>JBCDDS010000012.1:0-48645 GCA_039180185.1 Pseudomonadota bacterium | reverse complement strand
GTTCAATGTCGGCGACCAGGTGCCAGGTTGAGTTGTGCTCCACGCTGGCATGCGGGCGTGACCGTCCACAGCCGCGCTGATCAAACAGAATGATCCGGTAATAATCAGGATCGAAATAGCGCCGCATCGCAGGGCTGCATCCGCCGCCAGGGCCACCATGCAGCACGACAACGGGCTTACCTTCATGGTTGCCTGATTGCTCCATATAGACCGTGTGACCATCGCCCACATCCATCATCCGACGATCGAACGGCTCAATCGACGGATAAAGGAATTGTGCTGCGGTTTTTTGGCCTGCGAACTTGTCCATGAATGACCTATATAGAGCGGCAGACCCAAATGAGCATATGGAGAGCAGAATGCAAGCGCGACAAAGCACAATTGACGCCTCTGAGATTGCTAAATTCGAAGCGATGGCCGCCGAATGGTGGGATCCAAATGGCAAATTTAAGCCGCTGCATATGCTTAACCCCTGCCGGTTGGACTACATCACTGCGCAGATTGCTGCCGAATTTGATCGCGATCTGAACGTGCCGAAGCCGTTTGAGGGCTTGCGCATTCTCGATATTGGTTGCGGCGGTGGACTTTTGGCAGAACCTATGGCGCGGCTTGGGGCTGAGGTTATGGGTGCGGATGCCGCTGAACGGAATATCCCGGTGGCGAAGGTGCACGCCGAGCAATCCGGTTTGAACATCGATTATCGCCACACCACGGCCGAAGACATGGCCGCCGCTGGCGAACAGTTTGACGCCGTGCTGAACATGGAAGTGGTTGAGCATGTGGCCGATCCTTTGGTTTATTTGACGGCCTGTGCCACGCTTTTGCGGTCGGGCGGGATTCACATCTGCTCTACGCTTAATCGCAACGCCAAAAGCTATGTCATGGCGATCATTGGTGCAGAACATGTGATGCGCTGGTTGCCAAAGGGTACCCATGAATGGAACAAGTTTATCACACCAGAAGAGCTCTATAGTTTGATGGAACAGGCCGGGCTTCAGCCGGTGGACAAGAAAGGTTTCGTCTTCAATCCCGTGCGGTGGTCGTGGGCAATCTCAGATCGGGACTTAAGCGTCAACTATGTCACAGCTAGTGTGAAGAACTGATGGAAAACTACGCCGAATTAATGTTCACCGACGCCGTGCAAGACCTGCAGGAGGCAGTAGGCACCAAGCGCCAATATGAAAAGGCGTATCCAAGACGCACGCAGGAGACGCTCTCAGAAAACGATATTGCTTTCATAAAAGCACGGGACAGCTTTTACATGGCGACGGTCAATTCTGATGGCTGGCCCTATATTCAGCATCGCGGCGGTGCGACGGGTTTTGTCCATGTTGCGGGGCCGACGACGCTGGCCTGCGCGGATTACAGTGGCAACAAACAGTTCATCTCGATGGGCAATCTGAAAACCGATCCGCGCGTCTCGATCTTCTTCATGGATTATTTGAACCATGCGCGTCTGAAGGTACAGGGCAATGCCACGCTTGTTCCCGTTGCCGACGCCGATCAAGAGCTGGTATCCCAGCTGGATCAGCGCGCAGCACCGGCAGAGCGAGTTTTGTCCATTGAAATCGTCGCCATGGACTGGAACTGCCCGAAATACATTCCGACCCTTTATTCCGAAGCAGCTATTCAACAAGTCATCGGCCCCAAAATGCACGCTCTACAGGTGGAAAATCAGACGCTTCGTGCAGAATTGGAGCGTTTATCAAAGGATCAAAGTTGAAGTCAGCTGTTGTTGTGACTGGCCTGCCCGCAAGCGGCAAGACAACGGTTGGAAAACAGATTGCCGAAGCACTCTCGTTCGATTTTCTTGACAAGGATGACTTTCTGGAACGCCTTTACGACGAACGTGGCGTTGACTCCTGGGACGAGCGTAAGACACTAAGTCGCGAGAGCGATCTGCATTTTCAGCGCGCAGCAATGGCAAGGCAATCGGCAGTTCTTGTGTCGCATTGGCGTCCGCGCGGCGACGAAACCGACAGCGGTACACCTGCTCATTGGATCACGTCATCATATCAGAGGGTCGTAGAAGTTCATTGCCAATGTGATCCAGAAACAGCAACGAAACGCTTTCTCCAACGGAGGCGGCACCCTGGCCATTTCGACCTTACGCGCGATCCCGAAGAGCATTTGCTTAAAATGAGACGCTTTGCTGATGGGTATCCTTTGAACGTGGGAAGGGTTGTGAACTGGGACTCGCAGAACGGCTCAATCTCCGAATTGATCAATCAAGTCCAAAAGCTATTGAAGAGGCCGGTTTGAGCGTTCCCGTCATAACTATTCAGCTCGTCCGCAATACTTGGTTCAAGGCATCCGAAATGCCCGCAGCCTTTGGGTGCGCGCTCGTGCTCGCCAGTGCATAAGGTTTTTGGCCGCCACCGTACATGTTTGCCTCCGCGTTTTTTTCAGCACCGCGAGAGATCAGCAAGTTGGCCAATTCTGCCGCGTTCAAGGGCGTGACTTGACGGTGACTCTCAACCCCATTGGAACCTAAATAATGCAGCAGCGTCGCGGCGTGGCCGTAGCGAGATCGAGCGGAAACAAGATCAGGTGTCTGTGCCAACGCATTCATTATCGCTTCATTATCCCCAGCAAGCATCAAATCTAAAGCATGCTCAAACGTCGCATCAGTCTGATGATCGCCCAAAGCCTCAACGGCAAGCCAGTTTGAGAAGCCATACTCTCTGGACAGAGTAAGCTTCGCATCTTCTTCATTGAATGGTGCGTCGAGTATTTCTTGAGCGGTCAAGCGCTGCGCGTGCGGCCACCAAGACATCACTTGCATAGCAACACGATGATCACCCTCTCTATGAGCTTTCAGTAAAGTATGTGCTTGCAGTGAAATCTGATCTCGAATCGACAGCGCTCTAAATGATCGTTCCTGAACATAAGGATACAAAGCGATCACGTCGGCCACGTCTTTTGCTATATAAACTTGCATGTCAATTGAGTTCGCTGACCGTCTTCAAAACAAAACTATCAAAATTCCCAACACCGGCATAGTTCGATCAACTGAAAGGCAAATCTCACGGCAGTTCGGTTTGCTGTTCCCATCGCTGTACCAGTGAAGCGCCGTGCCCGGTGAACCTTTGTCCCGTGGGCTTACATGTCTGAATTCTGTCAATACGAAAGTGGCGAAAGTCCTGTCGCAAATCACACCATGCAGCGAGCAGAACCGCGTCGATATAGTACACCAAGGCAAGAGGCTTTACGGTTCGGATCGTTCGTTTCTCGTTCAGATCGACATATGTGATTGAGAGTTCTTCTTCGTTGCGGATAAATCGCCGTAGCGTTTTCGGCTCTGTTCTAGATACGGGTATATCATTCCAGCGCGATGCTCGCAGTGGGGCGCTGCGCTGCGCCTCGTCTGGCAAAACCTCGGCAATTTTGGACGCCACACTTTCAGCAGACTTTTCCAAATCGCGATCACCGGTGCGACCGATAAGTGAGAGACCCACGGCAATCGCCTCTACTTCTTCCTGCGTGAACATCAGAGGCGGTAAATCAAAACCAGATCGCATGACGTAGCCAATGCCTGCCTCCCCCTCAATTGGAAGACGCATGGCCTGAAGCGCGGCCATATCGCGGTAAACGGTGCGCGGAGTGATCTCTAAGGCATCCGCTATTTTTTGTGCTGTCACCGGAGAATTGGCGGCACGTAGAATTTGGATGATTTCAAACAATCGAGTCGATCTGGGCATAATGCAAGGTAACACGAAGCATACTGACAGTATGCTGTCAGTAGAGTTTTGTTATTGCTGCGATGACGGAGGATAAAATGCTGGAAAGTTACAAGGCAAAAACTGGAACGCTCGTCCCAGTCTGGCGTTTGGAGATCCAGACGAGGCCAGACGATGCGGATCGTTTACTAGACGCGATCGCCAAGGTGCATCCGCTGAGATACGGGCGTTACCAGAGAAATGCGACCGTATCGGGAATTGGCGCGGAGACAGGTCAGCCAGAAGAAAACTCAACGACGACCAACCATGTCGAAGGGTTCGCTGCGGGCGGGACGGAGACATATCCAATGGTTCAGTTATTCGTAGCGATCGAGCGGGAAAAGGACATTTTGGAACGTGTGCTCGACGCGGTCATCGACGCGCATCAATACGAGGAGCCGGTCATTTATGTCCGCGACGAATGGGCCAGTCGCGCAGCTTATGATCCCAATAGCGACAATCCAAACAGGTGGTGGAACGACGGGCGCGGACTACCGGCCAAAGTGCCTTTTGGATTCGACATCGACTAATTGGCGGAAAGGAAGACAAATGATCAAATACTACTATCCCAATGGCGATCACTGCTACAGGGCGCTGCATACAACGCATGCGGTTTATCACTCAGAAGATGGCAAGCTGATCGCACGTGCCATGCGACCGGATAACAGCGAGCTTTATGAGTTTGAGATCACTGGGTTTGAGCTTGTAGAACCGGGGGTGCGCTGTGAGTAAGGTGTCGATTCTAGAAACTGGTTTTGACACGCACCCTATCAAGATGCAGCCCAAGTGGCAGATCTGTTTTCAGGCACCGCAAGAGGATGTCGACCGAATTTTCGATGCTATTTGCAATGTAACACCGCTCACGCAGGGAAAAACTGATCGAAATGGGTATCGCGCCGCCGCAGGTTATGAATACTATCGGCCTCGCGAAGGCACGCCCACTGGGGCTGAAGAGGGTACACGCAAGCGCCCGGGCGTCGAGGAAATGCGCTTCTTTCTACCACGCGACGAGGACGTTTTGGCCCGGGTGATTGAGGCAATCTACGAAGTGCACAGCTACTACGAACCTGTGATTACGGTTACCGAAGTGCTGCGCAGTCAGTGCAAAGGCCTTGATGATCAAAACAACCCGCATCGCTGGTGGAACAAGCAGGGTGACTGGAAGACTTAGCCGCTAACGTTACTCGTTCCGCTCAAGTCGCGCGCGAAGCTCTCGCATCACAGGTAGGGTCGCTCGGACTCTGTCCTCACCCAGATCGCAAACGACTTCGGTGATGACTGGTAGAACGGCGGCCAAAGCGGTGTCGCGGGCGCGCACGCCCGCGGGACTGATGGACACCATTTTGCGACGCGCGTCATCCCAATCAGGACGAATGTGCACATATCCAGCCTTTTCTAGCTTACTAAGCGTGTTAGTCATCGCCCCGCGCGTGACGTGAAAGCTTTTGGCGAGCTGTGCCGGGCTTCTCTCTGATCCAACATGGCCCAAGTGGTTCAGAACCGAGAAATGCGAAATCTCCATGCCCTTGGGCAGGACACGGCTGAGGTTACTGCGGATCAATTGGTCATTGGTTAGGATTTCGCTGAAAAGCGTGACTGCAAGGGAGTTGAGCTGTGTCTCCGTCATCGAGGCTTTGCGAAATCTCTTTCAGAATTCAATGAAGGTATGCGTGATCTGGCTTGAATCACGGTCTGCCTGTCGATGTCAACAAATACCAATCCCGGTTCATCACCCGCATCGGCAAGGACTGCGCCCCACGGAGATACAGCCATCGTGTGGCCGTACGTGGTTCGCGCGCGGCCCGAATCCCCCGCGTGCACTCCGGTTTGAGCTGGTGCAAGAACATAACACCCCGTTTCAATAGCGCGTGCGCGGAGAAGTGTTTCCCAATGCGCCGCACCAGTGACTGGCGAGAAGGCTGAGGGTATTGTGATTACCTCCGCCCCCGCCTGTGCCAAAGTGCGATAGAGGGAAGGAAAGCGCAGATCATAACAGATTGTCATGCCGATGTTAGCAAATGGCAGATCAGCGATCACTGCTGCTTCGCCAGGCCTATAACCGGCGGATTCTCGATAAGTCTCGTGTTCTGAAACGGCCACGTCGAACATGTGGATTTTGTCATACCGCGCGACGACTTCCCCAAACGGATCTATTAGGAAGGACCGATTGGCAAAACGTCCGTCGGGATCATCCGTTTTTAGAGCAAGCGAACCAATGAGCAGCCAAACTTGCAGCGCCTTTGCCTGAGCCTGCAGCGCTTTTAATGTTTCATCGTCCTGTTCACTGGCAAGAACCTCTTTCTGGCGCGCGCGGTCCATCGAAACGCAGTTGGTCACCTCAGGCGTAACAATTAGCCCGGCACCGCTGAGCGACGCCTGCTTTATCAATTCTTGCGTAACAGCGATATTTTTCTGCGGATTATCGCCACAGTTCAGCTGAAGCAGCGCGGCCTTCATCCGGCCAGCATTGGGTCCAGCTTCCCAGCTCGCTCGAGCGCGTAGAGCTCATCACAGCCACCAACATGCGTGCCGCCGATGAAGATCTGCGGCACAGTGTGTTTGCCGTTGGCGCGCTTGAGCATTTCCTGCTTTTTCCCAGCATCGAGCATCACATTCGTCTCGGAATAGCTCACGCCCTTTTGCTTCAAGAGCTTCTTGGCAGCGTGGCAGAACCCGCAAAACGGCGAAGTGTAGATTTCAACAGCTTTCATCGGTGCGTCCTGATCTATGGCTTGGGAGGCATTTAGGTGCCTTTTTGCGCACGCGCCAGTAGGAGGACATCAATTTCTTTTGCGCCACTGTTAAGACAGGCCTGCGCTGCAGCAGACAGTGTTGCACCAGAAGTCATGACGTCATCAACCAGAAGGACGGATCGATTGACAATCCTGTGCCGCCGGCGGGCGTTGACAGCGATGGTTCCATCTAGCGTACTAAACCGCTGGTAATAAGTCATGTCCTTGAGCGTCGGTGTTTTGCGGCGGCGCTGCAGTAAATCAGGACAAACCGCCCGCCCCAAACTTTCAGCAACAGCATTTGCGAGTAGCGCGGATTGATTGAACCTGCGCGCGACAAGCCTGGTCCAGTGAAGCGGGACCGGCGCAATCACAGCATTGGGGCGCAGAATTTTCTGCGCCGCTTGCGCCATCCAGTTTGCTGCAAGCGGAACGATGTCGTGCCTGTCGCCGTGTTTGAGCGCCAAAACCAGACGCCGTCCATTATCTTTGTAAATCAACGCCGCGCGACCCTTTGCCCAGGGCCGGGCGATTTTCAGGCAATCGTCACAAAGATCAGCATGCCCCGTGTCCTCACCTGGTAGGCTCGCACCGCATTTTTCACAGCATAGACCGGAAATCAGCGGAGTATCGCGCCAACAAGGGCCACACAGACCAAAATCGCTTTCCACTAGGTCACCGCACAGCGAACACCGTGGCGGGTAAACCAATTGTAGTGCAGATTGCAGCGAAATGGGGGGCAAATCAGTCTCGCATTAGAACTTAGGGTCCTAAAACAGTGTCGAGATAATGATTAACAAAACCCTCACAACGCCATATTTGCCGCTAGAAAGTTAAAATCTTCATCAGATTATAATAAAGCTGCGACAAACCGTCCTCATTCGCGGACAATTCAGATACACATGACAGCAAAAGATTGACCCCAAACAGGAAAGATTTATCTGACAGTCGTCCAGCTAGTGGAATAGATCGGTTTAGAAAATGTTCGACGCGCAAGACAAAACCCAGTTATGTCCGGTACATACGCCAAGCGACCATCCGGAGATACCCATGGCGAAGACCGGCATTTTGCTGGCAAATCTCGGCACGCCAGATAACTATGATTACTGGTCGATGCGTCGCTATCTGAACGAGTTTCTCTCCGACCGTCGGGTAATCGACTACTCTCCATGGCTTTGGCAGCCTCTGTTGCAGCTGGTGATTTTGAGCAAACGCCCGTTTACAAGTGGCGAGGCGTACAAATCCATCTGGAACAAGGAAAAGAATGAGAGCCCGCTGATGACGATTACGCGGGATCAGACAGAGAAGCTGTCTAAGTCATTGCAGAAACGTCATGGCGATCAGATCATGGTTGATTTCTGCATGCGTTACGGCAACCCTTCGACCAAGTCCAAAGTGCGGAAAATGGTAGAGGCCGGCTGCACCCGTATCCTGTTTTTCCCGCTTTATCCGCATTACGCTGGCGCTACATCAGCCACGGCCAACGATCAGTTTTTTCGCGCTTTGATGGAAGAGACCTATCAACCGATTGCGCGTGTAGTGGAGCCCTATTTTGAGCATCCGCTGTATATTGAGGCCTTGGCGCAGTCTGTGGAGAAAGCCTATGACGAGACTGACGAGCGCCCCGAAGTTCTTGTTGTTTCCTATCACGGCATGCCGCAGCGTTATCTGAAACAGGGCGATCCTTATCACTGCCAGTGTCAGAAGACGACGCGCCTTTTGCGGGAGCGTTTAGGTTGGGATGAGACGCAGATTGTGACTACGTTCCAATCTGTCTTTGGCCCCGAAGAATGGTTGCGCCCTTATACCGTTGAGCACGTGGCCAAACTTGCTGAAGAGGGCAAACGTAATATTGCTGTGATTGCGCCGGCTTTCTCGTCTGACTGCATCGAGACGCTCGAAGAGATCAACGAAGAGATCAAGGAGAGTTATGAAGAAGCGGGCGGTGATAAGTTTCTTTATATTCCTTGTCTCAACGACTCCGACGGCCACATCGCCGCACTTACAGAAATTGTTGAGCAAAATTTAAGTGGTTGGCTGCGCTAAAAACGCTTTTAGTTAAGCGCGACCAGCGACGTCACCACCGAAAGAAAAATCATGGGCACCCATACGCCGTCGGATGACGAGCTTTCAATCGCATCTTGAGCGATCTGTTCTCTGGTGATTTTAGGGCGCTTCTCTTCTTCTTTGGCGGCTTCTTCTTCCGCAATTCCAGGCGCAGAGAGGCATACGACACCCAAAGCCAAGATGATTTGCCTCATGACGCTCCTCTCGCGCTAAATCAGAAGAACCTGAGTGCCGACATTGGTGTTAGCGAAAAGCTGTTCGATATGCTCGTTGTAGAGGCCGATGCAGCCGTTTGATGATCGCCGTCCGATCTTACGTGTGTCGTGCGTGCCGTGAATTCGGTAATAGGTCCAGCTTAGGTAAAGTGCGTGTGTACCAAGCGGATTATCCGGCCCTGGTGGTACATAGGGCGGCCAATCAGGGTTGCGTTTCAACATAGAAGGCGTCGGGCGCCAATCAGGACCAACAACTTTACGCACCACCTTGGTTCTTCCGCGCCGCGTTAGCTCTTCGCTCATCGGAACACTGGTAGGATAAAGGTTATAGGTCTCGCCGTCCGGTCCCCAAAAGTGCAGAGCGCGCGAGGAGATATCGACAAGGATCGCACCATTATTGAGGTTGGAAAAATAAGGCTGCCAATCCTGGCTTCTGAAGCTGGAAATATTGCGCTGAACAGAATCGGTGATGTCCTTTTCGATCTCAACCGAGTTTGCCAGATCAACGCTCTGCGCCAGCGCGGGTGCGCCAAGTGTGGCTGCTGTTCCCGCCAAAAAGCCGCGTCGACTTACCTGATTTTTGGGTTTTCTTGTCATAGCTCGCGTCCCGATCCACAAAATTGGTTGCAAGCAGAGCATATTGCCCAAAAGACGCAGTAGCAAATTAAACCAGCAGCTTTCTGCAAGAGCCAATCTTGTGTGATTTGAATTGCACAACGGGGCACGATAAACGGGGTCGACAGCTATCCAAGGGGCAGACGGCAAGATGATGCGCGCAGTCAGTTTTCTTTTACCAGTTCTATTTCTGCTCGCGGCTTGTGCAGCGCCACCTCAGGAAACCTTTGGTGGCGGACCAGAGCCGAAAATTTACAAGATTCGCGCTGGGCAGACGTCGCAAATTCAGTTTCGTATGCTCGATTCCGTAAATTCATTGCGTGAAGCGGCTGGGCATCCACCCGTTTCGCTAAACTCGCAACTGAATGCGGCTGCAGCTACGCACTCGCGCGATATGTCGTTGCAAAATCGGCCATGGCACTTTGGCTCCGACGGCTCATCACCGATTGATCGGATCAAACGCGTCGGCTACTCGGGTGAGCTAGTTGGTGAGAATATCTCAGAAACCTACGAGACTGAGCTTGAAACCCTTGCAGCCTGGATGGAAGAGCCGTCTACCCGCGACGTGATCCTCGCGCCAGATGCACGCGATATGGGATTTTCCTGGCTTCAAGAAAACAACGGTAAAATCTGGTGGACGATGGTGATGGGTAAGTGAGTTTGAAAGATAGAAAGCTTGACGCTTAGACTATAAATGGACCCAAAATTCGCTTCAACGAATGTCCGGTTTGTCGGAGATATTGAAAAACACTTGCCCGATGGTTCCGCTGCCTACTTCACGTAGAAAGCTCGAGTAACCTGCTGGGACTGCATTCTCGAAGCTGATAGTCTTACTTGAACCTCGAGCCTTTCCAGACGCGCCTCTTAACTTCGTTTTGACCGCGACGATGTCCATTGGATTGCGTTTAGCCATCTCGAGTTTAGGGCATGAAAAAAGAGACTGTTCAACGGCAACTTTGTCCGCAAACTATAAGTTAACTGACACAGTCATTTAACTGTTGCAGCGAATGGCAGCTGCGACGGGCCGCACGACAGCGATGAAGACCGCTTTCCAAAGGCAGCTTTGGGCCAGCAAGGCGCCTTTTGAGACGAGGTACTTTCTGACGCAATCAGGATTGCCTATTACAGAAACCTTGTTCAAAAGCGGCCCAGGGAATTGGTGCTGGACAGCTTGTGCGCGGCATAAGCGACACCGTCACTGTGCAAACAGAGATTGGTTCGCATTCGTCTGAAAACACCGCCACCGCCGCATTTCACAGCATTGCCTTGAACCGCTTACGGACATCGATACGTTCAATGCGGAGTCCGCTTCCTGGCGTTAAACGCTAACGCGTCAGTAGGTGCTGTTGATAACAGCGTTGCAATTGATCGTAATCTTGGTTTTTGAAAGGACCCGAGACGACAACCTATTAGGGTGGTTGCTCCGTCCATGCCCTAAGACGTGGTTAGCGATTGTGAAACGGTTTCGTTGTCTTTCTCAGCTCGTGGAACGCGTAATGCGTCCAAGCTGCGCTGAAGTTCAGGTCTGCTGATATCTCGTGCGATAACTACGATCCGACTACGTCGATCTTCGCCTCGCCAGTTTTCGATCGGAAGCGGCGGGTCAAAAATGTGCTGCACACCGTGAAACACAAACGGTGCTTCCATGTCCTCTAGAAAAACGATGCCTTTAACGCGCAAGATATCCTTCCCACGCAAACCGATAAGTGTGTTCAACCAGTTATCAAAAACCTCGTCAGTAAGTGGCTCGTCAACTACTATAGAAGCTGTGCCTATCCGACTATCGTGCCGGGAAAATGGAACGGGCGCTGTCTTTTCTCGCGCAGGTCCAGAGAGATTGCTCAGAGGATCATCGGATGGTTGGCGATGGACCATCCAATGCAGCGCTTCAGCTTGTTGAACGCCTTTGCGGATACCGCTTAAGCCCCAGATTTTTCCAGACAGCTCTGTTATGCGTGCTGTGTCTAGGATCGGAGCCGTCGGATTTAGCCCTCGCAGGCGTTTTTTGAAGTGTTTAACTTGCTCGGGCTGCACGAGATCAGTTTTGCTCAAAACGATCAAATCTGCCATCGCGGCTTGGGAAACTGCTTCGAATTGCTCGTCCAGCGTTGCCGGTCCGTTGAAGGCATCGGCGACAGTTACGACGCCGTCCATGCGGGTAGCTTCGGCGAGATCGCGATCCACAAGCATGGTTTGCAAGATAGGTCCGGGGTCTGCTAGGCCAGTAGTTTCGATTACCACGCGATCGAAAAACAAATCACCTGTTTCGCGCCGATCAATTAGTCGCATCATGGTCTGTGAAAGATCACCCCGTACAGAACAGCAAAGACAGCCCGAAGAAAGTAACACGACTTCTTCGCTGCTTTCTTCAATCAGATCATGATCCAACCCTGCCTCGCCAAACTCATTAACAATTACGGCCACGCGCCCCGAAGAACTGTCTGACAGGATACCATTGAGTAATGTGGTTTTGCCCGCACCCAAAAAACCTGTCAGCACCGTAACTGGGACACGTGAATCGCTCATCTTAGCTGCCGAGCGCGCTCGAAAGTGTCGTTGCATTGTGCCGCATCATATCGATGTAGGTTGACGCTGGGCCATCCTCGTCCGACAGCGCGTCCGAATAGAGTGTACCGCCAATCGCTGCACCAGTTTCGTTTGCAATCTGTTCGATCAAACGGTTGTCAGTGATGGTCTCAACAAACACGGCAGAAATTTTCTCGTCGCGGATCTGTGTGATCAATTCAGCCACATCCGCCGCTGAGGGTTCGCTTTCCGTGCTTAAGCCTTGTGGCGCTTCAAATCTAAGGCCGTAATGGTCAGCAAAGTAACCAAACGCGTCATGGGACGTCACAACAGTGCGCTTTTCCTCGGGCAGATCCCCCATCATCTCAACGATTTCGGATTCCAACGCTTCAAGCTCTGTCACGTAAGCTGCGCGATTTGTGTAGAACGCGCCTGCATTTTCGGGGTCTGATTTAGCTAGCCCTTCAGCGATATTATCAACATATATCATGGCGTTGTCGACGCTCTGCCATGCATGCGGATCAAAGGCACCGTGATCGTGACCGGCATGGTCATCGCCATGATCATCATGGTCGGCATGTTCGTCTTTGTGATCTTCGTGATCATCATGTCCGGCATGCTCATCGCCGTGGTCATGTTCATCGTGATCACTGTGTTTGTCTTCCGCGTGGTCATCATGATCGTCATGATCGTCGTGACCCTCTTCACCATGCTCATCAAACGCTATGGCATCGACACCTTTAGTCGCCACAACCAAGGCACCATCGAAGGATGCCGCCTCTGTAAGTCGTTCCAACCAACCTTCAAACTCGAGACCGTTCAGGATGAGAACGTCAGCCTCGCTGACGGCTTTGGCCGCCTGTGGCGTAGGTTGATAGACATGAGCGTCGCCGTCCGGGCCTACCAACGTGACTAATTCAATTTTATCTCCACCAATCTGGTTTACCATGTCGCCGAGGATCGAAAAGGTGGCGACGACTTTGATGGGTTCGTCCGCCTGAGCCGTGCCGGGCAACGCAATGGAGGCAGCAACCAGCGATGCGGCGGATGTTAGTAGTAGTTTACGAGAACGCATTCATTGTCCTTTCAGGTTTCAAAATAACGGCGTGGCAGGTTTTGAGCGACAAGCCCTCCAACTGGGCCGAAAACGACAGACAGGCCGTATGCGATGCCCGCAACGAGGATGATCGCTGGACCTGACGGAAGAGAGAAGTGATACGATAGAAGCAGGCCTGCGACGCTAGACAGAGCGGCAACGGCGAATGCGACGATGAGAAGACCCCCGATACTCGCTGACCAAAACCTCCCAGCCGCTGCGGGAAGGATCATGATCCCTACGGCCATTAGTGTTCCAAGTGCATGAAAACCCGCGACAAGATTCATTACAACAAGTGCAAGAAACGTCAGATGCGTCACCGCGCTTAATTTACTAACGGATCGCAGAAACTGAGGGTCTGCGCACTCCATCACTAGCGGACGGAACAGGACGGCCAGTACCAATATCGAAACGCTGGCGATTGAGCAGAGCAGGATGAGTGCGGCGTTGTCGAGGGCCAAAACAGTGCCGAATAGCACGTGCATGAGGTCCACATTGCTGCCACGGGTTGAGACGATCAATACTCCAAGTGCCAGTGAAATAAGGTAAAATGCCGCAAGGCTCGCATCTTCGCGAAGGGCCGTCACTCTAGCTATAAAACCTGAAGCAAGCGCAACGACCATACCCGCGATCAATCCGCCGATTGTCATTGCTCCAAGGGACAAACCGGACACTAAGTAACCAATTGCGGCACCAGGCAGGATCGCGTGTGCCATTGCATCGCCGGTTAGGCTCATCCGTCGCAGCATCAAAAACACTCCGACCGGTGTAGCTCCTATCGAAATGGCAAGACAGCCAAGCAGAGCCCGTCGCATGAATCCAAAATCCGCAAAGGGTTCAAATATGGCTTCCCAGATCATGCTGCATCTTTCCCACACACATGGGGCGTGCTTGCACAGGCTTCGCACATCTGACGCGCGCGCATTTGGTTCTCTGAGGTCAAAACTTGACCGGTCGGTCCGTGTGCGACCAGTTCGCGCGCTAACATGAGGGTCTGCGGAAAATGCGAGTTGACTGTTTCATGGTCATGTAAGACCGCAAGAACTGTTCGACCTTCACTATGCCAATTCCGCACAACTTCGATCAGATCGGCCATCGTGCGCGCATCTATAGCGGTGAACGGCTCATCTAAAAGAACCAGTTTGGCGTCCTGCAAGAGCAGACGCGCAAAGAGCACGCGTTGCATCTGCCCGCCAGACAGAGAACCTATTGGACGGCTTTCTAGTCCTGTAAGTCCAACCGCCGCGATAGCCGCATCTACGCGAGACCTTTGCCCACGACGGAGCCAACCGAACGATCCGACCTCTCGCCACAGCCCCATAGCAACCAAATCAAATACCGTAATTGGAAACGAGCGATCGATGTCCGATTGTTGCGGCAGATAAGCGATTTCTTCGTCATCAAAGCCGCTGATTTCAATCTGGCCTTCCAGAGGAGCAAGCGCCCCAGTCACACCCTTTAAAAGGGTCGATTTCCCTGCGCCATTGGGACCAACAATTGCTGTCAGTGAACCCTCCACAATCTCCGTCTCAAGCTGATGCACTGCAGGAAGACGATCATAGCCTAAGGTCAGGTTTTGGAACGAGAGAGCCGGAGTCATAGGGCCCCCGGAGAAGAAGTTGCCCAAAAGAAACCGAGCCACAGAATAAGGATAATCAAACCAGCAACTGCTAGTCTCTGCGCTGCGCCTGCTAGAATCAGGCGGAAACTCGTATTCCTCTGTGTCACGAAGCTGCGCCTTCGTCATCGCAAGATGCACAGCGCCCGTGCACCTCAATTACATGATGGTGCGCTTCGAACCCGGTTTTGCCAAGGATACCAGAGAGATCATTGACCAGTTTAGGCGCAACATTCTCTTCAACGATGCCGCAGTCGTCGCAGATCGACATTATGGATGCCTGATCTTGGGTCTTTCCGGTTGAAGCAATGAAAGCATTAAGAG
Source organism: Pseudomonadota bacterium (assembly GCA_039180185.1). Taxonomy (GTDB): domain Bacteria; phylum Pseudomonadota; class Alphaproteobacteria; order Rhodobacterales; family Rhodobacteraceae; genus Roseovarius. Next base: position 33,733 of record JBCDDS010000012.1, on the reverse strand, counting down.
ATTCAAGGCGATGCACATGCCCTTGGTCGACCAGCACCTTCAGAGCGCGATAGATTGTTGGCGGCGCGATCTTCGGACTTCCTTCGCGTAATTCGTCCAAAATATCGTATGCGGAAAGCGCAACGCCTTTCGCTTTCAAAACCGACAATATTTTTTCTTGCGTAATCTCTCCACGCTTGCCCATGCGAGGCTCCTAATCGGAATTCAAAGACACTTTAAATTTCGTTATAATATAACGCAACACATTGCTACTACCACACCAGAAATAGGAACAAGCGCTCGGTGATTTCGTATACAGCGTCGCGACCGCCGATCACGTTCTAAAACATTGTCTTTAGGATTGCTGTCGCCACCACACCTGTCGCATCGAAAGGCCATGCAGACTCAGGTTTCAAGTCAATAAAGATAGGTCCTAGGTGCTTGATAATTCAAAACCTGCGTGTATCGTTTTCCTATCTCAGTGATCTGCCAGTTCTTATTTGAGTACATTTTCAAGACTTATGGTCCTTGATAAAACGGGAGGAAATATGAAGAACTCTTTACTTGCAGGCTTGGCCCTGTCCGGAACGTTGTTGACGCCAGTCACGGCTTCCGCCGCCACCGAAATTGAATTCTGGCATGCCTTCACCGGTCGTCTTGGTGAGCTCGTTACAGCCCAGGTCGATGAATTCAATGCCAGCCAAAGCGACTATGTTGTCGTTGAAAGCCACAAAGGCAATTATTCCGAGACATTGAATGCTGGAATTGCCGCATTCCGGGCAAGTGAGCAGCCCCATATCTTGATGGTGTTCGAGGTGGGAACGGCAACTATGATGTCGGCCAAGGGTGCCATCAAGCCGGTTCATGAAGTGATGGCCGAAAGCGGCGCTGACTTTGATCCATCGGCCTATATTGGTTCGGTCAAAGGATACTATACTACGACGGACGGCGAGATGCTGTCGCTACCGTTTAACTCGTCCACACCAGTGCTTTGGGTGAACCGCGATGCAATGTCTGCGGCGGGCGTTGATCCTGACACAGACATGTCGACCTGGGAGCAGGTAAGCGATGTTTTGGATGCGCTGAAGGCCGGCGGCGAAGAGTGCCCATTGGTGACCGCATGGCAAAGCTGGATACACCTAGAGAACTTCTCGGCCTACCATGACGTGCCATTTGCCACCAAAGATAACGGGTTTGCTGGTTTGGACACCGAGCTTTCTTTAAACGGTCCGGCGCAGGTTGCCCACCTTACAGCCATGGGTGAATGGGCAAAGGACGGCAAATTTATCTACACAGGTCGTCGCAACGAAGGTGGTGCAAACTTCCGCGCTGGTGAATGCGCGCTCTTCACGGAAAGTTCAGCCGGTTATGCAGGCATAAGCTCTGAGGCAGACTTTGAATTCGAAGTACGTCCTCTGCCCTATTGGAAAGCGGTCACTGAAGAGCCGCAAAACACCATCATCGGTGGCGCGTCACTTTGGGTTCTGGAGGGCCACGAGGCCGAAGAATACAAAGGGGTCGGTGAATTCCTGAGCTTCCTGTCGACTTCTAACGTGCAGGCATCCTGGCACCAGAACACCGGATATCTTCCTATCACGCTTGAAGCTGGTGCTTTGACTAAATCGCAAGGCTTTTACGACAAAAATCCGGGCACAGATATTGCGGTTATTCAAATGACAGCAAAGCAACCAACGCCAAACTCTAAAGGTTTGCGGCTTGGCTCTTTCGATCAGATCCGCGGCATCATCGATGAAGAGCTTGAGGCGATCTGGTCGGGCGACAAGACTGCTCAGGAGGCGATGGACAGCGCGAAAGAACGTGGCGACACACTCCTGCGTAGATTTGAGTCCGCTAACAAATAATAGCAAAGAAACTTAGGCGAGCCGAATGGCTCGCCTATGAGCATTTCTCGTGGATAAACGCGTTACTTTTAGAGGGTGGATCCTGCCGCTTCTGCTGATTGCTCCGCAGGTCCTGATATCTGCGGTTTTCTTTTTCTATCCGGCGACCCAAGCAATCTGGCAATCGTTGTTTATTCCCGACCCATTCGGACTTTCAGCGCAGTTCGTAGGCTTTGGAAATTTCGAATTTCTGCTTGGCGACAAATTCTATCGCGCGTCGTTTTTAACGACGGCCGTTTTTTCAATCCTTGTCACGCTTTGTTCAATGGTTCCTGCACTGTTTCTTGCCGTACTTGCGGATAGGTTGATCAAAGGTTCAGGCGTTTACCGTACGCTACTCATTTGGCCTTATGCAGTAGCGCCTGCGGTAGCGGGCGTGCTCTGGCTATTTATGTTCAACACTCGTGTCGGCGTTGTTTCGTGGTACCTAGGGCAACTGGGCTATGACTGGAACCACGTGCTGAACGGGGGAGAGGCCATGGGTCTGGTTGTCGTTGCCTCTGCATGGGGACGGATCAGCTATAACTTCCTATTCTTCTTCGCTGCTCTGCAATCTGTTCCGCGCTCGGTAATAGAAGCTGCAGCGATTGACGGCGCGAGGTTCTGGCGTCGTTTTTTCACGATAGTCTTACCGCTACTTTCGCCAACCACATTCTTTCTTCTTGTGGTCAACATTGTCTACGCATTCTTTGAGACCTTTGGCGTGATCCACACTATCACCGCGGGCGGGCCACAACAGACGACCACTATTCTTGTCTACAAGGTCTTCTCGGACGGGTTTGTTGGCCAAGACTTGGGCTCCTCTTCCGCCCAATCAGTGATCCTCTTGATTGTCGTTGGTTTGCTGACAGTAGTTCAGTTCAAGTACATCGAAAAGCGAGTGCACTACTAATGGCGCATGAGGTTCACGGCATGGTCGAAAAACGTGGGGCGGGCCTCTGGCTCACTCATGTCTTTATGATTTTTGGTGTACTCGTGATCTTCTTTCCAATCTGGTTGGCTTTTGTGGCCTCGACGGTCTCGCAACCGGAAATCGTAAGCCCACCCATGCCCATATGGCCGGGCGATCGCTTTTGGGAGAACTACAAGGCAGCGCTGTTTTCAGGCGTTAATGTGCCTGTCGCAACCATGTTGCTTAATAGTCTTGTGATGGCAGTTGGTATAGCAGTGGGCAAGATCATCATCTCACTTCTTTCGGCGTTTGCGATTGTTTACTTCCGCTTCCCCGGCCGTATCACCTTTTTCTGGCTGATTTTCCTGACCCTGATGTTGCCGGTTGAGGTGCGCATTGTGCCCACATTCGAAGTCGTTGCTGGCTTTGGCATGCTCAACAGCTACTATGGCTTGATATTCCCACTGATTGCCTCGGCAACGGCCACGTTCCTCTTCCGGCAGTTTTTCCTCACCATCCCTGATGAGCTGGCCGAGGCTGCGCGTGTTGATGGCGCTTCGCCCATGCGTTTTTTCATCGACATCGTCGTACCGATGAGCCGAACCAACATTGCTGCGCTGTTTGTCATCCTCTTCATTTTTGGCTGGAACCAGTATCTCTGGCCACTGTTGATCACGACTGATCCTGAAATGAACACCATTGTAATGGGCATTAAACAAATGTTCCCGTCTGGCGACGACGTTGCTGAATGGCCGGTGATCATGGCGACTTCAATTTTGGCGATGATCCCACCTGTCATCGTAGTGGTTTCCATGCAGCGGCTGTTCGTCCGTGGACTTGTCGATAGCGAGAAATAGATCATGGCCACAGTCAAACTTAAAAACGTCACCAAGAGTTTCGGTCCAACAGACGTAATCCATGGCATCGATATCGAGATCGAAGATGGCGAGTTTATCGTCATTGTCGGCCCATCTGGCTGTGGAAAATCAACACTTTTGCGCATGGTGGCAGGTTTGGAAACCGTGACCTCAGGCGAGGTTATGATCGGCAGCGAACGGGCTAATGAGAAAGAGCCGATGGACCGCGACATTGCAATGGTGTTCCAGAACTATGCGCTCTATCCCCACATGTCGGTGCGCCAGAATATGGGCTACGGTCTTAAGATCGCAAGGCTTGCCAAGGCCGAGATCAATTCCAAAGTCGAACAGGCGGCGGAACTCTTGCAGTTGTCGCCTCTGCTTGATCGCAAACCTCGACAGCTTTCCGGTGGTCAACGACAAAGAGTTGCCATGGGCCGTGCCATTGTTCGTGAACCTGCTGTTTTTCTCTTTGATGAGCCGTTGTCTAACCTAGATGCAAAACTCCGCGTGCAAATGCGCCTTGAGATCAAAGAGTTGCAATCGCAACTGGGTATAACCGCGCTTTATGTCACGCATGACCAGGTCGAGGCGATGACCATGGCGGACCGCATGATCGTAATGAATGGCGGAGTTGCAGAACAGATTGGAACGCCACTCGAAGTGTATGAGAAACCAAACACGATTTTTGCAGCCCAGTTTATTGGCAGTCCGGCGATGAACATGTTTGACGCGAACTTAGAGGATGGAAGGATTAAGGTAGGTGAGCAAACAGTATTAACGACATCACTGTCTGACGGACAGGTGAAACTTGGTGTTAGACCAGAACACTTTGTCCAGGACGACGTCGGTGCTTTTCCGGTCAAAGTTCAACTCACAGAACCCCTAGGTGCAAACACGTTGCTACATGGACGGCTCGAAACGACCGGAGACGAGATCACCATAAGTCAGAAAGGCGTGCGCGCAATCGAGCCTGGCACCACGATCCATTTTTCTGCGGAGAGTGACGCTTTGCATGTCTTTGACCCACAAACAGGCGTTCGCATGGCTCGCTAGTGACATTTTTTCTGCGGATTTGTAGACGTCGGAATTGCCTGACATTAATTTTGTTCAACAGTTGTGTGTTGTTTTAAGTGAATGATTTCGCGGGTTCTTTCGTTGATCGGGATAATCTGAGAAGAAACACAGATCAGATTGTGAGCAACGGTTTCAGATCAACCATATCTTTCTTGAATGGTTACAATAACTCGAGATGACCTGTTAGACGCGAAGCTTTTGGCCAATGTATACGCCAACGAACGCCACCACTCACGGCTGCTCTTAGACAGGACCAAAATCTATGAAACTACTTTTTGCCGCGTTCATCGCGACTGCTGTAACGACATTAAACTTTCCTGCAGCTTTTTCTGGAGCGTTTGAGCGGGAGCATGTTCTAAGCGAACCAAGGGACCTTCAGATTAGGGAAGCATCGCTAGGTTCGGAACATTCGACAGTCGCTTAGTATCAGTTTCAGCGGCAGGCGCTTGTCCCGCAGTGAATGGCGCGCTGGTGTTATAGGCACTTGGGGCTTTCTCATTGGCGAACGTGTTGGCCAAGCCTAGCCCAGAGGCAATTCCCAGAATGCAGCAATCCATCTTGGATCACGATCTTTTTAATGGAATGGGGTCGTACAGCGAAACCAGTACAACATAGAGACCGCCCCAACCCCAAGTCATGGTAAAGGTGCATTCTCTTTTGAGGAGCATTCTTACTGGATCACAACGACTTACCCACCGAAAAAGGTGATTTGCATAAGAACCACGTGGTGTAAGGTGTTGGCAAGACAAGGAGACGACGTACATGGAGTTACGGCAAGTTCGTTACTTTATTGCGCTAAGTGAGACACTTAACTTCACTCATGCAGCAAAGGCTTGCAACATCACGCAGCCGACACTAACCAATTCGATCCGCAAGCTTGAGGAAGAAATGGGCGGTCCGCTCGTTCATAGAGAGCGTGCAAACACGCATCTTACGCAGCTTGGACAAATGGTTCTACCGTTTCTAGTGCAAGTCTATGAAAGTAGTTGCGCGGCTAGCCGATTAGCACAGGAAATCTCAGATGGAGAACGTGTGCCGCTCAATTTTGGTGTGTCCGATGTAGTGCGAAAGTCAGCGCTTCTTGGTCCGCTTAAGAACGCATGCGCGTTGTCCGACGGACTCGAAATTCATGTTGAAGGTGGCTCTGACTCTGACTTACTCGACAGTTTGAAAGAAGGGGCGTTACACATGGCCCTGGTGGAGGAAATCGCAGCCTATCCTGACCGAATCCGTTTCTTCCCAGTGTACAAGGAACGTTTTCTCGTTCTGATGACTGAACAAGACCCACTCGCAGCGCAAAGTAGCGTATCTTTGAAGCAATTGGTCGAGCATCCATGGATCGAGCTCGTGGGCTCCTCCGCGCACGCAAAGTTGATTTCTGCACTTCGCGAACTGGATGGTGAATTTACGCCACGCCATCGTGCGACTCGCTCTACCGAGACACAGGTTCTCTGTCAGGCAGAGGTTGGCCTTACAATGGTTGGGGATCACGAGGAAACTATTCCTGGCCTCATAACTCGGCCTTTGGCTGATCTTGAGTTAACCCGCTATGTCGGATTGGCCGAAGCACGCGGACGCCCGGTATCGAGCACGGTACAGTCATTTTCGCGTTTGCTGCGAGCTCAGTCTTTCGCGCCTGATGACGTCATTGACGATAAGATGGCATCGGGTTCTGGACGCACGCGCGGATCTGCGTCGCCGAACACAGACTTGACGAAGCCATCAGAACCTACGCCGAAAGCACTTGAAACTGGCATAAACCAAGCGCCTGAACCGTAGAGGTCTTTTAAATCCACACCGTTTGACACAAGAAATTCTCGTTCTTCGGGAGGGACTGGATACAAACATCCATAAGACAGAGCCACTCCTGAATCCAAGTCCGACAACACCGGGAACGGCAGCGCTAACTCTGCAGATAACTCCGCAGCACGCCCGCCGATTTCCGGTGTGATCGCAAGTACGCCGATACCGGATTTTTCATATTCAGGAGCGGCATCGCTCAACGCTCTAACTTGTTCATGGCAATACGGACACCATTTGCCTCGAATGAAGACAACGACGATTGGGCGTTCGCGCAGTAGGTCAGATAATTTTATTACAGAGCCATCGTGCGCTGGTAGAGCAAAATCAGGGGCACGATCACCCGGTTTCGGGCGTTGGTCCATTTGTCCAATTCGATCGAGAAACTTGGATACGCGCAAATAATGATGCGTATGCGTCTCTTCATACTTTGCGATGATCGGAGCAAGTCTCTCTTCCAGACTCTGTGTCATTACGTTCTAATCCAGCTCTCAACAAACACAACAAATTGTGTTTTCGTTTTTTGCATCAATTCAAAGTATCACCACTATTGAAGCGCAACCATTGTTTAAGGCAATGGAATGGATCGACATAATTTATTTCAATGTAACAAGGAACCTCTCCACATTTTCCGTGCCACAACCAGCAACGCACATGCTCAGTTCGTGCAAAGACTACGAATTGTCGCTTAACGAAGTAGGAAGTGACCAATGCAAAGCCAAGCCGAATGTATTGAACAGGATGGCAAACGAGACCGAGAATTCTCGACTGAGGTCCGCCTTGGGCCCAAGGTACAAAAACACTTGTTCATTTCGAAAGTGAAAGAGCGGGACATGGCGAAGAATAGTCAAAACGAATTGAAGAACGAGCCAAACGACTTGGCGCGTCTTGCACTCGAAATTCAGGGAATAACGCCACTGTCGATGATGTTCCGCGGATTTGGCGTCGCTGCGCAGAGTTTTGCAATCAGCAACGATGTTGCTCGTCAGTTGCAAGAAGCGGCGTATGCTGAAGCGCGCTCCATGCTCCAGCTGAGTCACAAAACGGCCGGAATTTGGATCGAGCCCAACCCTGTTGGTCCGATAAGTGCGGTCACAAAGGTTCAACAAACACAAGCAGCGTTGCTGCGGCATGTGAAAACTGTTGCGGAGGAAAATCTGGCCCGGTTTCAAACAATCAACAAAGCTATGGCAGGAACGATAACAATCAAAGGCAATTGATATTGGCGCTGGAAGTTATTTTATAGGTCAAAACGGGGAAGAACAGACACGTGGCCCAAACAGATACAGCAGTAGCAACGACGCAAAAGTATACTCTCGGAATTGTGTTGGCGTGGACAGCAGTACTGATTTACGCGTCTTCTAATTCTATAATCACGGCGCTTGTCGATGTTGGTCAACAGAACCTGATCTACGGACGCAACCCGATAACCTTTTGCAATCTGCTTTTCCTTGGCTCTCTTATTTCGTTGGTGCCGATGATTTTCTTCTTCCACAAAGACTGGACGCGCGAAAATCTTAGAAAACTTACCAAAAAGCAGTGGGGCTATCTTACGGCTTCGGCGGTATTGTCATCCGCTTTAACGCCGGGACTTTTCTTTTTTGCCCTTGAATATACTACGGTGACCAATGTCGTTTTGATCGGGCGTATAGACCCGCCATTATTCTTGCTTGCTTCTGTGTTCTTTCTTCGTGAGGAATTGGACCCATGGGCACTGGCAGGCGGTCTTATCGCTCTCGTAGGCGCTGTAATTATGATTGCGCTTAAAGGCGACGGAGCAAGCCTGACGTTCGGTAAGGGTGAGGTCGCTGCGTTTCTCGCGACACTGTCTTTCATCGCATCAACGCTTGTTACACGAATTGGACTGAAGGGTGTACCGCTTGGTATTTTCTCGATCTACCGAACGCTCCTGGGCACAACAGTCTACTTTTTCTGGGCGATTTATCTTTTCGGACCGTATCACTTTCAGGATCTCTTCGCACCAGCCGTACTGAAGTGGATCTGGGTCTATGCGATCATCGTAATCATAGTCGGTCAATTTGCGTGGAATCTTGGTCTGAAATATGCGCGTTCCGGCGATGTCGCTTTGGCAACTTCTTTTTCGCCTTTAGCGGCTATTACGATCGCAATGCTTCTTCTGGGCGAAGATCCTGGTGACGGCTTGATACCCGGTGCTGCTATCATCATCGGTGGTATTGCGGTCGCTCAATATGGTCGAATGAAGCGCGCTCGTGAGGAGAAACTTGCGATGCAAAAAGCCGTAGAGCTCGAGAGCGGCGTAAACTTTAAAGGGGCCTGAGAATGCGTGAAACAGAATTCTTCAAGTTCGTGTTCTTCAACGTCTCTTCAATCCTAGGCGCGATCGTCGTCATATTGGTTATCGTCGTGGCAATTGTCGGTCTGAAGCATAGAAAACGCCTCATCGAAGACGAAGTAGGCGAGCATCACACAGACGACAAAATGAACGCGGATATTGATAGTGATGACCAGGCGGCACTGCGTGAAGTGGGCCTATCTTCAGCAGGCATGGGGCAGATGTACTACAAGTCCGATGAAGAGGACGAAGAAGACCCGAAAGTGCCTTAAACTGATATGCTCGGAATTCATGGCGTTGGTCGTGATTACTATCCTTGTGATCAGCCTGCTGGCTCAAGCTTTGGATTAAAACCTGCATTAGTTAGCAAGGTCATGACTTCTGTTTGCCATGCCTCAAGCAGCGCGTTGGCAAAAACAGAGATCGGACGGTAGCGCGGCCAGTAGATTGCGTAATGATAGCGGATCGGATCGACCATGGGACGAACCGTAATGCCATCAACCATAGGCGCATCAGGGTCGACAAGAAAGACCGATAAAGGATCGAGCACTGAACAGCATTGATTGGCCGACACAAACTGAAGCAGAGGTAAGAATGTCTGACTTTCCACTGTACATCTGTGTACGATACCCTCTTCAGCAAATCGTCTCGATAGCGCCATTGACTGACGGTGTGACGCTGGCAACGCGCCCATAGGTTCATCTTCGAGGTCGGCGAAGGTGACCTTCGACTTACTTGCCAGTCTATGGTTGATCGGTAATGCCACGGGGCAATCCGCAGTGATAGTGACAGTGTTAATAAGATTTGCGACCACTTGATCGTCTGGGGCATCAGCAAAGCCGAAGTCGATGGATTGCGCGCGCGCCAGTTCCTGAATCTGTTTAGACGTGCGCGCCTGTATCGAAACCGATACGGCGCTCGAGCTACTCACCTTAGAAGCAATGAACTTGGGAAAGATCATTGAGACTGGCCCGGGCATTGCCGCCACCTTCAGTGAGCCTGCCTGCCCATCAGACAAGCTTCTCATAGTTTGGCGCACTCGGTTCATTTGAGCCAAAATCGCATCTGCTTCAGATAGCAGGTAATGCGCCTCAGGTACGGGAATGAGTTTGCGTCCACGTCGCTCAAACAATTGCAGACCGAGTTGATCTTCCAAGCCTTTGATTGCGGCACTTACTGCGGGCTGAGTTCGACCCAGCTTGTTGGCTGCGTCTGAAAGCGACGCAGAGGTCATCACTGATTGAAAAGTCGAGATCTGATTGAAATTCATGAATTCACTTATAATTAAAATCTATGAAAATGTAGAATAATAAAATTGGTATTTATTGTATGAGATGTCTACGCTCCTTTCATGACTCACTTTAGAAGTCTGCTCACAGGGAGTGCATTATGAACAAATTCTCGAAAATTCTGGCGCTTGCCACGGCGGCCACGCTGACGGCAGGGACAGCCTTTTCTGCTGATCCAACCTTTTTCAGGATTGGTACCGGTAGTGCTGGCGGAACATATTTTCCCATCGGAGGCACAATCGCAAATGGGATTTCAGCCCCTCCCGGGTCGCGTCCATGCGACGAAGGCGGCCAATGCGGCGTTCCTGGATTGATTGCCATCGCCCAGTCGACAACTGCGTCTGTTTTCAACAATACAGCGGTGCAAAACGGTGAGCTTGAAGCCGGCATGGCCGCAGCCGATGTGACTCGTTCGATGTTCCTAGGTGAAGGGAAGTTTGACGGTAAACCGCATGAGAAACTGCGGATTGTTGCAAATCTTTATCCAGAAGACCTGCATCTTGTGCTGCCGAAGGGCGCAAGCGTCGGCAGCTTATCTGACCTTGAAGGTAAGCGCGTCGGTATCGCTCAAGCTGGATCGGGTACGCAAGTTGCCGTTGAGATGATGCTCGGCGAATGGGGCGTCACACGTGACAACATGGAAGAAGCGGAACTGAACAACAGCCAGTCTGCAGAGAGGCTCGCTGATGGTCAGCTCGATGCTTATTTCTATGCTGCTGGTTGGCCGGTCTCTGCCATGGTGCAACTTGCAACAACCAAAGGGATGGAGCTGCATAGCTTCTCTGATGATGACCTCAAGAAGATCAATGATCTGATTCCAGCTTATATCCCGTCCAAAATTCCAGCAGGTGTTTACGAGGGCGTAGACTATGATGTGAAGACACCAGCGGTGTCCGCGTTGCTTGTTGTTTCGTCGGACCTTTCCGAGGAACTCGTCTACGGCATTACCGCTGCGCTTTGGAACGACAATACGCGTAAACTGCTCGACAACGGCCACGCCAAAGGCAAACAGATAACGCCTGATACAGCGCTTGACGGCATTGCCGCGCTTGGCGTGCCACTCCATGCGGGCGCCGAGAAGTTCTACAAAGAAGCAGGCCTTCTGGAGTAGTATACCAACCTAAGCGGGCGGCTTTGGCCGCCCGTATTTTCAATAGTACTTTCCGAACAAAAGAGGCGCGCGATGAGCGATCCGCGATCAGAAGACGTGCGCGAGTTATCCGAAGAGGAACTCGCAGCGATCGAAGAAAAATACGACGAGGGTGCCGCCACGCGATCTGTAACACCCGCATTCGGAAAGTTCTTGCGCTACATCGCTCTCACCTTTGCTGTGTACCACTACCTCACGGCAGGTTTCGCTCTCCCGCCGGATTATTGGCATATGGGTTGGCACCTATCGGGCCTTTTTATTCTGACGTACTCGTTTTATCCGCTGGTGAAGACGAAAACGTCCTTTGACTTAAACACGGGTGCGCTTCGTTTGGGCGGCGTTCCATATCTTGACGTTATTCTGATGATTCTGGGCGTAATGTCGGCGCTGTATCTCGGCTTCGCCTGGCGTGGCATCGAATGGCTCGGCGTCGAGGAAATGACGTTTCGCATGGGCAATCCAAACGGTTGGGACATGCTCTTTGGCTGTATCCTAATTTTGCTTGTTCTCGACATCGCGCGACGCACGCTAGGTTGGATCCTCCCGCTGATCATCAGCGTTTTCATCTCCTATGCGCTCTTCGGGCCTGTTTTCCCTGGTCTGCTTCAGCATCCGGGGGTCAAGTTCAACACCTTCGTGTCTTCAATGTATTTCCCGCAAGAGGGCATATTTGGCGTCACGCTTTGGGTTGTCTCGACCATCGTGTTCCACTTCGTACTCTTTGGCGTGATCGCGCAACGCACAGGCCTCGGCCAACTTTTCATCGATAACGCTACAATCCTTGCTGGTCGCTATACTGGCGGCCCGGCCAAAGTTTCAGTGGTTTCGTCGGCGTTTTTCGGCACGATCTCCGGCTCGTCCGTGGCAAACACGGTTTCCACGGGCGCACTGACGATCCCAAACATGAAACGTCTGGGTTATCCAGGACATTTCGCGGGCGGTGTAGAAGCTGCAGCATCGGCAGGCGGACAAATCACACCGCCGATTATGGGGGCGGCGGCCTTCATCATGGCCGAGTTCCTGGAGGTCCCTTACACGACAATCGTGATTGCTGCGATATTCCCGGCGTTTCTGCATTATGTTGGTGTTTTCGCCGTTGTTCACTTGATGGCGCGCCGCCTCGGTCTGAAAGGGTTGAGCCGTGATGCGCTGCCTCAGTTGGGCGCAGTCTGGCGCGATGGTTGGGCGAACATTGTTCCGCTGGTCGGTCTGCTTGTCGTGCTGTTTTCGGGCTATACACCCTACATGTCTGCCTTTTGCGGCATCTCACTGGCCATTATTGCTGGAATGAGCCGCATGAAAGAGCCGGCGACGCTCATTTATGCGGCAGCCTTTATTGCCTTTGTCGTCTGGAAATACGGAGGTGGCGGATTTGATCTTACCATGTCTGCCATTCTGATCGCAGGCGCAGCGGTTGCTACGTTGAATCCGCAGCGGCGTGTTTCTATCAACGAAATGGCCGACACGTTCGAAACCGGTGTTAAGTATGCGCTCGCTGTCGGCGCAGCGTCAGCGGCTGTCGGTATTGTCATTGGTGTGATTAATACGACCGGCGTGGGCTTCCGCATTGGTTTCATGGTAACGCAAGCCGCATCAAACCTCGGCAACGATCTGATCTGGCTGTTTCAATTCGGCGCCTATGAGCTTTTCACTGTTGAGGATTTGACGCTTTTCATTAGCCTCGTTTTCATTGCACTGGCCTGTATTTTGATGGGCGCAGGGGTTCCAACAACTGCGCTCTACATCATGCTGGTTTCAGTAGCTCAACCCGCTCTGGCGCAACTGGGCATCCCACCAATAGCAAGCCACATGTTCGTGCTTTACTACGGCGTTGTGGCCGAGATCACACCGCCTGTGTGCACCTCGGCCTATGCGGCAGCGGCGATTGCCAATTCAAACCCATTTAGAACGGGCATTTCTGCATTTACGCTCGGCCTAGGCAAAGTGATCGCCCCTATGGCCTTCGTCTACGCTCCTGTTTTGCTCTTCGTGTCCTCGACAGGTTTTGATTTTTGGGAGTTCTCCTACACTGCTGCTAGTTGCATTGCAGGTGTCATTTCCCTGTCTGCCGCTGTGGTCGGCTATTGGCTTGCCCCAATGGGCACACTTTTTCGCATCCTGATGGCGTTGGCCGGATTGATCTTTATTGCACCTTCGCTGCAGGCTGACCTTGTCGCGTTGATCATTGCGGCTCCAGCGATACTCAGTCAGGTGATCGCACGCCGTGGTGCAAATGCTCCCGCCTAACACAGAAACCCCCGTAGTTATACTTGGCGCGGGCATCGTCGGCATTTGCACGGCGCTCTCGTTGCTCGAACGGGGCGTGCCCGTCACGTTGATTGATCGAAATGAACCCGGCCAAGAGACATCGATGGGCAACGCCGGTGTTGTTTCACCCTGGTCTGTCATTCCACAGTCTCTTCCAGGAACTTGGAAAAAAATTCCTAAGCTGTTGTTTGGGTACGGCCGACCATTGTCCGTTGATCCGAGAGTCGCCCTGAAAATGGTTCCCTGGGGTGTGCGTTTCCTTCGCCTTGGTCAAGAAAAGCATGTTCGAAAAGCCGCAGAAGCAATGTCACTGCTGTGCGGTCCGTCTATCGAACTCTATCAAAAGCACCTGCGTGGTTCTGGGCATGAGGGGCTGATCACCGATAGCATGTATGTCCACGCTTTCCGGGATGGTAGTCGCGCGAACTTGAACGATCTGGATTACCGGATCAGAACTGAGATGGGCGCCGATACAGAGCTCGTAGGGCGCAACCGACTATCCATGATCGAGCCGGCACTAAGCCCAGAGTTTAACGCCGCAATTCTCATCAAGGACCAAGCGCGCGTACGATCCCCAGGCCGCTTGGCAAAAATTCTTGCGGCGAAGGCTGAAGCTTTGGGTGCTTCATTCAAGAAGATGGTCATACGACGCGTTGCAAAAAAGGATACTGGATGGGCGATCCAATGCGACGGCGAGGTTTTACACTCAGAATGCATTGTCATGTGCCTCGGCGTGTGGAGCCCAGGCCTTCTCAAAGGTACGGATTTGAGCATGCCGCTCATGGCAGAACGGGGTTATCACGTTGAGTTTGCCGATCCAGGTATTGAGATCAACAATTCGGTCATGGATGTTGATGCAAAAGTAGTTATCAGCAGTATGGAAGGCGGCGTGCGTATTGCTGGGCAGGCTGAATTCGCTCCAGTGGATGCCGCACCAAACGAAAAGCGAAAAGATCAACTGATGTGGATCGCTCGGTCAGCTTTTCCCAACTTGCGCATTGACTCTCCGACCTTCTGGATGGGCAGACGACCGTCGTTCCCTGATAGCTTGCCGATGCTTGGCGAAACGCCGGGTCAACCAGGTCTTTATTTTAACTTTGGCCATTCGCACTATGGGTTAATGATGGCGCCAAAATCTGGAGAATATTTGGCGCAATATATTTGTGGAGAAGTGGTCAACGCCAATCTGGAGCCTTTTTCTTCTACAAGGTTTTAATCAATCAGATCCAAGTTTTTTAGGTTCAATGCGTTATGTTGCGCTTTACTTACCGCTTTGAGGAACAGTTACTTTCTGGAAGTGATGTTCGACAAACCAATGATCGTCTTAGGGAACTCAAAAGACACTTTCGTGTGTTGTCGACCTTTTGAAGAATGGAATTTGTATGGGATGTCTGAACGTGTCGCAGCTGCAATTTGTTCGTATCAACTCAAGTGGATCGCCCAAGCAGAAGTGGATCCACCAGTTTCTTGGATTTCGCCGATTTAGCAGGCGTCATGGCTGCATGCGGAACTTGGTCATAAACCTCAAGAATTCAAAGTGTACGTCTTTGGCTAAGCGTTCAAAACAGGTGGAAGTTTTGCGAAGTAGAACTTATGAACGTCGCTCAAAATCTGGCAGGCTCTCAAGAGCGTCCTTCAATGCGTCACCCCAGTGTTTTGACACAGCTTGGAAGTACGGATCTTCGTTTTCTATGCGACCGTGCCACCCTCGGTGCAAACTGTCTGTTTCGTAGAAATGAAAATCAAAGGGTGCACCAACCGTCAGGTTCGCTTTTAGTGTTGAGTCGAAACTCACCATCAAGAGCTTCATCGCATCTTCAAAACTCATTGCAGGATCATAACCGCGTACCAGTATTGGTCGGCCATATTTGATCTCGCCAATTTGAAAGAATGGCGTGTCTGATCCGGCCTCGACGAAGTTTCCTTCGGGGTAAATTAGAAACAGCCGCGGTTCGCTGCCAGCAATTTGGCCGCCGACAATCAGCGTCGCATTAAACGTACTCTCTGCAAGCTGACCTTCGTCACTCTGCTCCGCAATCACTTCGCGGAGCGTATCGGCGATTACACGCGCGGTTTGGAATAAGGACGGCGTTGCAAGTAAGGATGGGGTGCGATCCGCAGGTGCCTTGCTGCGCTCGTCTAAAAGGCTGACCACAGCCTGCGTTGTTGCAAGGTTGCCGGCCGACATAACGGTAATAACGCGCTCACCTGGCTCTTCCCAAATTGCCATTTTTCGGAACGTTGAAACATTATCGAGGCCGGCATTTGTCCGCGTGTCGGACATAAATACCAGCCCTTTGTCGAGCACCATTCCAACGCAATACGTCACTTGTTTGCCTTCACTGCTGCGATACGTCGATCCGCACGTCGAGATTTTCGCCGTCTCCACCGACTCTCAGTCCAGTTACAGGAGAGGCGTCCATATAGTCTAGCCCGGTTGCAACACGTACATACCGTGTATCAGGTGAAATGGCGTTTGAGACATCAAAGCCAACCCACCCAAGATCAGGCATGAATGCTTCTACCCAGGCATGCATCGCTTCCTGTACAGTTTTGTCGGTCAGCATCAGGTACCCTGAAACATAACGCGCAGGCACGCCGATTTCCCGAGCGCAAGCGAGAAAAACGTGGGAATGATCCTGACAAACACCTTGTCCAGCTTCGAGCACATTCTCGGCAGACCAATGCGTCTCTGAAACACCCAACTTGTAACGGACTATCTCACGGATAGCAGCCGATAAACGGTGCATACCGTCAAGGGTTGCCGAGATGCTGTTTTCGCGTAACAACGCGCGACTTCGCGCGCGCGCACGTGTCAATTCTGTTTGAGTCAAATATAGCCATAGTGGTGACGGACCGACATGATGCCCAACGACGCCGTGGGTGTCGATCAGATCTATTTCGCCAGAGCAACTGACCTGTAACTTGGTGGTCCCGGGTTCAAAACTGATCAACTCGACCACGTTGCGATGATGATCTTCGTATTCAAGCTCTTTTCCGCCATTCACCACATGCGTTTTCCACTTACGCACAGTTTGCTGTGACGAAGACTTTGGAGTTTTTCTCAATTGCTGAAGACCGAACGAAACTGGTTCGTCAAATTCGTATTGCGTTGTGTGTTCAATCTTTAACCGCATCAGAGCTTCATTCGTAAAACCTAAAGTCAATCTCGATTTGCTTCGAAATTTCACTCAGCTGGTCAAGGATTTCCTGAACGAATTCATGCAGACCGTAATCGAAGATCGCTTGCACGTCATGTTTGAGATACTTGCGTTCAAGCTGACTGACCTGTTGCAAGGAGGGCATCTGTTTGCGCGTTCCACCGTGCAAATAACGTAGGTTGTCGCAGAGCTTGCTTGCGCAAAACGCCAAGCTACGCGGCATTCGCTTGTCCAGAATAAGATACTGTGTAATTTCCCTCGGCCCCGCGCCGTGGCCGTATTCCATCCGAAACCCACCCCGCGCGGACAGGGAGCGCAAAATTGTCTCCCACTGTACATTATCAATAGAGCTACCCACCGATCCAGCAGAGGGCAGCAAGACGTAATACTTCACGTCGAGAATGCGAGCAGTGTTGTCTCCCCTCTCCAAAAACGTGCCTATTCTGGCGAAGTCATAGACTTCATTTCGCATCATGGTGCCGTGCGTCATACCCCGGACAAGGGCTGTACTTTGACGCAAAGAGCGCAGCACATTCGGTAGGTCACGTTCGCCCACCCGGCGGCTCAATAGGTTCCGGGCATCCATGTAGGCGGCGTTTATGGCCTCCCACACCTCGCCGGTAAGCGCCGCACGCACAAGCCTGGCGTTTTGCCGTGTTGTTTCAATGCAGGACAGAACCGAGGACGGGTTCGCCTTGGATCGCAGCATCCAGTCGATCGCGGTGTCCTTGGCGACGGCTTCATTGGCCTGCGTATAGGCATTCAGAACACCACCTGACTGCAAAACCGAACTCCACTCTTCGTCGCGGTCCTCAAGACGGGTGAGCGCTATGCGCTGGCCGGTTTCAATCAGGCGCGCTGTATTCTCGGCCCGCTCAAGATAGCGGTACATCCAGAACAGACCATTGGCGGTTTTCCCCAGCATCCGCGCCTAATCCTCCAGAACCCAAGTGTCTTTGGTGCCGCCGCCTTGTGAAGAGTTGACCACCAAGGATCCCTTTTTCAGCGCAACCCGGGTGAGCCCGCCCGGAGTAACCTTCACACCAGCGGGGCTGACAAGCACAAAGGGTCGCAAGTCGACATGGCGCGGCGCAAGACCCGCGCGGGAGAATATAGGTACCGTCGACAGGCTTAGGGTTGGCTGCGCGATGTAGTTGCCTGGCCGCGCTTTAAGCTTTGCACGGAACGTCTCCAGTTCCTTCTTGGAGGATGTTGGCCCTATAAGCATGCCATACCCGCCGGAGCCGTGTACTTCTTTGACGACCAGTTCCGCCAAGTTGTCGAGTACGTACTGAAGGCCGTCTGCCTCTGAGCAACGGTAAGTAGGTACATTTTTCAGCAAAGGTCTTTCGCCAGTGTAAAATTCAACGATTTCAGGCATATAGGAGTAAATTGCCTTATCGTCAGCAATACCGGTGCCAGGCGCGTTCGCAATGGTAACACCGCCAGCACGGTAGACATCCATGATACCGGGTACGCCAAGCTGGCTCTCAGGGTTGAAGTTCAACGGATCAAGAAACTCATCATCCACCCTTCGATAGAGCACATCGATTGGTTTGTAGCCGCGTGTCGTACGCATGGCGACGCGACCGTTCTCAACTTTCAAGTCATGCCCTTCGACCAGTTCGACACCCATCTGATCGGCCAGGAACGCATGCTCAAAATAGGCGGAATTGAATATACCCGGCGTAAGCACTGCTACGACAGGCTCATTCTGTGTCTGATCAGGTGCGCTGGCTGCAAGGGAACGTCGCAGGTTGACCGGATAGTTTTGCACCGGCTGCACGCGATTTTGCGAAAACAGCTCCGGAAACATTTGCAGCATGGTTTCGCGGTTTTCCAGCATGTAGCTGACGCCGGACGGCGTGCGCGCATTATCTTCCAGAACGTAAAAATCACCGGGCCCGGTGCGCACCAGATCAATACCAACGATATGCGTGTAAATCCCACCCGGTGGATTTACACCGATCATTTCGGGCAAAAACGCCTCATTGCGGCTGATCATCTCAACTGGGACACGCCCGGCTTTCACGATTTCCTGTTTGTGATAGATATCGTGGATGAACGCGTTAATAGCGCGCACGCGCTGATCGATCCCGCGCGACAAGCGATACCATTCAGACCCAGAAATGATACGTGGAATTATATCAAAAGGGATTAGCCGCTCTTCCGCTTCGCTTCTGCCGTAGACATTGAACGTGATGCCGGTGAGCCGAAAAAGTGTGTCGGCCTCCCGCTGCTTGGATCGCAGCCGCGCGGCGTCTTCCCCACAAAACCACTCATTGAAACGTTTATACGGAGTCCGAACGCTATCGTCGTGGCCCAACATTTCATCGAAAGTACTTGAGTTGGTCATATGCTCCCCAGCATCCCAATCTTTTACAATTCAACACAATAATACAGTCGACGCAAAGGGCATGATTTTGTCGTCAAAAGACATATGACCTCGTCAAGGCGACTTTGTACTTTGAGCGCCCAAAATTTAGTCTTATCACATGTAAGGTTAAGTGCCGAGTTGGAGAGCTTGCTCACCTGCAATGCAAAAAAGCCGAGTTTCTTGATCTGAATCAAGTCACTCCACTGCAGGTTCGTGCAATTGTGGTTACATTCGCGCATTTCTGCGCTCGTGAGTTCTTTGGCTTAAGACTATGAGGTGCACCGTATAAGACCATCATGATTTGATGATGTCATGAATCGAACCAGCACAACGTCGCATGGCGAAAGCGTTGGCTTTAGAACGACATCGAGATTCAGATGTTCAGTAAAAAATGGGAAACTGCAGCCAAGTTCCAATTTAGGAAAGAGCAATAGAGATGACAGACGTAATCGCCCCACCTCCCGTGCCGATTGTCCGGCAAATTACCACTGATGATGTCTATTCTGCGCTCAAAGCTGGTTTGGCAGACTTCCAAAGAGCACCGTTCTTCGGACTGTTTTTTGGCACTGTTTTCTCCCTGTTCGGAATCGCAATTGCGACAGCCTTGATTTACGGTTCGGCGAGTTACTGGATCCTTCCAGCCGCAGCAGGGTTTCCTTTGATTGGGCCCTTTGCAGCCATTGGGTTGTATGAGGTTTCACGGCGATTGAAGAGCAACGAGGCTTTGGTCTGGGGTCAGGTCCTCACTGCTGGGTTTACGTCTCGCAGTGGACAGTTGCCATTTTTTGCGGTCTTAGCAGTTTTCTTCTTTCTGGTTTGGATTGTGGTCGCGCGGGTCGTGTTCGCTATTTCATTCGGAACCGCCTCGATGACCAATGTTATGACCTCCTTGGAAGTGTTCACGACACTCCAAGGTCTTTCGATGCTTGTGATCGGCGGTATTGTAGGCGCCGCGCTAGCCGCTCTTTTATTCTCTATTTCGGTGATCGGCGTGCCAATCCTATTAGACCGCGACATAGATATTGTGACTGCGATGATCACTAGCTTCAAAGCAACCGTGGAGAACCGCAGCGCCATGGCGCTTTGGGCGTTCATCGTCGCCGTGACGACATTGATTGCCTGTCTGCCGTTGTTTCTGGGAATGATTTTTGTTTTCCCAATGCTCGGGCACAGCGCGTGGCATTTGTATCAGGCGGCGATTGAGCCTTAACTTTGCTTTGACACTATTTTTCTTGGTTTGCCCTTAAGGGCAAAAAAGTGCGGCTTTTGATCCAGATCAAGTACAAACCAACCGTGAATTCTATGGTGAATCCAAACATTGATGCTCCAATGAACTGGATACAGCCATGTGGGATACCATAAAGCTAACATCGCTCGCGTTGATTGCTTTCTTCGCAGCGGTCGCAGCGGATTGGGGGTATGACCTTGCTTACCGCGTTCATGCACTCATTATTCTTTTGACGGCTTTTGGACTTTTCGTTTGGCAATTGCGCCAGGTCGGAGAAGACAAACCCGTCATGGTCACGACGCGGTATATGGATGATGTTGTCCGGGCCGGTGTCGTCGCCACCGCATTCTGGGGCATCGTAGGCTTCCTTGCGGGCGTTTTCATTGCATTTCAGCTTGCCTTTCCGGGGTTAAATTTCGATTGGGGCCAGCCATTCACAAATTTTGGTAGATTGAGACCGCTCCATACCAGCGCTGTGATCTTTGCCTTTGGGGGCAATGCGTTGATCATGTCGTCGTTCTATATTGTTCAACGAACCTGCGGAACTAGGCTTTGGGGTGGTAACCTCGCATGGTTTGTTTTTTGGGGTTACAACTTCTTCATTGTGTTGGCGGCGACCGGTTATGTTCTCGGGTCCACCCAGTCCAAGGAGTATGCCGAACCAGAATGGTACGTTGATATTTGGCTGACCATCGTTTGGGTGGCCTTTTTGCTTGTTTTCCTCGGGACAATCATCAAACGCAAGGAGCGACACATATACGTCGCCAACTGGTTTTTGCTGGCTTTCATCGTCACCGTCGCGATGTTGCATCTGGTGAACAACATCTCGATCCCGGTTTCAATCTGGGGTTCCAAATCGGTTCAGGTTTTCTCCGGTGTTCAGGATGCCATGGTCCAATGGTGGTATGGCCACAACGCCGTAGGTTTTTTCCTGACCGCCGGTTTCCTGGGAATGATGTATTACTTTGTGCCGAAACAGGCCAACCGCCCGGTTTACAGCTACAAACTATCGATCATCCACTTTTGGGCGTTGATATTTCTCTACATCTGGGCCGGTCCGCACCATTTGCACTACACAGCTCTTCCTGACTGGGCATCAACCCTTGGTATGGTTTTCTCGGTTATTTTGTGGATGCCCAGTTGGGGAGGCATGATCAACGGTCTGATGACGCTCCAAGGGGCCTGGGACAAGATCCGGACAGACCCTATCATCCGCATGATGGTCATCAGCCTCGCATTTTACGGCATGTCGACGTTTGAAGGGCCTATGATGTCCATTCGTGCTGTTAATTCGCTGTCCCATTACACCGACTGGACGATCGGGCATGTGCATTCCGGTGCGCTCGGTTGGAACGGCATGATTACCTTTGCTGCGCTTTACTTCCTCACACCGCGGCTTTGGGGCAAGCAACAGATGTATTCCATGGCCGCCATCAACTGGCACTTCTGGCTCGCGACACTCGGGATCGTTCTTTATGCCGCTTCGATGTGGGTGACCGGTATCATGGAAGGCCTGATGTGGCGCGAAGTTGATGCCCAAGGGTTCCTCGTCAACAGCTTTGCCGACACCGTTGACGCCAAACTTCCAATGTATGTCGTGCGCGGTCTAGGTGGCGTGATGTACCTCACCGGCGCGCTGATCATGGGTTGGAACATGTGGATGACCATATACGGCGGGTCCAAAGTACGCGCAGAAGTGGGAGTACCAGCAGAATGAGTGATACATCCTTCACCTCTAGGTTCTTAAAAGGGCACGCAATACTTGAACGCAGTCCGACGCTTCTACTGGCTATGTCGCTTTTTGTTGTCACTATTGGTGGCATCGTGGAAATCACGCCGCTTTTCTATCTTGAGAACACGATTGAAGACGTTGAGGGCGTTCGTCCCTATTCCCCGCTCGAGTTGGCGGGACGCGACATTTACGTGCGTGAGGGCTGTTACGTCTGCCATAGCCAGATGATCCGTCCGATGCGGGATGAAGTCGAACGTTACGGTCACTACTCATTGGCAGCTGAATCCAAATACGATCATCCGTTTCAATGGGGCTCGAAACGCACGGGGCCAGATCTGGCCAGGGTAGGAGGGCGCTATTCAGACGCTTGGCACGTCGATCATTTTATGGACCCTCAATCCGTTGTGCCGGAAAGCGTCATGCCGAAATACGCCTTTCTAATGCAGACGCGGCTTGAAACAGATCAAATCGAGGCTTTGCTGCGTACGCACCGTTTTGTCGGAGTTCCGTACACGGATGAGATGATTGAGCAGGCTGTCAGCGATCTGAAAGTGCAAGTTGATCCCGATGGAGATTGGGATGGCCTAGTCGAGCGCTATCCAGGCGCTGTTGTCTCAAACTTCGATGGACAACCTCAAATCACAGAGATGGATGCATTGATTGCTTACATGCAGATGCTGGGCACTCTGGTCGATTTCTC
Organism: Pseudomonadota bacterium; assembly: GCA_039180185.1. GTDB lineage: Bacteria > Pseudomonadota > Alphaproteobacteria > Rhodobacterales > Rhodobacteraceae > Roseovarius. The sequence continues at coordinate 11,008 of JBCDDS010000012.1, read as the reverse complement.
GACCTTTATTCCGGATGAAAGTCGATAGGAGCGAAAGATGGAGCTTTACACCTTACTTCGCGCCTTCGCTGACAGTTGGTTTTTGATCGCCATGACCATGTTTTACGTGGGCATTATCTTCTGGGCTTTCCGCCCAGGATCGAGAGCCACGCACGATGAGATCGCCCAGATACCACTACGCGACGATGATGTAGCGCCAACCAATTCAAATGTCGCCAGCCGAAAAAAGGAGGCCAGCTAATGGCCGACCAATCCTCTCACGATCCAGTCACCGGAACCGAAACAACAGGACATGATTGGGACGGGATCACAGAACTCAACACGCCACTGCCACGTTGGTGGTTGTGGACGCTCTATCTCACGATTGTTTGGGGCGTTGGGTATTCCATAGCTTACCCAGCCTGGCCAATGATCCAAGGCGCCACAACTGGTTTTCTAGGTTACTCCACTAGGGCAGAGGTCGCTGCTGAAATAACAAGAGTGGATGAGCAGAACGCAGAAGTTGCGGCTATGCTGGCATCTGCTGAACTGGCAAATCTGCCGCGCGATCATCCTGCTTATCAGTTTGGTGTCTCAGGCGGTGCTGCAATTTTCCGAGCTAATTGTTCTCAGTGCCACGGCGCTGGTGCAGCTGGCGCGGTCGGCTATCCCAACTTGCTCGATGATGCTTGGTTGTGGGGCGGTGCGATCGACGAAATCGAATACACCGTACGCCATGGTATCCGAAACGAACAAGATCCGGATGCCCATTGGTCGCAGATGCCAGCATTTGGCGAACTTCTTTCAGACGAAGAGATTGAATTCACTACAGAGTTCATTCTTGCGCTTTCGGGCCAAGAGCATGACGCGACCTTGGCTGCCGAAGGTGATGTCCTATACGCAGAGAACTGCTCAAGTTGTCATGGAGAACTTGGACTAGGAGATCCTACCGTGGGTGCACCCAACTTAGCTGATGCAATCTGGCTCTACGGCGGTGATCGAGAAACGATCAAGTACTCGATCACCAACGCACGGTTCGGCGTTATGCCCGCATGGGGTCTGCGTCTTTCAGAAGAAGATGTGAAAGCTGTCACTATCTACGTGCACCAGCTTGGCGGCGGTCAGTAAAATGCGGGATATGGAGGTTCAATGAGCGAAGCCATGTCCACAAGCCTTTACGCCGCCCGAGAACCCATTTTTCCGAAGGATGTTAAGGGTACGTTTCGGCGATTGAAGTGGGCGATCATGGCAGTGACGCTCGGCATTTACTATCTGACGCCATGGATAAGGTGGGATCGTGGGCCCGATTTACCAAGTCAGGCAGTTCTCGTGGATCTGGCGAACCGACGGTTTTACTTTTTTTGGATCGAAATTTGGCCGCACGAATTCTACTTCGTAGCGGGACTTCTGATTATGGCTGGGGTTGGTCTTTTTTTATTCACATCTGCCCTTGGGCGTGTGTGGTGCGGCTATACCTGTCCACAGACGGTTTGGACCGACCTTTTCCTTTGGGTGGAGCGCAAGATTGATGGTGACAGGAACAATCAGATCAGACTTTTGAAATCCAGTTGGACATTCAAGAAAACCCGTCTGCGATTAACGAAGTGGTCAATCTGGTTGGTGATCGCCGTTGCAACTGGCGGGGCGTGGGTTTTCTATTTTGCAGACGCACCGACACTTTTCAATGATCTGGTCACGCTACAAGCAGCGCCGATTGCTTATTCAACAGTCGCTGTTCTTACCGCTACTACTTTTGTTTTTGGCGGGTTCATGCGCGAACAGGTTTGTATATACATGTGCCCCTGGCCACGTATCCAAGGCGCCATGATGGATGATGATACTTTAACTGTGGCCTATCGTGACTGGCGTGGAGAACCACGCGGTAAGGTTAAAAGAGATCAAGCTCCAAGCCTGCTCGGAGACTGCATCGATTGCAAAGCGTGCGTTAATGTCTGTCCTGTCGGAATTGATATCCGTGACGGACAGCAGATGGAATGCATAAGCTGCGCGCTTTGCATTGATGCTTGCGATGACATTATGGCCAAGATCGGAAAGCCGAGAGGCCTGGTTGATTATCTGGCTCTTTCGGATGAGGGGCGGGAACGAGAAGGAAAAGAGCCGCTTCCGGCCTGGCGACATATTTTTCGCCTTAGAACGATGATTTACACGGCTGCATGGGGGCTTTGCGGGCTTACTCTACTTTATGCGCTGTTCATTCGGCCAGCTATCGACATCACCGTTGCTCCCGTGCGAAACCCGCAGTTTGTCACACTATCTGATGGGGCAATTCGAAACGCCTACGACATTCGTTTGCGTAACAAACATGGCGAGGCGCGTCCGTTTGAGTTCAACGTGATTGGCGACAAAAGCTTTGTCGTTCGATTGGAAGGCGTGGATGGCTTGCAGGTCATGGTTCCTGCCGACGAGACCGCGTTGCAACGTGTGTATGTAGTCGCGCCAAAAAAATCAGAACCTGCTCGTGCAAAACGCACTGAGTTGCGATTTTGGGTGGAAGATAACGTTTCGGGTGAAAGGACGTATCAAGACAGTTTATTTAACGGGAAAGGCGCAGAGTGATGGAGGGAAAACTCACTGGACGCCATGTATTGATTATTTTCTGTTCGGCATTTTCAGTAATCATTGCGGTGAATGTCATGCTTGCCGTTTCGGTGGTCAGAACTTTTCCGGGCCTGGAGGTCAAGAACTCCTATGTGGCTAGTCAGTATTTCGATGCAGAACGAACCGCTCAGGAAGCGTTGGGTTGGACAGTTTCAGCCGATTTTGAGGCTAACCAGCTGGTTTTGCGTATCAACGATAAAGTCGGGCCGATTTCGCCAGAAATAGTACGTGCCACATTGGGTCGTGCCACGCATGTCGGTGATGATCAAGAGTTGAACTTTCAGTTCAATGGAGAGGCGCTCGTTGCCGACACCGCAGAACTTGCACCAGGAAACTGGAACTTGCGATTGGCCGCAATAGCAGACGACGGAACACCCTTTAAACAGCGAATTGTTTTGCGGGTGAAGAAATGAGTCTTACTGCTTACACAGGATATGAGTCGGTGCCTAAGGAGACGCCCGACAGTAATCAGGGCAAAATGAATCCCACGCATCACCTTGTCCTGCCTGGGGTTCACTGTGTTGGCTGCATCCATGCGGTTGAATCAACTCTGGCCGCGTTACCGGATGTCTACTCTTCCAGAGTAAATCTCAGCCAGCGGCGCGTATCGATATCGGCTGCAACAGATGCCGATCCATCGCATTGGATTACTGCATTAAGCAGCGCTGGTTTTGAGGCGTTTGAGGCCGAAGCACCACAAGATCGACAGGACGATGATCTTTTGTTGCCCTTGGGTGTAGCAGGCTTCGCGATGATGAACGTCATGCTGCTTTCTGTTGCAGTATGGTCAGGAGCGATTGATACAACGCGCGACTTTCTGCACTGGATCAGTGCAGCTATTGCTCTGCCCGCGACGGCGTATGCGGCGCAGCCATTCTTCCGTCACGCTTGGTCTGCCTTGAGCGTTGGACGACTTAACATGGATGTGCCAATATCTCTGGCCATTATTCTGGCATGTGGAATGTCGCTTTACGAGGTGGCTCAAGGTGGCGAACACGCATGGTTTGATGCCGCGCTCGCGCTGACCTTTTTTCTTCTGATCGGACGCGTACTTGATCAACGCCTGCGCAGGCGCGCGAAATCTGCGGCTGACGATCTGGCTGCGCTGGAGCCGAGCCGGGTTTTGCGGATCGAAGAAGGCGAGCGCAAAAGCCGAGCAATCGCGGAGATCGCCGTTGGTGACAAGCTATGGATTACGGCTGGTGGACGTGTGCCTGTGGACGCAATTCTCGATACAGATGAGGTAAAAATCGACTGTAGTTTCCTGACAGGTGAAAGTGATCCAGTTCTTCGTCGAGTTGGTGACCCGCTATATGCGGGCGAGGTTATCTTATCTGGCCCGGTGGTGTTGCGGGCTACGGCGGTGGGCCAGGATACTACCTTACGCCGTATCGCGCAACTTGTGACAAATGCTGAGATGTCTCGGGGCCATTTTCGCTCTCTTGCTGAAAGGGCCGCCGCGATCTACACACCCGCTGTTCACATCATCTCAGCAGGTGCCTTCACCGTGTGGCTTTTGGTCACCGGGGACGTGCGCACTGCGCTCAATGTGGCGATCGCAACTTTGATCATCACGTGCCCCTGCGCGCTGGGGCTTGCCGTTCCTGCAGTCGCCGTCGCAGCAACATCCCAGCTCTATCGTCGGGGTCTGCTTTTGACTTCTGACACAGCGCTGGAACGTCTCGCGCAAGTCGATTTTGTTGTATTTGACAAAACTGGTACGCTGTCATCACGCGTTTTGACGGCTCCATCAAACCTAAACGAACAAGAGCTTGGCGTGTTACGAGCGTTGGCAGACGCTTCAAATCACCCCTTGTGTCGGGCTTTGTCTAACAATCTGATCGATGCACCTGTTGTTCAGATTTCAGATGTGCGTGAAGAAGTGGGCGTTGGCGTAAGCGCTGTTTGGCAAGGAAAGACAGTCCGTCTTGGACGTAGATCTGGCAATGAATCAGACGTAGAATTGCGGATCGATAAAGATGTGATTGAGTTGGTTTCAGAGGAGTCACTTTTGCCTTCCGCTAAAGCGGCAATCGAAAACTTGCAAAAAAATGGGCTGCACACTGCAATGTTGACCGGTGACAATGCGGCAAACGCTACCAGAATGGCAAACGAATTGGGTTTAGACCAGGTTTGGTCAGACGTTCGCGCGGAGCGTAAACACGAAATCATTGAGGATTTGAAGGCGGAAGGTAAACGTGTGCTGATGGTTGGTGACGGACTTAATGACAATGCTGCTATGGCTGCCGCGTATGTGTCAATTGCACCCGGGTCGGCACTTGATGCGACGCGTAATGCCGCTGACATCATCATTGTCTCGGGCGATCTGTCGAAGATTGACGGTGCGATTCAAACGAGCCGCAATGCGTGTCGCAGGATGAAGCAAAACTTCGCCATTGCTGCGCTTTACAATACTATTGCTGTGCCTCTTGCTGTCTTAGGCTTGGCAACACCGCTCTCAGCCGCGATCGCCATGTCGACAAGTTCGATTTCGGTTGTGGCCAACGCCTTGCGAGGGTTTCGTTCATGAATATCTTGGTTTTTCTTGTTCCTTGTTCGCTGTTGCTTGGCTTAGGCGCATTGGCCGCATTCGTTTGGACTATTCGGAGCCGTCAGTACGAAGATATGGAAGGCGATGCTGCGCGCGTTCTTTTGGACGAAGATGATATGCAGACAAAGTAGTCTTGTCCGTGTGGCACAATTTTCGTGTACTAACGACGTTAATTTTCAGTTCAATAGACTTCAGATTCTGAACTATGCCGCTAATTTACAAAGCGATGGCTATTAGCCCAATCGTTGCAGATACCCAAAGCCAACTTCGCCAAAGAGCTCGGCAAGCTTGATCAATCTCACTCGGTCCAATCGATCTGCGACCACTGAAGTTTACGAACGGAAAGTCCTTCATTTCTCCATTGTAAGATCGCGGGCCTGCCAGAGCGACGTCCATTCCTCGGGACAACGCTGCCTCAGGCCAGCCAGCATTGGGTGACCGGTGAAGCGATGCGTCTGTTTTGATGTCGCGCCAAGCACTCATTTGCCCGTGCGCCAAAGCAAATAGTAGTGCAGTCAGACGCGCCGGAATCAAGTTTAACAAGTCATCAAAATTCGCGGATGCCCACCCAAATTCTTCGTGCTGCTCTGTACGGTACCCGATCATGCTGTCGGCGGTATTCGTCATTTTATAGATCAGAAGCCCCGGCAAGCCGCCGATCAAGTACCAGAATGCTGGTGCGATGACGCCATCGCTGAAGTTTTCTGCCGCTGACTCAATCGCCGCGCGAGATACAGCAGATACATCCATCTCTTTGGTATCCCGCCCCACTATCATCGCCACGCTTTTCCGACCGTCGCCCAACGAAAGACGCAACGCATTCGCGACGGCGCGCACATGATCGATAAGTGAGCGGTGCGACAGCAAAACAGCAACAACGATGATTTCCACTGGCCATCCCAAGCCCTCAAGAACAGAACCGATAAGAACTGCAGTCGCAATCCACGCCGACAGACATAGCGCGCCCTTTAGTCTTCTTTGAGTTCCTACGTTGAACCGCTTGTCGCACCAGCCAATAATACTTCCCATCAATACGGCAGGGTGCGTTAATCGACTCCATAGCCACCTTGGTTCACCGAACACTGCGTCGAGTGTGAGCCCGAAAAAAAGAATTAGCGCTGTATTCAAAGAGCCCGCTCCAGTCTATCCCACTGACCGGGCGCAGGTAGGCCCAAACGCAACCAGCGTTTCGAATAAGGGAAGATGCGCGTTAGGATTTTTTGTTCTGCCAGGCGAGTATGCCATTTTTCAGCATCGCCAACGTTGTAAAGGCGAAACAGAGTTGTACCGCCCTCAAGCTTCGCACCAGCTGAAAACATTAACGTGTCCAAGCGTAGTGCATCTTGTTTTAAACGATCCCGTGTCGTCTCCGCCCATGCAAAATCGCGCAAGGCAGTCTCTGCGATCTGCAGGGCCGGGCCAGAGACAGCCCAAGGCCCTAGAAGGTTAGAGAGATGTTGGACCAATACGGGATTACCGATGGCAAACCCTAACCGTACTCCTGCAAGTCCCCAGAACTTTCCAAAACTCTTTAGTACAATAACGCCCTTTTGATCTGCGCGGTGGACCAAAGATCGCTCTGGCTTAACATCGGCAAAACTCTCATCAACGATGCAGAATGGCGCGTTCAAATCAGCCTCAGAATACCAGTGTCCGGTCGGATTGTTTGGGTGCACGAGCACGCATGCGTCGGGATCATCATCGCTGAAAGTCCAGCCATGAAACGAAAAAGCCGCTGCATGCTCATTGTATGTTGGGGCAGGGATGTGAACCTTTCCGCCTTGTGCCAATGCTGGGAGCCGAGCAATCAAAGCCGATGCCCCCGGCGCCGGAAGAATGGCTGCGTTCTTTGGCACGTTCCAATATCTACGCGCCGCATCGACTACGTTTTCAAAGGCGGATTTGTCAGGGAGGTCTGTCCAAGTAGCAAACTCGACGTCGCCAATAGGGTAGGGCACGGGATTTATACCTGTAGATAGATCAATCCAATCAGCACGACTGCCTCCGTACGTCTTCAATGCTGCGTCGAGACCGCCGCCGTGATCGCGGTTATTTTCGTGGGTAAGTGTCACGAAAAGATTTGAAGCGCGCGACGTAGAAGAGTTAAGCGTTTCTTGTCCATGCCAGCCTTGGTGTTTTTTCTAGAGTAGTTGGTAAAGCGCGGAATATTCCAAGAAAAGTAGATTTTTTGGGCTTCTTCATGCTCATAAATCTTCGGACAGGCACGCGTTAATAAATTGTTAACCAAACAGGCGCACCACCTTTGTTAACCATTGGGTGGTTTGCGTTGGGATGTTTGTTCGCGTGGAAGACTTGAGTGTTCTAATTGTCGAAAGCAATCGTGACCTTGCTCATTTGTGGCAAAGTCACTTGGAACGGTGTGGTGCCGGTGTTCTTGTTGCCCATACGCAAAATGGCGCGCTGGACGTGCTGGAAGAGCACAGAGTAGACCTAATCATCCTGAATGTTGTTTTACGTGGCGGCAGTGCCTTTTCGCTTTCCGATAAAGTGCGTGCGCTCCACGCTGACATTCCGATCATCTACGTCACGAACTCTACATTTTTTTCGGATGGTTCGGTCTTTGCGTTCTGTCCCAATGCGTGCGCTTACGTCCAAACCGACACGCCACCAGAGGACCTTGCCGCGATGGTAGAGCACTACGGACGCGCGTAGCATTTTTGTCACGTCAAATAGCTTTGGCTTCTAAGTGCCATGCAACTTCTGAAACAATTTCATCCTCTGTAAAAGGTTTTGTAACGCAAGACGTAGCGCCTACGCTTGTGGCGACTTTTAGAGCGTGGCTCTTGGTAGGATTTTTTGAGGCAGATGAAATTGCAATTATTGGCAAGTGCTTGAAGTCTTTATCTCGTGCCGAAAGTCCTTTCGTACGAATCCAGCCAATAAGGCTGATGCCACCATCTGGGACGGGTCGGCCATTCATGCTGACGAAAATATCTGTAATGACGATGTCAAATTGCTGATTAAGTAGGGCTTCTTTGGCTTCAGCAGCGTTTCGCGTCATAATGGTGTTGTACCCATGATTATGCAGAGTATCGCAAAGCCTTAAAGCTGTTTGCAGGTCATCTTCCATGATCAAGACATTAGCCAATTCTAGACGCTCGCAAGTTGGTTTGACTTATTTAAAGTTGTGTAGTGATATATATTTAAACCTTAAATAGCGCGAAATTGAATTCTAAAAAAGTGCAGAAACGCAGTTTGTTCGAGGTTAAAGATGAAGCTCGAGGATGAAAGTCTGGAGTGCAACAGGCAAGTTTTACGTCGCCATTGCAAAGACTTGCACGACACGTCTGAAGGAATTTGGTTCGGGAGTAGCCGGTTTTCGAACCTGACAGGTTACTTGTTCTTCTTGCGCGTTTTGCAGAATGCGCACGTACAGTATGGACTGCCTGCTGCCCAGGTCATCGGAGAGAAGTCGCATATCGAAGTGGAGCGTAGGCGCTTGAAGGCGTTGGAAAGAGACCTTCATTCAAAAACGAAGCCAGCGGTGGAGAAAGTGGATATTTCTGCCGATTTTGCTTGGGGGATAGGATACGTTCTAAATGGGTCTGCACTAGGGGCGTCTACGCTTTTGAAGTCGCACGCAATCAGTAGGTCATGGCCGCGCCGTTATCTAAAGGACGGTTATACATTTGCTAGAGAAGGCGATCTTGCACGTTTCTTCAGGAAACTAAACGATCAGCGATTAGACATTCAGGAAGCGGTAGATGGGGCGGAGGCGACTTTTGAGCTATTCGTTTCGCACCAGCCTGAACGAGCGCTCGCGTGAACCAACACCAGGATCTCGCAATCGAACAGGCGCTTAAGAAATGCGCCAGTGAGCCGGTGCATGCGCCTGGCTACATTCAATCGTTCAGTTACCTATTTGCGTTTCATCGTGAGAGCCATCGCATCGGTTATGTCAGCGAAAATATCGAACAAGTGTTACAAATTCCAGCCGGCGAACTTCTTGGAAAAGTTGCTAGCGACATCTTGGGAGCAGATATTTGGCACAATATTCTCAATGCACTTGGGTTTTCCGACTTCCAAACTAAGCGTTTTTTTGTCGGTACCCTTGAGCTCACAAACAAAACGTTCTCGTTTCATGCATCGGCCAGCGTTGAGTACGTGACTGTTGAAATTGAACAAGATGCGTTGGATATGGCAACGTCACCCGATATCTTGCGCGATCAAATGTTCTTGGTCGAACGCATCCAGACTTGCCGCGATGAACAATCACTTTTCGAAGCAACGTGTAACCTGCTGCGTCAAATCTCGGGTTTCGACCGCGCAATGATCTATCGCTTTGATGGGGATTGGAACGGTGAAGTGGTTGCCGAGGCTCACAATCCATTACTCGAAACATTTGCTGGCCTACATTTCCCTAGCTGGGACATCCCGACGCAAGCGCGAGCTATCATGGCACGGGTGCCAATACGTTTGATTGCTGATGTCGAGGCGGCGCCGGTGCCAATAGTTTCAAATTCTGACAGTCCGTCATCTTTGGACATCAGCCTGGCCCAGAATCGAGGTGTTTCACCTGTCCATCTTACTTATCTGAAGAATATGGGCTCGGCAGCCACCATGACGCTGTCCATTATGCTTGATGGCAAACTTTGGGGTATGATCTCTTTGCACCACACGAGCCCAAGAGTGGCGGTGCCAGCAATCAGGCAGCTTTTGGCAAGTTTCTTGCCAGCCTTTTGTCTCAAACTTGATTTGCTTCGCAAAAAGGCTGCTTTGCGTTTCTCACAGCGTATCGATCGTTTGCAAAAGGATATACAAACTCGACTCGAAAACTACGAACAGATTGAGGATCTGCTCGCCTTTGCAGGACCTCAAATCTGTGAGTTGTTGTCAGCATGTGGCATCGCTGGGACGAGTAACGGTCAAGTAATTCGTTACGGTGCGACGCCACCCGACGAAGTTGTGAATGACATTCTATCTTACACGCAGCACGAAGGCGGAAGTACCAGGCTGGATTGCCTGGCGGATGTTCTCCCGCATGTTAAGGACAGGCTAGGCGATATTTCAGGTGTTTTGGCCAATACAGATGATCTAGGGCGGTCGCTCATGCTTTTTCGAAAGGCACAAAGCCTCACCGTGCACTGGGCTGGCAAGCCGGAAAAGTCAGTGCACTTGACGAACGGTGAAGCAAGGCTTGAGCCACGCGGTAGCTTTTCGGCATATCTGCAAAAGACGGAAGGGAGAAGTATCGCGTGGAGTAATCAAGACGCCTACCTGTTGGAACAGCTTTGGCCTCTCTTGGATATATCTCAAAGACACGTTCACTTGGCGGGACTGAACCAGCACCAACATCTGTTGATAAGAGAGTTGAGCCATCGTATGCGTAACGTGTTGGCGCTCGTCCAAGCCATCGCGCGACGGACAGAAAAGTCTGCTGAAAGCACGAACCGTTTCGCACAAAACTTTATAAGACGCATTCACGATCTAGCGGCCGCGTTTGAGTTCGGATTAGAAGAAAACGAAGTGTCCGGCTCGGTCCATGCGATCATTCAGAAATACTTGCGACCCTTCAGTGAGGGAACAAACGAACGTCTAACCGTTGAGGGTGACGATCACATTTTGCGTGCGAAATACTCGCCATCCTTAGCTCTTGTTTTTTATGAACTAGCGACAAACGCGGTGAAGCATGGCGCACTATCTGGCGATGAAGGCAAAGTTTGCGTCTCGACCCAAGTGATGAAAAATAGTCTTGTTATCCGCTGGAGTGAGAGCCATGGGCCGGAGGTGATCACGCGCAATTCACAAGGTTTCGGAACGACGCTCATACGGGAGGTGATCCAGAGGGAATTGAACGGTAGTGTCGAGCTAGACCATGCACGCAAAGGCCTGACGGCC
>JBCDDS010000011.1:0-48989 GCA_039180185.1 Pseudomonadota bacterium | reverse complement strand
CCGCCGTTCAAGCAGTCGACGGGGTCAAGGATGGCCGCTTTACGTCGGAGGCGCTGGTCTCTGCCTGCCTGGAGCGGATCGAACGAACCGAACCGGCAATAAAGGCGTGGGCGCATATTGATGCGGACGCGGCGCTTTCGCAGGCGCGAGAGCTTGACCGCATGCGCGCTATTGGTCATGCGCTTGGCGCGTTGCACGGCGTCCCCATCGGATTGAAGGATATTGTCGACACATCCGATATGCCGACAGAATGCGGGACCGAGATCAACGCAGGTCGTCAACCCGACAGCGACGCCCGCCTTGTCGAGGAGCTGCGAGAGGCAGGTGCCGTGATCATGGGCAAGACGGCGACCACAGAGTTCGCCTTCATGTGCCCTGCCCCAACGACCAATCCGCATGACGCGTCCCGCACCCCGGGTGGTTCCTCGAGTGGATCGGCGGCTGCTGTGGCCGCACGACACGTCCCGCTAGCCATCGGCACGCAAACCGGCGGCTCGGTGATCCGGCCAGCGTCGTTCTGTGGTGTCTATGGGTTCAAACCTACGCGCGGTACGATCTCTCGCAGTGGGCTATTCCGCACGTCGGTTTCCCTCGATCAGGTTGGCGGGTTTGCCAATACGGTCGAAGATATCGGTCTTCTTACGGATGCCCTCGCTGGTTTTGACCAACGCGATCCTGACAGCTTCGCGCGGCCTCGCGCGCAGATGCTGGCCGGCGCCACAGCAAACGCACCGATTGAGCCTAACTTCGCCTGGTTTGATATGCCGTTTCATGACCGGCTCGATGCAGACGCAAATGAAGGGCTGGAGGCGGTGTTGAGCGCCTTAGGAGGCCAAGTGGAGCGGTTCGACACAGCGCCACAACTGGCCGGTCTGGTCGACGTGCATCGCACGATCTATGACTATGAACTCGCTGAGAATATGGCAGAGCTCGCGGCCTCCGATTGGGATCGTCTCAGCGCGGAGATGCAAGAGGCGCTGATACGCGCCAAGAACGTAAGCCAAGTCCAGTACGAAGATGCATTAGCGGTCAAATCCTCTGCGGACGCTTTCTTCAAGGAGCTGTTCAACGACGTCGACGCAGTCATCGCACCATCTGCGGTCGGTGAGGCTTTGCCGCTCAGCGCGGGCAGCACCGGGGATGCCATATTCTGCACCATTTGGACGCTTGCCGGTCTACCTTGCTTGACCATGCCCTTGCTGGTGGGCGAAAATGAGATGCCGATCGGCGTGCAACTCATCGGCGCGATAGAAGAAGATGACAGGCTGCTGCGCACGGCCAATTGGATGCAAAAGAGCCTCGCAGACGGCTCAGAAACGGGAGAATAAGCCAATGTCAAAAATGACAAACTTTATCACAGCAGTGATTGGCATCGGCCTTATGGCCATCTTCGTGCTCGGCCTGTCGCACTCCATTTCAACCGGATTTGCCGGTTTCTGGGGCGGTTTCCCGTTCATGTGCATTGCGATTTTCGTGATTGGCCTCGCGCTCTACAATTTCTGGGAAGAAACCGTCAAAAAGGACTGATATCATGGGACAAAAGCCCGTCCTGTGGATCCCGCGTATGCTCTCGGATGCCTCCATTGCACGTGCGCAGCGGGATTACGATGTGATCCTGAACGAGGCGGACACGCCCGGCACCGCGGAAGACATCATTGCCATGAGCGCTAAGGTCGACGCGATGCTGCCCTGTCATTCAGAACATTTCAGCGCCGAGGTGGTGGCGCAACTTGATCCGCGGCTCAAAATTATCGCCAACCATTCGGTGGGTGTCGATCATTGTGACCTGCCCGCGTTGGCGGCGAAGGGGATCATAGTCACCAACACGCCCGACGTACTCTCGGATGCCACGGCAGAGATTGCGATGCTGCTGATGCTCGGTGCGGCGCGGCACGCGGTTGTGGGGGATCGGCTGGTGCGCACGGGTGCTTGGGACAATTGGAGTCCGTCTTTTATGGTCGGCAAACAGATGACCGGCGCGCGGCTTGGGATTATCGGAATGGGCCGCGTCGGCCGGTCCTTCGCCGAAAAAGCGCGTGGCTTTGGCATGAACATCCATTACTACAACCGCTCGCGGCTGAGCCCCGATCAAGAACAGGGCGCGACCTATCACGATAGCGTCGAAAGCCTATTACCGATGGCAGACTTTCTCTCGCTACACTGCCCGGCAACGCCGGAGACCACCGATCTGATGAATGCAGAGCGTTTTGCCCTGCTGCCCGATGGTGCGGTTATGGTGAACACGGCGCGCGGTGCGTTGGTCGATGAGCCAGCGCTTCTTGATGCGCTGAGCGCGGGCAAACTTGCCGCCGCCGGGCTCGACTGTTTCAAAGTGGAACCGGGGGGCAATCCAGCCTTCGCGGCGCACGAGAACATCTTCATGCTCCCCCATATCGGCAGCGCCACCACCCGTACCCGAGACGCCATGGGCTTCCGCGCGCTCGATAATCTCGACGCGTTCTTCGCCGGAAAACTTCCGAGGGATGCGTTGACCTAACTTAACTAGCCTTGCATGAAATTCAGCTTTGTGGACAAATCAGCCGTTTTGCCTTTCGTGAGACGAGGTCCGCATTCCGCGCTCCGCTACATCGGCGAACCGCAGGACGGTCGAACCTAGTATTGCCCTGCGGTCAAAAGCACGAACTGTTCAACAGAGAGAAGCGCCACCCAGACTTCTCTCTTGTTTTGCCGCGTTGGTCGAAAACCAGAGAGCCACAGATTGCCTGTGAGGTAACAACCATCAGTTCCAGAGGCCAACGGCCTTGAACCATCTAAACTTTTGCGTTCCCATTCTGCGCCTTGCGCATGAATGATCTTATTGCACGCTTCCCGGACATCTAATGGTTTGTCTTCGCAATGGTTTTTTGCCAACTCGCCCCAAAGAGCACTTGGAAATTCGGTAGATTCAGTTGTGGAGAATTCGTCTCCAGAAAACTTCACGGATCGCAGTTGCCCGCATGAACCATCATCCAGCAGCGGGTGTTTCTCCAGTCCATTACGAACTGCAATCGCAAGAGTTAGGAGAATTCGATTAGCTTCGATTTCTTCGTGCTGAGCCAAATAGGCAAGCTTATTGGCTGGTTTTGGAAATTTGGACTGTTCGGTTTCTTCATCAAGAGCAGTGATGCGCTCGTGCAGGATTTCAGATCCGTACATGATCGAAAGAAGCCTCGAGCACTCCAGATCGAGACTCAGGCTTTCGAGTTTGTAGGGTTCATGTCGCAACATTCCCCCTTGATAACGATGCGGATAAGAGTGTCACTGGTTTATTTGCAACAAGTGGTCTCCCCCATATTCCTTGGCCGGTTCTGGCGCTTTGAATCAAATCGTAAGCGGCCAAGGATTTGTAGGTTTGGGCTCTAAGCCGACTTGCGGCTGTGTAGCAGGGCAGAACCATGGCCTCTATGACAGTTGAGCGTACAAAGCAGACCTTTGATCAAGCATTACTTCTTATGAGACTGTCGTAATAAGGGAAGTTGTGCTGAGCTCGCCCCGCTAGGTTGAAGAATTTTAGTTTATTCTGCTCTTGCGTAAATAAAGACGATACAATGAAAGAATTTATGGGGAGATTTTTGTTATGAAAAGCCAACTTGCCATCGTCGTGCCAATGGCGGTCGGACTCTTTTTGCCGCTGCAGGCGGAGGGTCATGACCAAAGTAATGCGAATTGGAGAGTTGAAGGTGACGACGGAAAAAAAGAAGCGATTGCACTTTTTGTGCCCGCAACAACAACTTACAGAATTTGCTTTCTCGGCGGCGATGTCAAAAAGGTTAGTATCACAAACAATGCCGGAGGAGGTAGCTCTGCAGAGCTCCTGCCGGGGACTTGCGCAGACACCAACGGTTATGAAGACAGTAACACCTCGATTTCAGTTACAATCTCAGGAAAAGGTTTTGCTTTTGGAACCTATCGAATTCTGAGCTCCGAATAGTGTTTTTGTAGTTTCGCCCGAGTTGGCTACAGTCGAAAACGCGAATAAAACCCATTGATTTGCACTCCCGAGCGTAAAGAGAAGTGACCGCTCCGGGCTCGAAGTGGGCATTTGTCACCAAATCGACAAATCGCTTTCAGTATTGGTCACCCTTCTGGTGCGTAGACTTTGGCCTTTAGTGGTCTATCCGGATCAAGTGAGGGGATCGCTGAAAGCAAACTGCGGGTGTAATCGTGTCCGGGATTGGCGAAGAGCGCGCGCGTCGGGGCCTGCTCCATAATCTTGCCGTGATACATCACCGAGACGTAATCGCAGACATGGGCGACGACCGAAAGATCGTGGCTGATGAACAGGATCGTCAGATCAAGATCGCGCTGCAGGCTTTTGAGAAGGTTGAGAATATCGGCCTGAATAGAGACATCCAAGGCCGCAACGGCCTCATCCGCCACCACGAATTTTGGCCCGCAAACTAGCGCGCGGGCGATGGAAATCCGTTGCCGTTGCCCACCAGAAAACGCATGCGGGAAGCGGCGCAGGTGTTCTAGGTTCAGACGGCATTTTGCTGCGATCTCTCGCACCCGTTCATCCGTCTCCTCCCGGCTCTTGGTGATTTTCATCAGCTCCAGCGGCTCAGCGATAATATCGCGTACCGTCATGCGCGGGCTGAGCGCGGCATAGGGATCCTGAAAGATCAGTTGCGCGCGTGAGCGGTAATCCCGCAACTCGGTCTTGTTGAGCTCTTCGACGTTATAGGACACCTCGCCATCATTGTAGTGTACCGACCCGCCAGAGATCGGCGCGGCGCGCAGGATCGCTCGTCCTAGCGTTGTCTTCCCCGACCCGCTTTCCCCGACCAGCCCGTAAAATGCCCCCTTTTCGATCTCCAGGTTGACCTGATCCACCGCCTTCAGAATGGGCGGCTCTCCAAATAGCCTGCGCCCCAGCGGGAAATGGATCGACAAGTTGTCGACTTTGATCAGCGGCTCACTCATAAGACGTCTTCCGGGAAGAGAGCGGCGAAGTGGCCCGGCGACACCTCGGTCAGTGGCGGCACTTCGCGTTCATAGCGAGAACCGGGTTTCAGTTCCGGATTACGGGTGTGGAAGACACAGCCGGAAGGGCGCTCCAACGGGCTCGGAATATCACCCTGAATCGGCGTCAGTGGCGCGTCCAGATCGTCGAGCTTTGGCAGCGCGTTGATCAGCCCCCGCGTATAGGCATGCGCCGGCTTGCCTATAACGTCGCGTACCGGCCCGCTTTCAAGTATGCGCCCAAGATACATCACCGACACCCGATCCGCAGTCTGCGCGATCACGCCCAGATCATGAGTGATAAAGAGGATCGCCATACCAAACTCAGCCACCAGATCCTTCATCAGATCAATGACCTGCGCCTGAATGGTGACGTCAAGCGCCGTGGTCGGTTCGTCCGCAATCAGAAGCGAAG
Organism: Pseudomonadota bacterium; assembly: GCA_039180185.1. Classification (GTDB taxonomy): domain Bacteria; phylum Pseudomonadota; class Alphaproteobacteria; order Rhodobacterales; family Rhodobacteraceae; genus Roseovarius. The sequence goes on along the minus strand of JBCDDS010000011.1, from coordinate 43,612 downwards.
GTTTGGTTGAGAGTGCCATGGCGATCATCGCGCGTTGCCGCATCCCGCCAGACAACTCAAAGGCATATTGATCAAATCGTTTCGCGGCGTCCTTGATCCCGACGCGATCCAACATTTCAATCGAAAGCGCCTTGGCCTCTGCCTTATTCATATCGCTGTGGAGCAAAAGCTGTTCGACCATCTGTTTGCCAATGGAAATCGCGGGTGCAAAGCTCGCCATCGGCTCCTGGAAAATCATGCTAATCGCCCCGCCGCGCACGACGTTAAGCTCCTTAGGCGTCTTCAACGAAAGCACGTCCACAGGGCCGTTATCGGTATGCAACGTGATCTTGGACTCCGGCGAATAAACAGTGTTGCCCGCGTTAAGGTTCATCAATGCCTTAGCGGTCACCGATTTGCCGGAACCGCTTTCGCCGACAAGACCCAGCACCTCCCCTTTCATCAGCGTGAAGGAGACATTCTCGACCGTGGTGATCAGCCCCTCATCGGTCTTAAATTGAACCGTCAGGTTTTCAACTTCGATCAGCGGCGTCATTGGATCGCCTTTCGAAAGATCAATTTATCCTCTCCATCCCCGAAGAAGTCCTTCACATGACCCTGAAGCTCATATCCTTTGGCTTTGTAAAACGCCCTTGCCTTCTCTTGCTCCGGCAATTGGGTGGTTTCGATGACGATCACACGGGCATCCAGCTCTGCCTCGATGTCAGCCAAAAGACGCGACGCATACCCCTGCCCTTGTTTCTCCGGCTCCACGGCAATCGCCAAGATGTTCCACGTCCGGTCGGTCAACTCTTCAAGTCGCGCAAAAGCAAAACCAACCGGACTTAGACCCCCATCGATGGTACGCCAAGTGTCCGAGGCCCCATCGAGATATGGCTTGATCATATCGGGCACATACTCAGCGGGAAAAAGCCCGGCCGCTTCGGCAATTTGTCCCAAGCGCGATATGTCTTCAGGTGTCACGGCACGCACATTCATTTGTTGTTATCCGCATAAGGGTCGGCCGCATCGCGCAGACCGTCACCGACAAAAACGAAGGACATCACCAGAACAATGAAGAACAGGACAGGGATGAAGTACCACTGGTAGTTCAGCATCACATCCGCGCTGGTGGCTTTCTGCAGCATCACACCTAGAGAGGAAACCGGATCCTTCAGCCCCAGTCCGATAAAGGATAGCGCCGTCTCCGAAAGCACCATGTATGGGAAGGAAATCACCAGATCGACGATGATATAGGAGGTGAACGACGGCAGCAGATGGCGCCGGATCACATGGCTTGATGACGCCCCACAAAGCTCCGCAGCCAGAACGTATTCCTGATTGCGCTCAGTAAGCAGATGGGTCCGTACCCGCCGGGCCAGCGTTGGCCATCCTATAAAGCCAAGGATAAGGGATATGTAGAAAAATCGCGCTTCTGCGGTCATCTCAGGCGGCATAAACGCTGCCACTGCCATGAACAGCGGGATGGCAGGCACGGTTCGCACCGCATCGGTGATCATCTGAATCACCCCATCGATCCAGCCGCCGTAATAGCCGGACACCCCTCCTATAATCAGTGCCAGCACGAAGGCGATGAAGACCCCGATCGTACCCACTTGAAGGGACGTCCATATAGCGTGCAGCGTGCGGGAGAATATATCCTGTCCATCCTCATCAGTGCCGAAGAGGTGAATTTTACCCTCCTGCACGCCAAAAAGGTGTCGCTTGCCCGGAATGAACCCGAAAAGCCTGTAGGCATCGCCCTTGGGCAGAAAAGTCATGTAATTGCGCTTATCCTCGTTAACCTTTGTCACCCAGCGGAAATTCGTAGCCAGCGATCGCTCCCGCTCCACCGCGTGAACAAATGGACGAATGGAGCAGCCGTTCTTGTCGCAGAACTGTGGGATCTGCGGCGCGCCGTTGGTGTAGTCCTTGTTGCGGCCCGCAATGGTCGGGTCATAGGGCGACAGGAACGGCGCGAAGATACCAGAAATGATCATCGTGATCAGTAAAACCGCCGCGATCATCGCTGAGCGTTGTTTCTTGAACCGGGCCCAGATCAGCTGACGCTGCGAGGCCGTGAAATACGCCTCTTTGGCCTTCTGGTCTTCGAGCGTCTCACTGGATGTAAACGGCACGTCGGTCATTTGATGATACTCTTTCTGACCCTTGGGTCGACGGCAGCGAGCAACACGTCGGTCAGGAAGTTGAGCGTCACGATAGAGGCCGTGAGCAGAAATATAATGGCACCCGCAAGCTGTTGGTCGTTGGATCGTGCCAGCGCTTCGATCAGCAAGGCCCCTGCATCTGTCATAACAAGGATCAGCGCAACGATGGGTAGCTCGTTGAAGATCCGGTTCAGGTCAAAGCCGAGGGAGTTAACGATCGGTCCGAGAGCATGCCGAGCGGGATAGCCCCAAAGTAGTTTTCGCCCATGCACCCCGCGCGCAGCGGCTGCTGTGACATAGAGCTTTCCAATCTCGTCTGACATAAGCGCGCGTACCGTCTGCAGCGCAAAGGCCGTGGCTGACCAGCCAAGAATAAAGATAGGCAACCAGGCATGGCTCAGTAAGTCGAGGAACTTGTCCCAAGACCATTCGGCATCTCGGTATTCAGGCGAAAACAAACCTGTCAGCGTATTTCCAAAGTAAACCGTGGCAAACAGCATGATCATCAGCGCCAGAAGGAAGTTTGGCATCGCAAGGCCGAGATAGCTGATGATCCGCAAAGAGTTATTCAGGATTGCGTTGTTAGAGGCAGCTGCGATGATACCAACCGGAATAGCAATGGCGTAGGCCAGCACCAGTGCGGCCAGACAGATCGAAAGGGACAACCAGAACTTATCACCTAAAAGCTGCGCAATATTGACCCTGAGGATACAGCTGTCCCCGAACTCGCCCTGAAACGCGTTAACGATCCATAGCCCCCAGCGTTGCAGGAAGGGCTTGTCCAGGCCAAGCCGGGTGCGTTCCAACTCAATATCAGCAACTGAAATGCCTGAGCCTTGGGTGTTTTTGAATGCAAGATACCGCTCGGCGCAGTCGCCCGGCACCAGCTCCATCAAGGAGAACACGACCAAAGACACAATCATCAGCGTGATCACCGCCATTATGGCGCGTGTGCCGACAAATCGTGCGAAATTCAGCATATTTGTCCCCAAATGCCTGTCTGCGTGGTTTCGTGCTGCCTCACGTCAGACCTCGTTACAAGAACTGCGAGGGCGCGGTTAAACGCCCTCGCCTGTTTCATCAAAACGTCTCGCAGCCTATTCGTCCAGCCACCATTGCGTGGCGCGGTACGGATAGGTCCGATAGTACTCGTAGCTGTGCGTTTTCATCTCGGTGAAGTTCTTCAGCGCATTGCGATGGATCATCGGTGCAGGTGCATTGACCGTACCGATAAACAAAAGCTGTTCGGTCATATTTTGCACCATGCGCTCACCAGCTGTGTTGAACTCATCAGAGCCCGCAGCGGCTGACTGAAGCGTATTGATGTCCTCCATCATCTGCATAGCCCATTCCGGTGGCTCAACACCGGCAGAACCGTTCGAGTCGACCCATTCTGCCCAGAGCATCGCGTTACGATTGCCAAAGTAGTTTTCATACGGCGGTACCCAGAGTTCATTGTTGCCAAGAACAATGGCAAGCGGCTGACCCTTACGCCACATGGACACGTCGAGTTTGTTGGATGATTGCGCCGAGCGATATTCATCCGGTGTCACCTCTTTGACGACCGATTCAATACCGACATCACGCCAATATTGCGCCACCAGTTCAACCGTCTGACCCGCGACGCCCTGCGTTGAGAAGTTCAGGTTTAGCACCAGCTTCTCGCCATTGGGCAGCTCACGGATCCCGTCACCATCGACGTCCTTCATTCCCAGCGCATCGAGCTTTTCGTTCGATGCCGCAGGATCAAAAGCCGTCTTGTATTCCTGGATTGACGGATCCGCAAAATCAGGCAGCGGTGAGAACCCGACATAGGCAGTCGGTTTACCTTGTCCGAAGAAGCCAATTTCGTTGAGTTCCTCGCGATTGATCGCCTGGCTCATCGCCTCGCGGAAGGCAAGTTCGCCGAAAACTGCACGTTTTGCAGGATCCTCATGGGTAACGTTAAAACCGAAAGCACCTTGCGTAATTTCCGGCTTCAGATGAACAGTGTAGCCACCTTTCTCTTGATTTTCCAAAAGGATAGGCGCCGAAGCTAACTGAAGCGACTGCGATTTATAATCCACCTCACCGTTAGAGATTTTCAGCAACCGCACTTCGTTATCGTTGATGTAAACCTCATCTTGTGTGGAGATGTATGGCAACTGCTGACCGGTTGGATCCACTTGGTGGAAATACGGGTTCGCCACGAGCTTCCGACCCTCAGTCGTATCGCTGATATAGATGTGGCTTTCCAGCGTCGGGTGCGTTGCCTTTGGCAGGCCATCCACCAAATCAGGCTTGGACAACATCGGCGATGGCGTGTCCGTCCAGTCGGAGTTGCCATAATACGCCTTGATCGCGTCGTAACCATTTTCAAACCCAAGGCTTTGCGCATAGGCATCCGCATCCGCGTTGATACCGGGATGGAACTGTCCAAGGAAGTGCTTTGGCTGGAAACCTTGGCCGAAATGGGTCGCGAAGTGCGCCAAGAGTCCCGGTTTCGGCGCAGGTAGGTTGAACACCACCGTGGTCTCATCCGGCGCGTCCACTGTCATGGTTTCGCCGCCAACAGTCACGTAGTCCTTTGGTTTTTCGAAAATGTTGGTGTCCAGCATCAGATTGTCGTGCCAGAACTTCACATCTGCCGATGTGAACGGCGCACCATCCGACCATTTGTGACCCTTGCGGAGTTTGAACGTCAGCTGCGTGAAATCATCGTTCCATTCCCAGGACTTTGCGACATTCGGCACAATGGTCTGTAGGTCGTCCGAGTAGCGCACAAGGTTGACGTGACGCACGGACAAGAAATCGGAAGTACCCGCTTCGGTGGCGTTTGATAGAACATCAAGCTGCCCACCGTGTTTGCCAATGCTGTCGTAGGGTACGACCACGAGCGGCTCTTCCGGTAGGCGTTCCGCCAATGAAGGCAGATCGGGATTGCCTTTAATCTGTGCGTTCAAAGCATCGGAATCCGGATTACCGCTGAACTCCATCGTGCATCCAGCGGCATCCTGAAATGCGCTGAGCTCGTACTGCTGCGGGTATTCACCCGGGGCAACACCTTGCATATCGCCGACCGTTATGCCTGGACAAGCCGCCCAAGCCAGACCTGGCAACGCAATAAATGCCGCGCTCGTTAGAAGTGATTTTCTCATGTTATCTCCCATCGTTGAAAATGTTCGGCAGGTTGGCCCCGCTCTCAAATGCGACGAAGGTGTCCGACTAAAGATGCGTTGCATTGACCCCCATGCCCATGGGTTGCTCTGCGCGCGCCGCAACCCAAGTCTTGCATGACCGGACCGCGTAACAATTACATGACACAATGAACAAATTTGCAGCGTCGTTTAGTAGGTCCCCGTTTGGACCCCTCCGCCCCCCACGACAGTATTCGCGAAAGTAGCGTCAGGGTTCACCATCCGATGGCAAAGCATCTTGCGAGTCAAATCAAGCAAAATCGACAAATTCTCGGGTTTGTCTGACACATCAAGTGCTTCACCGTCGTTTTTCATATCAAACAAGACTGGTGGCATTTCGCATCCAAACTGTACCAGTCTGTAGCGTTCCGTGCGTAGGACAGCATAGTTGGCTTCATCAGAACGAAGCTTAAATTGCTGCATCCAGAGGGTTTGTTTCACTGGATTGCCAAAGTCCTGTTCAGAAAAACTATGTTCACGATGCACTGCCGACAGATCGTCGATGAGTGGCAATAGAGATTTACCATTCATCGTATGAGGGATTTCAGCGTCGAGTCGTTCGAGAAGTGTCACAGCAAGGTCTACTGATTCTGTCATCTTACTGGTTTCGCTGCCATGCATGCGAGTGCTTGCTGGATCCCTAATGATGAGCGGCACGTGGAACGATGCATCATTGAAGCTCCACTTTCCCCACTGCCCAAAGTCGCCTAGCATTTCACCGTGATCACTTGTCAGGATGAAAATGGTGTCGTCCCACTGACCCGTGTCCTTGAGCCATGCGGACAGTCGACCAATATGGTGATCCAACTCGCTGCACAAACCGAGATAAAGCGCGCGAAGCGCTGCCGTGGTTTGATCACTGATTGGTAGGTCCGGGAAACCCTCAACCATCGAAGAGGGCTTTTGTCTATCTTGTGCTGACGCAAGATAGGGATGCCAGGCGCGATCGCCCTTTTGCGATTTTGTGGTCATCGGCGCGGGCATATCGGCCGGATCATACATGGTGTTATAAGGTTCAGGCGCGACCAATGGCGGGTGCGGACGCACATAGTTCAGCGTCGCAAACCAGCCCTGCGGTTTGCCCTCCATCTTCTGCATAAACTGATCGGTGAGATACGCTGTGTCACTGTCTTCAGCGGCATAGACCGCCGGAGCGGCAATATGATCGCCATCGGGAAGATACGTGTCCGGGTAGGGCGGTACCGGCTTGCCTTTCGCCGCCAGATGATCGCGCCAGGGCTGGTCATCGGATTCCATGCGCATGCGCAAGGTTTCTTCAAAACCATCCATAAGTTCTTCGTATGTCTGTAAACGCGGATCGTCTGCCTCCAGCACGCGAGGATCCTGCGCTGTGTCACTATAGCCGAAGAGCTCCGGCACAATGCCCGCGGCGCGCAGTGCTTTCGGCAATGTTGGAGTATCGTGCCGCAATGGTGTACCGTTCCGTACGGAACGGTGGTTCATGGCGTATTGACCTGTCCAAAGCGAGGCGCGACTGGGCCCACAGGGCGCAACAACGGAGTAGTGGTTCTGAAAGGTAACCGCCTCGCCCATCAGCGCACGCATATTAGGCAACTGTGCAACTCGACCCAAAGGACTATCGGTCAGAAGGTCACCGCGAAACTGATCCATTACGATCAAAAGGATGTTGGGGCGGTGCGACATGGCAAACCTCGCGACAGTATAGTTGCACACAGTGGTCCGCACTCGCTGCGTTTTTGTCAATCAGGAGCGTTCGAGTGTTTTAAGAAAGCTTCGAATGACAGGCACGTCGCGCCGGGCGGTGAGCGTTACGACAGATTCCGACATTTGCAGGCTCAGCCCCTCGATTGGGACAGCCAACAGCCGGGCGTCGTGGCCAAACTCGGCCGCGCTGGCAAATCCGACGCCTGCCCCTGCGGCCACCAGCTCTCGCATGGCCTCTCGCCCCTCCGCCTCCATGGCTGGTAAAAGCCTGATACGTTGGCGCGTTGCTTCCTGCTCCAGCCGCGCACGCGTCCGCGACCCGGTTTCGCGAAAAATCAAAGGAAGATCATGCAAATCACAAAGTGACATCGTGCCGGTGTTTGCCAACTCGGTTCCCTTTCGCACCACGGCGATAATGGGCGCCTCACCGAGGGGCACAAAGTCAAGGTCTGTTGCCTCATCTATGTTGCCGACAACACCAACATCAGCCTCGTAACTGCGTAAAGACTGCAAAACCTCTTCAGTATTGCCTGCGCGCATAGTTACAAAAACTCTGGGGTGAGACTTTCGGAATGCACCTACAGCTTGAGTGATATGCATGGCCGCATCTGCGATGATGCGCAGTTCACCTGTGACCGCTGTTCTTGTCTCGTCAAGCGTCTCGACGATACGTTCTTCCACCTCAAAGAATTCTCTCGTCAGCCGAAACAACCGTTCACCTGCAGCCGTCAATCGGATTTGACGACGGTCGCGCTTGAAAAGCAGGGTGTCATAGGTTTTTTCAAGGCGCTTGACCTGATCAGAGACTGAGGGTTGCGTCATATTGAGAGCTTCAGCCGCGCGAGAGAAGCCACCCCGCAAAGCAACCTGATGAAACGCGCGTATTTGAGTGTAACGCACTTGTAGCCGCACTCCCTTTGGTGATCACATAATATAGTTTTTACCTATATTAAGATAAAAAACAAAGATTTTACATATGACGCGATGCGGCCCATACCACTGGTACTCGCAAACGGATGTCTTGATGAGAGAACCTGCCTTCCCACCGCCAGAACTTGGAGAACCCTACCTGCTCACTCCTGGGCCATTGACCACGTCTTTTGAGGTCAAAAAAGCGATGCTCAGAGACTGGGGGAGTTGGGATGGCGATTTCCGTGCCATGACCCAGGATATCCGGACGCGGCTTTTGTCGATGATTGGAGCGGGTCACAGAGATTACGATTGTGTTCCGATGCAGGGTTCCGGCACGTTTTGCGTTGAGGCAATGCTTGGCTCTTTCGTACCCAGAGATGGTAAGGTGCTGGTGCTGGCCAATGGGGCCTATGGGCTTCGCGCTGCGCGAACCGTTGAATATCTCGGGCGCGGTCTGCATTTACTGGACAAGGGTGATTACCTGCCCCCGCGTGGCGCAGAAGTGGCGCAGATTCTTGCAACTGACCCAGACATCACCCACGTGCTGGCAATCCATTGCGAAACCTCCAGTGGTATTCTCAATCCGATAGAGGAGATTGCCGAAACCACGCAAAAGGCTGGGCGCAAATTATTGATCGATTCTATGTCCGCTTTCGGTGCGCTCCCACTTGATCCCCGTGCCCTGAACTGCGCGGCCTTCGTCTCTTCGGCCAACAAATGCATCGAGGGCGTTCCGGGTTTTGGTTTCGTCATCGCGTGCAAGGACGAAATTGAGTCGGCAAGAGGCAACAGCCATTCTCTGGCGCTTGATGTCCATGACCAATGGGCTGTGATGGAGAAAACCGGCCAGTGGCGCTTCACACCGCCCACCCACACGATTGCCGCTTTTATAGAGGCACTTGAGATGCATGAATCCGAAGGTGGCGTCGCCGCCAGAGGAGCGCGCTACATGCGGAACCGCGATGTGATGGTCGAGGGCATGCGCACTCTTGGGTTTGAAACACTCCTAGCCGATCGATGGCTTTCTCCAATAATCACAACATTCTTCTGCCCCGAAGACCCCGCCTTTCATTTCGACGGCTTTTATGAGGCAATGAAACAGCGTGGCTTTATCATCTATCCCGGTAAGCTCACGGTAGTGGACTCGTTCCGTATTGGCTGTATTGGCCGGATGGATGAACATGTGATGCGCAAAGTGGTCGAGGCCGCAGGTGAAGCTCTCGCAGATCTGGGCGTAAAATCCGCTTCGCCTCCGATCGCAGCGCTGGAAGAACGAAAGAAACTCGCCGCCTGATGCGGCAAAGCTTTGACAGGAAACCAAAATGTCCGTGACCAACCCAGTTACCGCCAACGACCGCACTTATGCCGTGCCAAAAACCTGCGCCATTGCGATTTGCCTCGACGGGTGCGAGCCGGAGTATCTGGATGTAGCCATCGCCGAAGGTCTGATGCCCACGCTCAAACGCATCCGCGACCAGGGCACAGACCGCATCGCGCATTCGGTTATCCCCTCCTTCACCAACCCCAATAACCTCTCCATTGCCACGGGCCGCCCCCCTTCGGTGCATGGAATCTGCGGCAACTTCCTGTACGATCCAGACACCGGCGAAGAGGTCATGATGAACGATGTCCGTTTTCTGCGCGCACCGACGATCTTTTCCAAATTCTACGAGGCAGGCGCGCGGATCGCGATGGTGACTGCCAAAGACAAGCTGCGGGCACTTCTAGGTTCTGGTCTCAAGTTCGACGAGGATCGAGCAATTGCATTTTCTTCTGAGCGCTCGGGCGAGACGACCAAGGCGGAACACGGTATCGAAAATGCAAGTGAATGGCTCGGCATGCCCGTACCTGATGTCTACTCTGCCGAACTTTCCGAGTTTGTCTTTGCAGCCGGCGTGAAGCTCTTGCGGGAATGGAAGCCGGACGTGATGTATCTTTCCACGACGGATTACGTTCAGCACAAATTCGCCCCGCATGAGCAAGGCGCCAAGAATTTCTATGCAATGTTTGATCGATACCTGACAGAGCTTGACGCGATGGGCGCTGCTATTGTCGTGACGGCCGATCACGGCATGAAACCCAAGCATGATGCAAATGGTGATCCCGCAGCGATCTTTATTCAGGATGTGCTGGATGATTGGCTGGGCGACGCTGCTGCCCGCGTAATCCTACCAATCACCGACCCTTACGTTGTTCACCACGGCGCGCTTGGATCATTTGCGACCGCCTATCTGCCGGATGGCACGGATGTGAATGAAATCGTCACACGTCTTCGCGCACTGCCTGAACTGATGGAAGTGATCACCAAGAAAGAGGCTGTCAGTAAGTATGATCTGCCACCAGACCGGATTGGCGATATCGTTATGGTCTCAACTGAAAATATGACCATTGGCACCAGTATAGAACGCCATGACCTGTCCGGATTGAAAGAACCACTGCGCTCTCATGGAGGATTGACGGAGCAGGAAGTGCCCTTCATCGTCAATCGGAAAATCGATTTGCCGCATGCACCTGAACTTCGCAACTTCGACGCGTTTTTCTATGCCACTGCCGCTGCCGCGCTAGAGGAGATGCCCGCATGAACAAGATCACCAGCGCTGACATCCGCAACGAGGGCATGCGCATCGGGGGTGAAATCGTCTTCGCCGATGACACCGTCCCGGTACACTACCCCTATACAGATGAGGTTGTAGGCTATGTGCCAGCAGGCAAGGCCGAACACGCGCGCAAAGCCTTCGAGATTGCCAAGAATTACGTACCGAAACTGAGTCGTTATGAGCGTAGTCAGATTCTGCAACGCGCAGGCGAACTGATCGGTGAGCGGAGAGAGTATCTGGCCAAATGGCTGACGCTGGAACTGGGTATTTGTCATCAGCATGCGATCTATGAGACCAAACGCGCGCAGGACGTCTATCAATTCGCAGCCGCCGAAGCGATGAAGGATGATGGCGAGATTTTCAGCTGCGATCTCACCCATAACGGCAAGGCGCGCAAAATCTTCACTATGCGAGAGCCCGTAGGTGCTATCAGCGCAATCACACCGTTCAACCACCCTCTCAACATGGTCAGCCACAAGATCGCGCCATCGATTGCGACCAACAATTGCATGGTCTGCAAGCCAACGGAGTTGACGCCGCTAACCTGTCTGACATTGGCCGATATTCTTTACGACGCGGGCCTACCGCCAGAGATGTTTCAGGTCGTGACCGGCTGGCCCGGCGATATTGGCGATGAGATGATCACCAATGACAATATCGATATCATCACCTTCACGGGTGGCGTCCCGGTGGGTATGCTGATTGCCGAGAAGGCGGGTTACAAACGCTCTGCGCTGGAGCTCGGCGGGAATGACCCTCTCATCGTCTGCAATGATCTGCGCGATGCCGATCTGGAAAAGGCCGCGACCATCGCAGTTGCAGGCGCAACCGGCAATTCTGGCCAACGCTGCACTGCGATCAAGCGCATTCTGGTGCAGGAAAGCGTGGCAGACGCGTTCGTACCGCTGGTCGTAGAGAAAGCCAAAGCGATCAAGTTCGGCGACCCGCAGGACCCGGAAACGGAACTGGGCTGTGTGATCCATGCACAGGCAGCAGAGCTTTTCGAAAAGCGCGTTTACATGGCGGAAGAGACCGGAGCGAAAATCCTTTATCATCCGGGACTTAACGGCGCGCTTTTGCCTCCAATCGTGGTTGATCACGTGCCGCATGACAGTGAGCTGGTGGTTGAGGAAACTTTTGGCCCCATCGTGCCAATCGTCCGCGTTCCCGATGACGATGCAGAGGTCATGCGCATCTCAAACGGCACTCAGTTCGGGCTCAGCTCCGGTGTTTGCACCAATGACCTGAATCGCGCCATCGCTTACATCAATGGGCTCAACGTGGGCACTTGCAACATCTGGGAACAGCCAGGATATCGCATTGAAATGTCTCCCTTTGGCGGCATCAAGGACAGCGGAAATGGCGTGAAGGAAGGCGTGATTGAAGCAATGAAGTTCTTCACCAATGTGAAAACCTATTCTCTGCCCTGGCCCTAGAACATGCAATTCGATCAAAAGCTTATCTGGCTTACTGACCTGCATGTCACGGTCAGCGGAGAAGCTTACGGCGCACGCCCCAATGCACGTCTGAAACAGGTTATCGCCGAGATAAACAGATTACATTCGGACGCCGCCTGTTGCGTGATCAGCGGCGATTTGACCGATCTCGGCACGCCTGAGGAATATGAGACGCTGGCGGGGTTACTCGACAATTTATCTATCCCTGTACTGCCTCTGATCGGCAATCACGATAATCGCAAGAACTTTCTTGCCCGGTTTGCGTTGCCCGGTGAGGCGCTGCGGGGATTTGCGCAATATCGGAAGGACTTCGGCGATGTGACGCTGCTTTGTCTGGACACATGCGTACCAGACGCGCACCATGGCGAATTGGATCAGAAGCGCTTGGCTTGGCTATCGGATACATTGGAAGCTGCACAGGAACAGCAAGTTCTGGTGTTCATGCATCACCCTCCTGGCGCATTGGGGCTTGGTCCGCTCGATGAAATTCCGTTGGTGGACTACAAGCCATTAATCGACGTTTTACGGAATGCGCCGCAGGTGGAGCATTTGTTTTGCGGCCATGTGCATAGACCAGTGACGGGCAACATAGGTGGCATGCCTTTCACAACGGCGCGGTCGCTCTGCTTTCAGGCACGCGCACCCTTTGAGGCGTGGGATTGGGATGATTGCGTCGCAGTAAATGAAAGGCCGCAATATAGCGTCATTCTAACGGCGCCGGACCGGCTCGTCGTACAGGCCATTGATCTGGAGGACCTAGTGTGAAGCTACACACCGAAGGAGAGGCCAATACATCTGCTGCGCGTCAGGATTGGGCGGCGCAGGAAACCGATGCGACTGCGCGCCAGCTGCTGCAACGTGATTCAGATGCGTTTTTGCACCAATCCTTGTCCAGCCCTTGCGTTTCAACCATAGCAAAAGCCGAGGGTATCTGGATCGAGGATACGTCTGGCCGGCGTTACATGGATTTTCACGGCAATTCCGTGCATCACATCGGGTACGGCCATCCACGCCTTGTAGATGCGATCAAAAGCCAACTCGACGATCTGCCTTTCTCCCCACGTCGCTTTGCCAATGACGTCGCCGTAGAACTGGCAGAACGCTTGGGCGAACTTGCACCCGACGGTCTATCCAAAGTGCTTTTCACCACCGGTGGCTCGGATGCCAATGAGGTAGCTTTAAAAATTGCCCGCGCTGCGACAGGCCGCTTTAAAACACTCAGTTTTTGGGATTCCTACCATGGTGCCGGCTTCGGCGCGGCCAGTGTAAGCGGCGAGGCCACATTTCGCAGCGATATCGCGGGGCCCCTCTTGCCCGGCACTGAACACGTCGCCCTCTATCACCCGACGAATTGTCCGTATGGGCATAATACACTTGAAGATAGCGCCGCGGCCTGCGCTAACATGATTGATTTCGTTTTGGGCCGCGACGGGGATTACAGCGCGTTCGTTGCCGAGCCAATGCGCGCCGTGCCGATTGTGCCGCCGCCGGGCTTTTGGAAAGAGGTGCGTGCAGCCTGTGACCGACATGGTGTGCTGCTCATTCTGGATGAAATTCCAACCGGTTTGGGCAAAACCGGCGCAATGTTTGCCTTTGAACATGATGAGGTTGTGCCGGACATCGTCACTTTGGGCAAAGCCTTGGGCGGTGGTATCCTGCCAATCGCTGCCGTGGTAGCGCGACGCGATCTGGATGTGGCCGGCGATTATGCTATCGGTCACTACACGCACGAGAAAAACCCAGTCACCGCCCGCGCCGCTCTTACAACACTCGACATCATCGCCGAAGAAAGCTTGGTTGAACGGTCTGCGGAACTCGGTCACTATGCCCTGGACCGTTTGCGTGACAGCGTCGGTGGCTTGCCCGCGGTCCAGGATGTTCGAGGACGCGGATTGATGTTTGGCGTTGAGATTGGCGGCGCCGAAAGCACGCGTGCGGCCGATCACGCCCGAGCCGAAAAAATCTATTACCAGGCGCTGGCAAACGGGTTGAGTTTCAAGGTAAGCGCGGGCAACGTCATAACTCTGTCGCCTCCCCTGACCATAGCGCGCGACGATCTAGATCGCGCGCTTAGCATCGTCGAGGACGCGATACGCGACAATGCCACGTGATGGCCAAAACATGGAAGATCATCCGCACCGACTGCGAACAGCAATGCCCGGTGTTGGATGAAGCATTGCTGGCAGATGGAGCTGATTTAGTCCTTTTGCCTGATGGAACCTCAGAAGACGCGCTCGCCCAAGAGGCGCAAGATGCCGATCTGATTTTGATGTGTTACACACCTATCGGCGCAAAAGTGATCAACGGCGCGGCGCGATTGAAAGGCATCGTGAAATACGGCGTTGGCATAGATGCAATTGATATCGACGCGGCAATGGCGCGTGGCATTCCTGTCGTGAATGTACCGGACTATGGAGAACGCACGGTTGCCGAAGGCGCGTTCGCCATGTTGATTGCATTGGCGAAACGGCTCCCCGCGATCAGCGATGCAATGCAAGCGCAAGGTTGGATTTGGCCAGAGACTCAATGGCAAAGCGTTGACCTTGAAGGTAAAGTTCTCGGCCTCGTGGGGTGCGGGCGGATCGGACAATGCATGGCGCATATGGCTGGTGCCGGATTTGGGATGCGCGTTTTGGGGTATGATCCGCATGTCCAGGACGCAGCATTACAGGCGGCAAATATCGTAAGATGTGACGAATTGGATCAGGTGCTTGAGCAAGCTGATTTTGTGTCTTTGCATTCAGTTCTCACGCCAGAAACGCGCGCGTTGATCAGCACGGACCAATTCAAGCGTATGAAACCTACGGCTTTTCTGATCAATACTTCTCGCGGTGCTCTAATAGACGAGGATGCGCTTTTGCAGGCACTGCGAGAAGGCTGGATTGCTGGCGCGGGTTTAGATGTATTTTCTAAAGAGCCGTTATCGCATGCAGGTCACAAACTGAGTCCGCTCTATAAGATGAAAAACGTTCTCCTTCATCCGCATCTGACGTTTTTCAGCAGTGAAGCGATGCTACGGCTACAACGAGAGGCGTTGGCACGCTGTCGAGAGGTTTTAGCTGGCAAAGATGTGCTCGTGATCTCAAAGGATCCGAGACTTCGAGCGCAAAGCAAAGGCGTACGTTTCAAAGACTAGGTCGAGGCCTTTAGTGTTCTTTTTGTTCTTTTGGTTGCAGCCAATGCACGATGCGATCGGTGATACTAAGGGCTAGAAAACTGCCGGTCACCCAAATGATCAGCTCAAACTGCACAAATTGCGTGCCACGCAACCATCGACGCAACATGCCACCGCCAGGACGCAGACCAAGTTCGCCTAAAAAACTCCTGCGGCCCCAAAGCTCAAAAGGCCAAAAACGCGAGATGTACAAAAGTACGGTCGCTACAATCAAAACGATCGATATTTGCAGCACGCGTCTCACGGCAGAACCTCGATGGTCTCCTCGTCAATAAGAAACACGGCAATATCGCCACGCAATTCCACTTGCCCTTCTACATAAATATAAACGCCCGTCTTGTCCAACACCGCATCACTGATCTTGCCCCCATCTTCTGAGCCAATCATCATGAATTCGTGTCCTTCGACAGGTTGCGTCGTGACAAAAACAGGTGGGACACCCCCAAGAATGCAAAGCTCTGCACAGGCTTTATGGGCGATCCCCCTGCCCGGCCGCATGGCACCCGCGACGCATTTACCATCGCAAACCTCTCCGGCAAGTCGCCAGCGACCCAAATCCTTGACCTCCGGCAAAACGACATCGCCTTCGACTTCTGCCAGGTTGCGATTTGGGTTAGGAACCTGCAGCATCCGAATGCTGCCACGCTGCAAAATCACGCCGGTAACCTTCACCAGCCCGCCAGCCACCCTGCCCGCTTGCGGTTCTACTCCGAATTTACCTGTTCCCGACAACATCACAGTGTCGCCGGTCATGATCCGCTCAGTGCCGTCGATGACGTGCAGGATCGGGTAAGGTTGCGTTTCAATAACGCCCGTAAGGGTTTGACGCCCAAAGGCGCGTCCATCACCTGGATCGTCCTGCGTGCTGCCTACCGAATAGGCAATCATGGCAAAACAAGCGATGGCAGCAATGCTCAAAATCAACAGAGCTGGTCGCAGTGCGTCCGGAATGGGCAGGTAGCCCACAAAGAACGGTTGTTCCTTTTCGCTCATGTGCGGACGCCCTCCAGCGATTGCTCGATGGGTACAGGCTCTACCGGCGTTCCGGGCGGATTAGCCTCCGGGTCCACTTCGACATTCCCACTCTGCACGCGGAGTCTGTAAGTCGGGACTTTTTCTGTGAAAGGCGCCGGCGAACGCCCGGTACGGACGTCGTATTGAAAACCATGCCACGGACAGGTGACCAGGCAATCGATGATCTTGCCCTCCCCGAGCGGACCGTTCTGATGCGCGCAGGCGTTAGAGATGGCAGAAAGGCTACCCTCATGCAGAAATACCGCCACGCGTTCCCCGTTTTGCAGGCACGCCACTTTAGCATAACCCTCTCTTATGTCGTCAACGCGACAGATTACTTCCCAATTGTCGCGTGCCAGAGCCTGAGATCCTGGATCGCCTTCTTTGCGCTCGTAACGCGCCGCAACAAGATGTGTGATGGCTACGCAAATAGCACCTGCACCCGCGATAAAGCCAAAGGTCAGGTCTTTTTGATCCTGCAACACACCAAGACCGATATGGGCGACGACCGCCACATACGCTGGGTAAATCAGGTAGTGCAGCGATTTCCAAATCCTTGGAGTAAGAAACTTCAGCCAAAAGTCATGGCTGGTCACTGCGAGCACGAGTAAGCAGAAAAGCGCAAAAATCCCAAACGATTCAAATGGAAATCCCAACAACTGTGCATAGCTGGTGTTAGTGCCCAAAAGAGCCTCATACTGATCCGCCGGGGAAAAGCTGAAATACCACCCCATCACAAAACTGGCATGCGAGAAAGCCACGAAGAAGGTCAAAACGCCTAAGTGTCGCCGGTTGTAAAGCAACGGCAGAAAAACGTGATTGATCCGCGCCAAAGGCCCGATCAACAAGATGAGTGTCATCAGAAAATAGGCGCATGCACCGAACGCGCGCATATTGTGAATCTGCGGATTTATCGCTGGCTGATGTGGTAGAACTCCAGGCGTTATGTGCACGAAAACCCATAGAAATCCCATGATCAAGGCCAGTATTGTCAGATCATAGATATACTTGAATTTATTCCATTGGACCGGGATATATTTGACGCTCATTACCCGGCGGCCTCCGGAGCCTGCAACAACTGTGGCGCTATATCAGCGGGCCAGGTTTGGCGAATACTGAATGAGGTTAAGAGCGTCAGAACAATCAATACGGCCATTGCCACTGCAACAACCCAATGGCTTTTCCTAGGTGGCTTGTGTCGCAGCTTCCAGACATCGCGACCCGTTGCCAGAAGCCACCAACGCCAAAGGACCAAAGGCCAGATCACCATAATACCCGGGACCAGCAGAGGACGAAACGCAATCGCGCCTCGCGCATCTTCATCGATCTGGCTGATTCCAATGATTAAAAAGACAGCTGCCACTGCCAAGCCGATTAGGCCCCAAGCTTGAGCAATGAAAACAAGGCTTTGCGCAGCGCTCAAGTCTTGTCCTTTCGCGAATTGCTGTTCCACCTTTGGTGAGTGGAGTTGGCTGGCGGGTACGGCGCGCTGATCGCCGTTCGTGCATAATGGAACACAGGGCCCATATTGCGCGCAAGACCATTAGGATCAAAATTGGCTTTCGATACCATTTATTTAAATAGGATCTATCAATTGAAACCAAAGACTGCGTCTATTCAACGTAGCGAAACGGCACAAACTACGTGGTTTCTCTAACGATCGGCACCATAGTGCGGCTTAAAATGCCTGCAGCAGCTGTGAGCGCCAGCAAAACGTAGACCGATGCCGTCCACCCTGACATTTCAAACACTGATCCAATCGCCCAAGCACCAAAGATACCACCAAGGTAATAGCTTGCAAGGTAAAGCCCATTGGCAGCCGCCTGATCGTGGGAAACACTTCTGCCGACATAGGCGGTTGCGACAGACTGCGCAAAAAACAAGCCCGCCCCGACCAAAGTAAGACCCCCTAGGAAAAACGCCAATCGCTCAGAGAGCAGTAGCGACAAACCAAGAAGTGCCACCACGATCCCGACCCTAAACGCTGTGCGCGAGCCGTAACGCACCACAGCACGTGCCGCGACGGGCGTGGTCAACATGGATGGAATAAATACAAAATAGACCAAGCCAATAGTAGCTTGCGACATCCCAAACAACGGTGATGCCAGCACAAAGTTAGCGTAAGTAAAGGTGGCAACAAACGAAAACAAAAGGATAAATCCGATCAATACGATCGAAGTAAGACGTCTGTTTTTTGCATGATCAATCCATGCGGCAACAACCGAACCCTGACCGTCGACATCTGGCATATCAGAACGCGCTCCAAAATAAAGGTAGGCGGCTACGGCACCAGAAAGATTGAGCAGCGCAAAAGCATAAAAGCTTTCCGCCAGACCAATATTGTCGGCAAGGCCAGAGGCAAGAAGGCGGCCAAACAGGTTTGAAGCAACATTACCCGTGATATACGCCGCCATTGCGCCGCCAATGGCAGTCAACGAACACACTTCTGAAAGATACGTCAGTGTCAGCGTAAACGCAGCCGACATAAACACGCCTTGCAGGATACGCAGCAAAGTGAATGTGGTCAGATCTTCCGTCAAGCCGAGCAGGAAAGTCGGCACCGACAACATCGCAAGACACATCCAAATACCGCGCTTACGATCAATAGAACGTGCAAAGATAGCGACCACGAGGCTCGCCAAAGCCATTCCAATCGTCGACGCATTGACAGCGAACCCCATCTGCGCTGGACTGACACCGTATGTTTCAACAAGTGTCGGCAAGAGAGCCTGCGAACCAAAGAGATCGATCAGCGTCAAAAATGCGATCAACGCGATCATTGCTGAACGCTTTATGACCTCGCTTTGTTTTTCTTCAGTATGCTGGGCCAGCTCGTCGGCGAGCCCAGTCATTTGTGTGGATATGGCCATGTTTAGTGTTGGTGCGCCCGTTTGCCCTTGGGTTGCAGGCCCTCAATTTCTTCTTCACGCTCAACCACGCCAAAATAGAGCTCGGCGGGCGTGTCGGACTTGTTTTTCCACCAACCGGTCTGGCCTTCGGACAGGCTCGCGCCTTCATCTTTGGCAAGCGTTAAGGCACCTTCCGCAGTGATTTGCTCTACACTGCCTTGCCAAACGAAGACCTGAAGCGGCTCACCTGCAGCGGTGAAATCTGCAAAGCTGCCACCAGGTTCAATCGTCGTGCGGTAGGTTGAAAGAACCCAACCATCACCGGTTTCATCGTCGAAATGACGACCGAAGTTGACCGCACCTAAAAAGACATGATCGACGTCTTTGTTTTCAGGTAATTCAAGGTTCTTGGATGCGGGAACAGCGCCCAATTCCACTTTGCTCTTGCCAGGCTGAAAGACGTCATAGGCAATTAGGAACACATCTTCATCGCTTTCATTAAGCCACCAGTGGGCGCCCTTACCCTCTTCAAGCGCCAAACCACCCGCTTCGTATTCAAATCTTTTTTCAGATTTTGAGCTGTACTCAAAAACCTGACCATTCAAAACCGTGAATACAGCTGGCCGATTTGCGTGGTCGTGCAGCGGCACAATTGCGCCGGCGCCAATTTTCCAAAACCGAGTGCGCAGGTTGCGACCTTCGAGACTAGCAATCCCTTCCGCAGACAAAGGCGCGTTGCCCAAAACCTTGTTTGAGATGTTTTTCGGCTTACTCGGGCCCTCGTATCCGCGAATTGTCTTCGTTTCCACTTCCGAGAGATCGAATGCGATACCTTCGGTCGCGGTGAAAGAAACTGCAAAAACAAACGCTGAAAAAACAGACTTCATGGCAAAGACTCTCCTGTTTTGAAGTTTACGTTGAGCACGTTCTCGTCCCTTGCCGCGCCGAAATCTCCGAACAACTCGTCCAGATCGAGCGTTTCATTTTGTCCAATGTCGTCGAAGTGTTTTTTGAGCCAACCATCCGCTGCCTGACGGCCTATGTCGCGCAGATGCACCAGAAAAGCCCATTCTGAATTGAGCTTTGAGGAAGCGCCCATATCGAGCATTTTTTCACAGCCATCATCGATCATGTGCAGGCGCATTCGTTTGTATTTTGATTCCGAAAGCGCGCCTTCATCAAGCAGCCGGTCAACCAAACGGATTGCACGCAAATCACGCAAGAGAGAGGCGTTAAACGTAATCTCATTCACGCGATTTTGAATGTCGCGCGCACTGCGTGGCGTACCAGGGCGTTTGAGCGGATTGATTTGCACGATTAGAATGTCATTACACGGCGAGTGATCGATGATCGGGAATAGCACCGGATTGCCCATGTATCCGCCGTCCCAATAAGGTACACCATCAACTTCCACCGCTTGAAACAAGAACGGCAAACAAGCCGACGCCATTACGACGTCTAGGCTCAGCTCGTGACGATGAAACACGCGGGCGCGCCCGGTTTCGACGTTAGTTGCCGAAATAAAGATGCCCATGTCATCCTCAGCCGCGATCTTTTCGAAATCAACAAACTGATCAACTATGCCGCGCAATGGATTGTAATTAAATGGATTTAAGTCATATGGCGAAGCCAGACGAGAGAGCATATCCATCCAAAGATAGCCAGGGTTTGCGTCCAAAGACCAATTGCCTGTCATCACATCAAATGGGGTGCGCTTCATCGGGCTGGTTTGCCCCGCTTCTGAGACTGCGCGCCAAAATCCCTCAAGGGCTTCACGTGCACCTTTTGCACCAGCGTCATACATGCCCTGCGCCGCGACAACCGCATTCATCGCCCCGGCGCTGGTACCACTTATGGCCTCGATCCAGAGCGCATCCTCCTCGAACATACGGTCCAAAACACCCCAGGTGAATGCGCCGTGCGAACCGCCGCCCTGAAGCGCAAGATTTATGGTCTTCTTATGCCATTTTTGGCGACCCATGCCCTTCATAAGAACTCCTTTCTCTCATTAATGCGCGGTCCAGCCGCCATCCACCGGTAGCGCCGTTCCTGTCATCTGTTCAGCCTCGTCTGAAGCTAGAAAAACGCACAATGCAGCAAGCTGCTCTACCGTGACAAATTCCTTGGTGGCCTGTGCGTACAGAAGAACATCGCGCTTTACTTCTTCTTCGGTAATACCACGTGCCTCGGCCGTGTCGGGGATTTGCTGTTCCACCATCGGCGTCAAAACATATCCGGGGCAAACTGCATTAACTGTTATACCAAACTCTGCTGCTTCCAACGCTATTGTCTTGGTTAGTCCGATCATACCATGCTTCGCCGTCACGTATGCGGATTTGTAAGGCGAAGCGACAAGACCATGTGCTGAAGCCACATTGATAATCCGGCCCCATTTGCGATCTTTCATACCAGGCAGCGCGTGGCGAATTGTATGAAACGCGCTCGACATGTTGATGGCGATGATCGCATCCCATTTCTCCGGCGGAAATTCTTCCACCGGCGCCACGAACTGGATACCCGCGTTGTTCACAAGGATATCAACCGCGCCAAAAGTCTTTTCAGTGTGAGCAATCAGATCAGCAATCTCATCCGGTTTCGTCATATCCGCACCGTGGTAATCAACATTCCCCACGCCACTGCCTTCTAGCTCTTTTTTTGCCTGCTCGATTTCCTCAGCCGGACCAAATCCGTTGAGCATAACGTTGCAGCCTTTGGCAGCAAAAGCTTTCGCAATACCAAGGCCTATTCCACTTGTTGAACCTGTCACGACCACTGTCTTCATACGTCTTTCGCCTTTCGTTTCATGGCTTCCGGGCCAAGAGTAGCTTCTCTGCATCGCAGAAATAAGGCAGCGTCAGAGCAAATGAAAGCGGCTCTAGACATTGTGATCAGAACGTGGCCTTGCCGGAAGTTGCGCTGCTGCTTTAATGTGCAGTCTTTTTGTATAGAGGCTGGGACATACAATTAACTTCAACAAGATAGCAGTTTTAACTGCGCTTAACAACAGGCCGCCGCTTTCACAAATTTGCTCATTAAATTACATTTTTTTAACTAAGACTTGGATCGAAAGTATAAATTCCAGATCGCTCGAGAATTGTTTGCTGCCGCAGCAAAAGCGCAGCTGCTGCTATGCTTGGTTTTGAAATGGACCGTGGGCTAACAAAGCAGTAACGTCAAAGCACAACAAACTTCTTAACTACGCATAATACCCAATTGTCGAACCAGGACAGTCATACAGATCCAGTAGCAAAAGCTTTGGCTTTATCATGCTGGTCCAATCCGAGCGATGCTGCACCTCTCGAAGGCGGGATCACAAATTTTAACATTAAGCTGCTGGATCAAGGTCAGGCTTTCGTCGTGCGTCTCGGCACTGACATTCCGGAGCATATGGTGATGCGTTGGAATGAGCTGAACCTCAGCAAAACTGCCCACGAAATTGGGCTCGCGCCGGAGGTTATTCACAGTGAGCTTGGCGTGTTAGTTTTGCGTTTTGTCGACGCGTCTCCGCTCATGGCAGAAGATCTGCATAACGAAGGCACATTGATGTCCGTGGTCGATATGGTCAAGAAACTTCATGTGGACGGAACGGCACAGATAACCGGACCAGTCTTGAGTTTCTGGGTCTTCCACATTCTTCGCACCTATGCGCGATACCTGGAGGAAAATGGTTCGACCCACTTGGAAAAATTAGAAGAGCTTCTTTCTCAAGCCTCCGTATTGGAGGCACATGTCGGTCCAGTTAGCCTTGTTTTGGGGCATAACGATCTGCTTCCTGCCAACATCTTGCGCGGCGAAGATCGATATTGGCTCATCGATTGGGAATACGGCGGATTAAACTCACCTCTGTTCGATCTCGGTGGGCTGGCGACCAATGCAGGTCTTGATCGCGCTGCGGAGGAGGCCGCCCTTACTCGGTATTTTGGCACTCCACCCTCGACAGACCTTTGGCGCAGTTACGGGGCGATGAAATGCGCCTCTCTGCTACGTGAAACCATGTGGAGCATGGTCTCTGAAATCACATCAAAGCTTGATTTTGATTACTCCGATTACACGCGAGAGAATCTTGAAAGTTACCGCGCGGCTTATGCGCAATATCTAAGCGAAGTGGATTAATATGGCGACTCTGCCCAGCACAGCGAGGACCGTTGTTGTGGGCGGAGGGATTATCGGTTGCTCCACGGCTTACCACCTGGCCAAGCTAGGCTTAGAAGTGGTTCTTTTGGAACGTAAGAAGCTTACTTCTGGCACCACTTTCCATGCCGCAGGACTAGTTGGCCAGCTTCGCTCCAACGCCAATGTCACGCAGCTTTTGGGCTACTCGGTCGAGCTATATGATGCGTTGGAGGAAGAAACTGGTCTTGGAACCGGTTGGAAACGCAATGGTGGTCTGCGCCTGGCCTGTAACGACGAACGTTGGACAGAGGTGAAACGTCAAGCCACAACCGCCCATTCCTTTGGCCTTGATATGCAGCTTTTGACACCGTCTGAAGCTCTGGAGCTATGGCCATTGATGGATATCTCCGACGTGGTAGGTGCCGCGTTTTTGCCGACCGACGGACAAGCCAACCCATCCGATATTACTCAAGCCCTCGCTAAGGGCGCACGGATGGCGGGAGCGCAGATTTTCGAAGATACCAAAGTCACCGGCGTGAGAATCGAAAATGGCATCATCCAAGGAGTGGAGACAGCGCAAGGCGTCATCGCATGCGAAGCGGTGGTGGCCTGTTGTGGTCAGTGGACCCGGGACTTTGCCGCCCACGTGGGCGTGAACGTCCCACTGGTGTCCGTCCAACATCAATATATCGTCACTGAGCCTTTCGATGTACCATCCAAGCTGCCCACCCTTCGCGACCCTGATAGGCTGACCTATTACAAGGAGGAAGTTGGCGGACTGGTTATGGGCGGCTATGAGCAGAACCCAAAAATGTGGGCCAAAAATGGCATTCCTGAAGGGTTCCACTACTCCCTACTCGACAATGACACCGATCACTTTGAACCGATCATGGAACTTGCCCTTGGTCGCGTACCTTCGCTTGAAAGCGCAGGTATCAAGCAGATGATCAATGGCCCAGAAAGCTTTACCACAGATGGAAACTTCATTCTTGGTGAAGCGCCGGAGTTAAAGAATTTCTACGTCGGAGCTGGGTTCAATGCGTATGGCATTGCTTCTGGCGGGGGCGCAGGAATGGCTCTTGCGGAATGGGTCGCAGAAGGTCAGCCACCTTATGATTTGTGGTCTGTCGATATTCGACGTTTTGGTCGTCCGCATTTTGACACGGATTGGATTCGTACACGCACCTATGAGGCGTATGGAAAACACTACACAATGGCGTGGCCATCCGAAGAGCACGACAGCGGTCGCCCCTTCCGCAGCTCACCGCTCTATGAACATCTGAAAGCCAAGGGCGCCGTCTTTGGCGAAAAGCTCGGGTGGGAGCGACCAAACTGGTTCGCCGCGCATGGGGAGGACGCGCGCGATATCTACACCTATGAGCGGCCCAACTGGCACGCAGCAGTCGGGCGTGAACATAAAGCTGCGCGCGAGGCCGCCGTTATTTTCGACCAGACGTCCTTTGCTAAATTCATACTGCAAGGCCCGGATGCGGAAGCTGCACTTAATTGGATCGCGGCGAATAACATGGCCGTACCGATTGGACGGATCGTTTATACGCAAATGCTCAACGATCAAGGCGGTATTGAATGCGATCTGACCTGCGTTCGTATCGCTGATGATGCCTTCTACATCATCACCGGCACGGGCTTTGCCACGCATGATTTTGACCATGTTGCGCGCAACATTCCGGCAGAGATGAACGCAGAGTTGGTCGACGTTACATCTTCTTACGCTGTGCTGTCGCTTTTTGGGCCCAAAGCGCGAGACATCTTGCAGAACGTCACAAACGACGATGTTTCTAACGGTGTTCTGGCTTTTGGCCACATGCGCATGATCAGCATTGCCGGCGCTCCAGTGCACGCTATGCGGATCACCTATGTTGGTGAGCTTGGGTGGGAGCTGCACCTTCCGGTCCAATATGCCGTCTCGGTCTACGAGGCTTTGCACGAGGCGGGTGCCGAGTTTGGGCTGCGAGACGCTGGTTACCGTGCGATTGAAACGTTGCGTCTGGAAAAAGGATATCGTGCCTGGGGTTCTGATATCGGTCCGGATCATACCCCCTATGAAGCCGGGCTTGGTTTTGCGGTTAAACTCGACAAAGGAACGGATTTTCGCGGACGCGGCGCACTGATTGAGCAGAAAAAGCAACCGCTCACCAAAATGATGACTACCTTCACCGCGCCTGAAGAAGTCATCCTGCTTGGTCGCGAAACCGTTTATCGCAATGGAGAACGGGTCGGATATCTTTCGTCCGCCGGGTTTGGACACAGCATCGGAAAGTCTATCGGCATGGGTTACGTACGAAATTCGAACGGCGTCGACCGGGATTACGTGCTCTCGGGCAACTACGAACTTGAAGTTGCAGGCGTACGGAAGCCTTGTGATGCTCATCTGCAACCGCTCTATGATCCTGCTATGATACGGATCAAATGCTAAAGGAAGACGCATGAGACCCCTCGTGTTACATCCGATCTTCAGCGAACGCGCGACTTACGCGCGGTATCTCGAGGTAGAAATCGCGCTGGCGAGAGTGCAGGCGGGCTTAGGAGTTATCCCAAAAGCTGCCGCTGAGGCGATCGCATCGAACCTGACCGTCGACAAACTCGACTTCGATCGGCTGAACGCAGATATGGAAACCGTGGGCTTTCCCATTGTCGGCCTCACACGTCAAATTGTGGAGATCGTGCCAGAAGATCACGGTCAGTACGCCCATTGGGGCACAACCACCCAAGACATTATGGACACAGGCCTAGTGCTGGCACTGCGCGAGGTCATGGATCAGCTCGACGCGCTGCTGAAGGTCGGCATCGCTGGGTTTGCCAAGCTCGCGGAAGAACATAGCGAAACACTGATCGCTGGTCGCAGCCAGCTCCAGCACGCAGTGCCTGTCACACTTGGCTATAAGCTCGCCGGATGGGCGCTGGCGTTGCATCGCCAACGAGAGCGCCTGCAATCCATGCGCGCTGATGTTCTGCAAGTGCAATTTGGCGGCGCGGTCGGTACCTTAGCGGCTCTTCATCCTCACGGCACGGAAGTACGCGCTGGTCTCGCAAAATCGCTTGACATCAACGATCCACGCTACTGCTGGCATACGCATAGAGACAGCATCGCCAATTTCATAAGTGCGCTCGGTGTGCTCTGCGGCAGTTTTGCCAAAATCGCTACAGACATCGCCTATATGGCGCAGACCGAAGTGGCCGAAGTGTCTGAACCCACCCTCAAGGGACGCGGCACCAGCACTGCCATGCCTAACAAGCGCAACCCGGTGCTTTCACAACAAATCCTGGTGGCTGCGCGCGCCGTACGAGGCGCGGTGCCTATGATGCTCGAAGCAATGGCGCAAGATCATGAGCGCGGCACAGGCACTTGGCAATCGGAATGGACTTTGATCCCCGAGGCCTGTTCGCATTGCTTAAATGCCGCTACCAACATCACGGAACTGGCCAGCGATTTGCAAATTCACAAAGACCGAATGGCGGCGAACGCTGCGCTTTCAGACGGCTTCATATACGCTGAAGCCGTGATGATGGCCTTGGCCGCTTCAGTCGGCCGTCAGCACGCACATGACCTCGTCGAAGAGGCTGTTGAAAAGGCGCTAGGTGGCATTCCCTTCGCTGAAGCTTTGATGAATGATCCCGATGTATCTCGAACCTTAAGTAAAAAAGATATCGCGCGTATCTTCACAGGTGAAACGCACATGGAGGCAGGTCGTGTTGCCACGCAAGACATGCTTTCACGGCTGGACCTATAAAGTGAGAACTTGACCATGTCCAAATTGCTCGGCGCAAGCCGTTATCTGGTTATATTGGCCGTTTTTGGTGCTCTGTTCGCTGCCATCACCCTGTTCATCTACGGCGCGCTTGAATCCGTGCAAGTGATCGTGGGAGCAATTGAAGATGCTGAAATCTCGCGCAGCGGGGCAAAGAAGCTCGCCATCGAATTTATTGAAATCGTGGATTTATTCTTACTGGGCACAGTTTTCTACATCGTCGCGCTCGGGCTCTACGAACTCTTTATCGATCAGAACATAGTGCTTCCCAAATGGCTCACCATCCACACGTTGGATGATCTCAAAAACAAGCTTGTTAAAGTGGTGATTGTCGTACTCGGTGTTCTTTTCCTCGGACAGGTCGTTGCTTGGGACGGCGAACGCGACCTGCTGCCATTTGGCGGCGCTATAGCTCTCGTGATCGCTGCACTCAGCTACTTCTTGAACTCTAAGTCCCCTACGGTTTCAGAGTGATCATCAATTTCTTTGCGTCACGTTCTGCACGGACTCCGGGCAAGGCGATTTTTCCTGAAAGTTAAGTCAGACAGTCTACATCACAGGAGCGATGGTTGTTGTCCAGCTGTCAAGTAGAACACCACGCGCGTATGCAACGCGCGGGTGGCGCAAAGCGGACTTCGCCCAAGCTAGGTGAAATGGATTTTGAGGCTGCACCACAGGCGCTTCCACCTGAACCATATTGCCAGAAGCTAAGCCGTCCGCACACAAGTAATCCGGAATGACCGACCACCCAGCACCTTTTTCAACAAGTGCGCGTAGCAACCGCAGGTCAGGTGCAGTAATGGACGGGTGGAAATTTTTAACATCCATTGCGTTTGAAGCGAGCCAATCCCTTACGAGTGGAAGATCAGTGTCGTATGCCAACAATGGGATCGACAACAATTCCGCCTCTTGCCCGCTAGAAGCTTTCATCCGTCGTGAGATTTCAGGATTTGCTACAGCGACCAGTGTCTCAGATCCAACGAACGCCGAAGACAGCTGCTGCTGCTCAGGTGTCGAGGCCGTGAAGGCAAGATCGACACTTCCACCGATCAACATCTCATATAGCGACGCCTTTCCACCCAGATGCACGCGGATATCAAGGCCCGACGCCTGCAGGGATTTCAAAGAAGGGGCCACACGCTCTGCCATCAATTCTGCTGGCCCAGCAATATGAACAGCGCCAGACAGGTGCGTCGATCGAGCTCGTGCTTTGGCCAATGCCTCTTCCGCGCGATCCAAGCTATCTCCCAACTGAGCTGCGAGATCATCTGCGAACGGTGTGGGTGATACGCCACGCGGTTGCCTCACGAATAGATCACGTCCGATCTGAACCTCAAGTGAAGCAATATGCCCGGATACAGCCGGCTGAGTAAGTCCCAGGTTTCTCGCAGCAGCACTGATAGACCGCCGCCGATACACCTCTGTAAAAGATCGGAGATTCAGCAATGACATGACTTACATATAAATATTTTTATGTTTAAACAAAAGATATATTTGATTTCATGATGTTTGTAGAGGGATATGTCTGCCTCATCTCAAAAACGGAGACGACCATGTCCAACCAAAACATTCTCGTCGTAGCGACATCCGCAGACCGCATGTCGAATGGCGAACCAACCGGTGTTTGGCTCGAAGAATTGACAACACCTTACTACGCGTTTGCTGACGCTGGCGCACAAGTCACCTTGGCCTCAATGAAAGGCGGCCCAATCCCGATTGATCAACGCAGCATCTCTTCAGAAGGGGAAAACGATGCTTCAGTCGAACGCTATCTTGCCGATCAAGAAACTCAGGACTTAGTAAAGAACTCTAAACCAATCGCTGATCTGTCAGGCAACATTGAGAAATATGACGCCGTTTTTCTGCCCGGCGGACACGGAACGATGTTTGATTATCCGGAAAGCACGGAGTTAAAGAGTTTAATTGAAGCCTTTGACCGTGCAGGCAAAATCATTTCTGCCGTCTGTCACGGGCCAGCTGGATTGGTATCAGCTAAGAAGGCCGACGGAACACCATTCGTTGCGAATAAAACCATCGCTGGTTTTACCGACAGCGAAGAACATGCGGTTGGATTACAAGATGCCGTTCCTTTCCTGCTGGAAACCCGACTGCGTGAATTGGGCGCAAACATAAGCTCAGCACCCGACTTCCAATCACATGCGGTCCGAGATGGCCTACTAGTTACCGGCCAAAACCCCGCCTCAGCGGAACAAACCGCTGCTCTCGTAATGCAAACGCTATCCAGCAGAACAGCTGCCTAGAAAGGTCACTTTATGGAAAAAATAATACTTATAACAGGCGCCTCTTCCGGTATTGGCGAAATATGTGCGCGCTATGCTGTTGCCGCCGGTCACAAAGTTGTCCTGGCTGCGCGCCGCATTGAAATGCTGGAAGCTCTGGTTTTGGAACTCGGCGCTGACAAAGCCATTGCGTTAACCTGTGACGTCACTGATGCCGAACAGCAAAAACGCATGTTCGATGACGCAATCGCGCATTATGGTCGTTTGGACGTTGTGTTCGCCAACGCGGGTCTCGGCGCGTCTCAGCGAGGTACCGAAGCCGGTGACCCGGATAGTTTTCGACAGATGATAGAGGTGAACTGTCTCGCGGTCACATTCACTGCAAAATTTGCAATACCTCACCTAAAAGAGTCCGGCGGCCACCTCGTGCTAATGGGTTCGCTGGCTTCACAAGGGACGGTTTGGGGCTCTGTTTATTCTGCTACCAAATGGTTCATTCGCGGGTATGCGGATAATCTGGGCGCGGAACTCGGCGATGCGGGCGGACGCGTAACATGTCTGCATCCCGGTATGACAGACACGCCGTTTTTTGACACACCGAAGCCTGCTGCGCTTCGACCTGACGATATCGCAAAGGCATTTATGTACGTGATTGAGCAGCCAGAGTACGCCCTAATTCCGCACTTGCCAATTTATCCGCGACCCGCGAAGCCATTTGCCGATCAGCATCACTAGGCAAATTTCGCAGAATGATGCGGGTACTCTAGCTACATTTTGAGTACCCGCAGCTACCACAGGTCATGCAACCCTCAACTTTGCGCATATCGAAACTGCCACATGACGGGCAAGCCGTTCCGCGCGGTCCATCAAGGTTCACCACTTGCGCCTGCGGGTCTGATTTCAGGCCAAGCCCTTCCCCTTCGAGAAACCCAATGCTGATCATGTGATTTTCCAGCACACCGCCAATGGCGGCCAGAATAGAAGGCACGTATTTGCCGTTCATCCAGGCCCCGCCGCGCGGATCGAACACGGCCTTCAACTCTTCGACAACAAAAGACACGTCGCCGCCACGCCGGAACACTGCCGAAATCATCCGCGTCAGCGCCACAGTCCAGGCGAAATGCTCCATATTCTTGGAGTTGATAAAGACCTCAAAGGGCCGCCTCTTGCCACCAAGAACAATATCATTGACGGTCACATAGATCGCGTGATTGCTGTCAGGCCATTTTAGCTTGTAGGTATTAC
This sequence comes from Pseudomonadota bacterium, assembly GCA_039180185.1. Taxonomy (GTDB): domain Bacteria; phylum Pseudomonadota; class Alphaproteobacteria; order Rhodobacterales; family Rhodobacteraceae; genus Roseovarius. Next base: position 13,231 of record JBCDDS010000011.1, on the reverse strand, counting down.
CCTCAAGTTCCTCAGGGCGGTCGAGTGGCTCTGACATATAAACCACTTCCCCACCCTCTGCGGGCAGGATTGCGGGCTGCGCCTCTCCAGGTGCAGCGTCCGAGTTTTCGCTCACGCTGAGCACCGAACCCGTCACATCATTCGGCCTGTAGGTCGTGCAACCTTTGCAGCCGCTGTCCCAGGCCTGCATATACACGTCTTTGAATGCCTCAAAAGAGATATCAGCGGGCACATTGATCGTCTTGGAAATGCTCGAATCAATCCATTTCTGCGCTGCCGCCTGCATCTTCACATGCGCTTCCGGCTCCAGCGTTTGAGCGTTGGCAAAATAGTCTGGCAGCTCTTTTTCCCCAAACTTCTCGCGCCACATCTGCACAGCGTAATCGACAACCTCTTCCTCGGTCCGGCTGCCATCAGGTTGCAAAACCTTGCGCGTGTAGGAATAGGCAAAGACCGGTTCAATGCCAGAACTCACGTTGCCGGCATAAAGACTGATGGTGCCAGTTGGCGCGATAGAGGTCAGAAGCGCATTGCGAATGCCGTGCTCGGCAACGGCGCTACGGACGTCCTCGCTCATGGCCTGCATTGTTCCGCTCGCCAAAAACGCGTCCGCCTCAAACAGAGGAAACGCGCCCTTCTCTCGTGCAAGCTCCACCGAGGCCAAATACGCCGCCTCTGCAATCTGTCGTAGCCAGTCTTCCGTTTGCGCCACAGCCGCGTCCGAGCCATAGCGCAGACCGCACATCAGAAGCGCATCTGCCAATCCGGTAACACCAAGCCCGATCCGCCGCTTGGCATGCGCCTCCTGCGCCTGTTGTTCTAACGGGAAACGCGAGGCGTCCACGACATTGTCCATCATGCGGATCGCCGTTTTCACCAACTCGCTTAACGTATCCGCATCTATCGCCGCTGCATCCTCAAACGGCGCCTCCACTAGGCGCGCCAAATTCACCGAGCCCAAAAGGCAGGCACCATAGGGCGGCAATGGCTGCTCACCACAAGGATTTGTCGCGGCTATTGTCTCAGCATAGTGCAGGTTGTTGGCCGCATTGATTCTATCGATGAAAATCACGCCCGGCTCGGCAAAATCAAACGTCGCCTGCATGATTTTGTTCCATAGATCACGCGCCTGGACGGTTTTGTAGACTTTGCCACCAAAGACCAGTTCCCAAGGTCCATCGACCTTCACCGCATCCATGAAGGGATCAGTGACCAGCACAGACAGGTTAAACATCCTGAGCCGCGCCGGATCGGCCTTGACCGATATGAACTCCTCAACATCCGGGTGATCACAGCGCATGGTGGCCATCATCGCCCCGCGCCGGTTGCCCGCCGACATGATCGTGCGGCACATCGCGTCCCAGACGTCCATGAAACTAAGTGGCCCGCTGGCATCGGCGGCTACGCCTTTTACCTCTGCGCCTTTGGGGCGCAACGTAGAGAAATCATAGCCGATCCCGCCACCCTGCTGCATGGTCAGCGCCGCCTCACGCAGCGCATCAAAAATACCGTTCATATTGTCGGGAATCGTGCCCATAACAAAGCAGTTGAATAGCGTTACTGCGCGTCCTGTACCGGCACCTGCCGTGATCCGGCCTGCGGGTAAGAATTTGAAATCTTCAAGGGCCGAATAAAACCGGCTCTCCCAAGCATCGGGCTCCTCTTCGACCGCGGCCAAAGCCCGCGCGACCCGTCGCCAGCTGTCTTCGACAGAGCCATCGATTGGCGTGCCATCGGCCTCTTTCAACCGGTATTTCATATCCCAGATGGATTCAGCAATAGGAGCAGTAAAACGTGTCATAATAGGCAGCTTTAGCGGTTACGGAAGGACAGCATACTACACCTTGTAATGCGCTCAAACAAGCAATCATTTAAATCTGGCCCTAAATACATCCGGCGGTTTGACGGCCGTTCTCCCAAAGACCTTCCTCACCGAAGGCATACCGATCAACATGCCGAAAAGCACCCCACGAAGATGTATTTACCCGCGCCAAAACTCAGATTAGCGTCGCCTTCGTAATGACAACGTCACCTCAAACGACTGATAGAATTACGCAAGGCGTGCTGCTGATCCTGTTTGCCGTGGCCACAGCCGCCCTGGGGGACGCGATTGTCAAACTCAGCAGCGTCGACATGTCGCTCTGGCAAATCTTTGCAGTAAGGTCGACCATCGCAGGTGTGCTTCTCGTCGCGCTCGCAGCGTTGACTGGTAACGCCCTTTTCCCGCAGAACACGTTCTGGGTGGGGCTTCGCACGGTGCTTTTGGTCCTCGCGTGGATCGCCTATTACACTGCACTGACCTTTCTTGATCTGGCGATCGCTGCGGTCGCCGCCTACACCAACCCCATTTTCACAGTGCTGATCGCCGCTATTGCGCTCAAAGAACGCGTCACCGCCCGACAATGGATTGGTGTTTTTCTGGGGTTTGCTGGCGTGGTTGTCATCCTCAATCCAACCGGTGCGTCTTTGCAAACGGCCCTTATCCTGCCAATCCTCGCAGCGCTGTTTTACTCTTTCGCTGTGGTTTTAACGCGTACCAAATGCCAGCACGAGGACTATCTCGCACTGGCCTTCAATCTTCACATTGGCTTCATCACCGCGGGCGTTCTGGGCCTTGGTTTGGTCTTGCTTTTGGCGCCCGGCCCAGAGCTTGCTTCAAAAAGCTCATTCATCTTCACGGGCTGGTCCGATATGACCGCAAAACTCTGGTGGGCCATGGTGATATTAGGCCTGTTGGCGGCTAGTTTCTCTGTCGGCGTCGCGCGCTCCTATCAGATCGCGCCACCGCAGATCATTGCAACATTCGATTACAGCTACGTCGCCTTTGCGATTCTTTGCGGGTACGTGTTTTTTCAAGAACAGCCGGACCTTCGCGAGTATGTAGGTATGCTGCTTGTCGTTGGTGCGGGCTTGTTGGTTGTGACCAACTCCAAATCGAACGATAAAGAACAACAAAGCCCGGCGACTTAGAGCAGTTCTCGACGAACTTTTTTCAGATATGCCTTTCTTAAGCGAAGCGTGAGAGGTCCGGCATCTCCATTCCCGATATCACGCCCATCCACGCGTGTTACGGGTTGTATGTAACTTGATGCACCAGTGACGAACGCCTCGTCGGCAGCGAAGACGTCCTCCATTTTGTAGCGCGCTTCAGATACTTTAACGTCCATCTCTTGCGCCACCTGCAGCATGGTTCGACGTGTCACACCAGGGAGCAATTCACGGTGCAGCGGTCTTGCGTAAAGCACTTCATCGCGCACTATGAAAAACGACACCGCACCACCCTCGGTCACATAGCCCTCCGGATCGAGCATCAGCGCCTCATCCGCTCTAGCTGACTCAGCAGACACCTTAGCCAACACCTGTCCTAAAAGGTTGGTGGTCTTTACATCCCGGCGAGCCCAGCGCAAGTCAGGAGTACTTGCCATAGAAATCGCCTCAGGCGCGTCATCGGCTCCGCCGCCATGTTGGGCTTGCGTGAATGCGAAAACCGTGTGCTTCAATCCATCAGGATAGAGGTAGTCTCGGTCATGGGTCCCGCGTGTGATGTGGAGATAGAGGAAACCCTCATTCACATCATTGCGCTCAATCAACTGGTTTAGCATTAAACTAAATTCGCCTTCGCTCATCGGCTCAAGCATGTTCAGCTCAGCAAGCGACCGACGCAAGCGAGCCATATGGTGTTTAAAGTCGACGACGCGCCCATCCAAAACACCCAACCCCTCATACACCGCGTCTGCAAAGAGCAAGCCGCGATCAAAAATGGAGACCTTTGCTTCGCGTTCGGGCATAAATGCCCCGTTAAGCCACACGATCCTTTGTGTCACCGCCCTACCCTTTCAAAAATTGTCCTGCTCGACTTGATGTTGGCATTCCATCTTTCATCGCCTCCTCTCCAGCAACAAAAACATGGTTGATCCCTGCGCTCGGCACCTCTGGGTCATCGTAATCAGCCTTATCCAGAACGCTGTGCGGGTCAAAAATTACTAAGTCAGCGACATATCCGTCGCGAACGAAACCTCGATCTTTTATGCCGAACGTGTCGGCCGAAAGACCGGTCATCTTATGAATCGCTTGTGCAAGGCTCAAAAGGTTCAGCTCACGAACATAGCGTCCGAGCACACGTGGAAACGTGCCCCAAAGCCTTGGATGAGGTTTTTGGGTGCCCGGCAACCCATCAGAACCAATCATCGCCAGTGGATGGGCCATGATCCGCTGCAGATCACCCTCGTCCATATCAAAGTAAATCGCACCTGCGGGATGCAACCGCCGTGCCGCCTCGCTGCGGTCAACGCTCCAATCTTCGGCGATATCATCGAGCATTCGGCCACCCTGCTCCGGGTGCGCGTCCGACCATATGACCTTGATCTCTTTCGCGGAGGGCAGAAATCTCTCAATCAAAGCTGTCGAAGAGGCCACATAAGGATAGACATCAAATCCAATATCCTGAGTTTCCCTTGCCGCGTCGATCATGCCCAATGTCTCAATGCTTTTGCCAAAATTGGCTTGACCTGCACATTTGTGATGCGAGATCACCAATCTCGCGCCAGAGGACTTACCCGTCTCCAACGCTTCGCGCACGGACGCTACAACGCCATCGCCTTCATCCCGCATATGTGTTGTGTAAACGCGCCCAGGATGATGGCTTACGACACGCGCAAGCCGGGTCATCTCTTTGGTTGGCGCCGCAAAGGCCGCGGGATAATCAAGCCCGCTTGATAGACCACACGCGCCTTGCGCCAATGCCTGATCTAGGACCTGCGCCATTTGACCTATTTCGGCCTCTGACGCAGGCCGATCCAAGTCCGTTCCCATAACCTGTGCGCGCAAGGCGGAGTGACCCGCCAGCAGCATGACATTCACCGCAGGCTTTGCCTGATTAACCGCGTTTTCATAGAGCTCTACTGTCGAAAAGTCAGCTATTTCCATGCCCGGAACAACGTTAAACGGCGCGGGAAGCCCGCTTTGAAACCGGAATGGTGCAGCGCTGATCCCGCAATTGCCTGCAATCACCGTCGTTACACCCTGCGTGATTTTACAAGCCATATCAGGCGTTTGAAGCACGGCCCAGTCATCATGCGTGTGAACGTCTATGAACCCCGGCGCAACAACTTGTCCAGTCGCCTCTATCACATGCCCTGCGCGGAATTCGCAGAGTTGCCCGACTGCGCAAATCCTTCCACCATCAACCGCGACATCTGCCAAAAAACCTGGTGCCCCTGTGCCATCGATCACCGTGCCACCTTTGATCAACAGGTCGCATTTTCTCATCTGGTCGTCCCTTCCAATGTCCTCACGCTAACAAAACGACATCAATAGTCACGGTTGAATTTCGCCATGCTAGTTCTAGAATGATAACGGGCAAAAAAGGGGGCGACGTGGCAGACGGCAAGGTACATCTGGTTAAACTCAGTGTTGGCTCTAAATCGGTCGAAAGCCTTATGGCATGGCAGGCCAGTAAAGCCGCGCAAGGCGACGACAATCTGCCCCGTCACGTCACACGCATGTGGCCAAAGCGCAAAGCCGAAATACTAAACGGCGGATCTATTTTCTGGGTGATCCAGGGGATGTTGCAATGCCGGCAACGTATACTGCGATTAGATGAGGTGATTGGCCAGGACGGAATACGCCGTTGCGGTATCGTTCTGGAGCCTGAAATCATCCTGACAATGACAGCCCCGAAACGAGCTTTCCAAGGGTGGCGCTATCTTCCAGCAGAGGACGCACCAGCTGATCTGCCACGTCGACGGCAAGCAGAAGATCCGCTCCCGGCAGATCTCAGCGCAGCACTCGCAGATATCGGTGTGATCTAGATTCACAGCGATATATTGCTCAAACGGTAAGTTTTCGATCTTGCAATTGTTACAGTGCAGTTTGATATCAAAATACTGATTTTAAATATAAATTACAGTTCTGGGTCGGCCACGAGCTGATTTTTCACACAAGCGCTCACACGCTGTTGTAGCTGTGCGATGCTTCACACGGTTGAACAAAACTTTTGCGTTCTCATTTCAATATCAACGGCGAAGGAATGCCGGTTCATTCCACCGCAAATTGAAGGAGACGAGGAATGCGAAAGTCGACTTTGGTAATTGCAACCGCCCTCATCGCTGCAGCAACCACCGCAACAGCAGAGCGCGACGATCTTGAATTCGACGGTCTGGCGCTGAACCAGCCACTGACTGCAGGTGCAGATAAAAGCGAGATCGACCAGACCATCGTAAGCCGAAACGTGTTTGGCGGCGATATTGGTCGGAGTGATTGGACAGGTTTCTATGTTGGTGGCCAATTGGGTTACGCCGGTGTTGATACTGACATTTCCGACAGTAGTGATGAATTCATCGGCGGTTTTTTTGGCGGCTATGATTACGATCTGGGGCAGTGGGTTGTCGGTGGTTCGCTGGATTATGATTTCACAGATGCGGATGTTGCAGGTGGCATCGCAGAAGTAGAAAATATCTTTCGTGTAAAAGCGCGTGGCGGTTACAAATTTGGCAACAACCTATTTTATGGCACAGCGGGCTACGCATTGGCCGAAACCGATAATCTCGGAAGCGACGACGGATACTTTATTGGCGTCGGCTATGAGTATCTGGTGAACTCAAACTTTTCGATTGGCACCGAAGTGCTTTACCATGAGTTCAACAATTTCAACTCGACCGATGTCGATGTTGAAGCAACCACCGTGCAAATTCGAGGAACCTTCCGGTTCTAAATTTCCCCTGCGTTCCCGTGGTTATTGGGAATGCAAAAGCGGGCGAGCCTCTCTTCTCATCATTCCCTTCTCCGGGAGGCTCGCTCGTGCATAAAGTAACAATCAATCCGTACTACGCAGCGCTGTACGTTGTACAAAGAACACCACCAAAAGCGGTAGTACGACGATCAAAGTACTCACTGTGATCAAGAGCCACCCCAATTCTGAGTAATTTGCTGCGGTCGTTATTGCGCCACTTTCTGGATCTTTCACCTCTCGCGTAACCAGATACACTTGGTTCAGATACTTGGTGCCCAATGTTGAAGCGGAGATCGCCAAGTTCGTAAAAGAGGCCATAACAGCGAAGAACGTGGCCTTTAGTTCTCTCGGCGCGTTCTTCGCGATCCAAGCCAGCATTGGAATCATAGCGACCTGGCCAAGCGGGCTTTCAAGAGCAGTGTCGAATATTGCGATGAACCGTGCATCTACGAAGCCGCCGGTCATGTCTGACGTCCAGTTATGCAAACCGTAGTAAAGACCAATGTTTGGCAGGCTGAGCAAACCCGCGAGGATGCTCAAAACGACAACGATCCATACAATGGAATGGTTTGCCATCATCGGGCGGAGAAGCACAATAACGGCTAGGGTGACGACAGAGGTAATGAGGGAAAGCAAAGATAAGAATTGCTGATCAAACCCCAGAACGTCAATTTGAAACCAAGTTTGTCCATCCCCGGGCAAAGGCGTTGCTCGGAAGAAGAAAATGATCACCGCCGTTCCGATCAGGGCCTTCGCTTGAGTGGGTTCCAAAGCGGCGATGAGCTGTCGCATGAGCAGCAGCACAATTGCCATCGAACCTGCAAAGATGATTTCCTGACCAAAAGGAACTTCCCCCAGTCCAACGATCAAAGAAAGCACGACAAAAGCGCCGCCACCGATGAAGTACCACCAATTTGGTTCAATAGCTTCTGCGGGTTCAATGGCCGCCGCGTTTGCTCCTGTCATACGGCGCTGCAACCCAGCCAAAACGACGCCACTGATGGATATCACCGGGATCAAAAAAGCAATCATATAGACGTTGGCGTAGACTTTGCCTTTTCCAGCCTGATCAAGCTCTTCGATGCCTGAAAACATCGCAATGTTGAGCAATGCCACAGCAACAGTACCCCCTATCAGGGCAAATCGACCGAGAGTCTGCATGGTTACATGGGCGTTTTTGATCTCCGCCTCTGGCAGCGGGCGACCTTGTGAGCCATGGGTCGGAACTGCCTCGATAGACATGGCATCTGCCACCACGTCCTGCAAAACCAGTCCGCAAGGCGCGAGCAAGAAACTGATAATGTACCAAGAGGGTACCGGCATAATCATCTGCATGTACGTGGTGAATGTGAGGACCATGTACATAATGCCAACGGACGCCGCGACGCAGCCTGCCCCAAGCCAGACTAGTAACCATTTCCAGCGCCAAATCAGATCAACCAGATGCCCAAGCGGCATTTTCAACGCCCAGGGCAGCCCCGCCCAGAACGCCAATCCTGCGATATAAGCAGCTGAAAAATCAAGATATTCCTTAACGAAAAAAGTCCCGACGATCAGCGTCAGGCCCGAACATCCTGCCGCGAAATACACCATCAGAGGGGGCAGGAACGACCAGCGCAACTGCCCCAAAAGATCGAATAGAACTGCGTTTAAGTATCCGCGAACTCCCGCCTGCGCTACAGCCATTCGTCCCTCTGCGATCCAACCGCATCGGACACCGATTGATAGCCGTCACGAGTCAAGATTTCATCAAGCCCACTCACAATTTGAGCGACTAGACCGATGCCGTGATACACAAGCGCCGAATAGAGTTGAACCGCATGAGCTCCTGCACGGATTTTCGCATACGCGTCTTCTGAGGTGGTAACTCCACCCACCCCGATCAGCGTCATCTTACTTTCTGTAAGTTGCGATAGCTTCGCCAAAACACGTGTTGACCGTTCAAAAAGCGGCGCCCCAGAAAGACCGCCCTTCTCATTCTTTTGCAGGCTTCGTAATCCCTCACGTGAAAGCGTAGTATTTGTGGCGATTATTCCGGCCAACTTCGCCTGTTTTGCGACGTCGACAATCTCAGAAAGCTCTGTGTCACTCAGGTCCGGAGCAATCTTCAGAAAGATCGGTATAGGTCGCTGCAACATCTCTCGCGCGTCGTTTACGCCTTTGAGCAACGCTGACAAAGCCTCAGCGCCTTGCAGATCACGCAGGTTTTCCGTGTTGGGGCTCGACACATTCACGGTTGCAAAGTCCAGATGCGGTCCGCAGCAAGACAAAACAGTTGCATAGTCTTCAGCTCGGTCGGTGCTGTCCTTGTTAGCACCGAGATTCAGGCCGATAACACCGCGAGGTGGCCGTTGTTGAAGCCGGGTTACAACTTGTTCCATCCCGTCATTGTTGAAACCGAAGCGATTGATCACGGCCTGATCTTCGCTCAAACGAAACAGCCTTGGCTTTGCATTTCCAGGTTGAGGCTTCGGCGTTACGGCACCAACTTCGACAAAGCCAAACCCTGCATTTCCCAAAGAGCCCAATGCCCGTGCATTTTTGTCGAACCCTGCGGCCAAACCCAAAGGGTTTGAAAGCTTCAAACCTGCAATTTCTGTTTTCAGACGTGTAGATGTGACCTCGCCCGGCAAAGGCACCACGCCATACCGCATAGCCTGCAAAGCAAGATCATGGGCTTTCTCCGGGTCTATTCTATGCAGCAGGCCAAGACCAAGCCGGTCAATTACTCTCATCGCAGCCCCGGCGGCAGCCTGTGCACCCCCGTCTTGCAGCATCAGGGGCTGCGCCCAACGCACGTGTTCAAGACGTAACTCACTGTACAGATGCGGGAATAACGCACCACCTCGTGACGCTTCCCATTTCAGCGCATCTCCTAGACGGTCGGTCTCAACAGCCACAAGCATGAGTTCACTCTCACCCGAAAAGTGCTTGGCAGCAGTCTCTTCCGCTTGTTCTGCCGTGGAGAAATGGACGAAGCCATCCTCTACATCCTTTTCCGAACCCGCAGTAGATTTCTGCGACCGCAGTTCTTGCCACTCATCGGCTTTAAAAATCTTGTAAATCAGCATGGCTCGGTGATGCCTCGCAACATGGGCTCGGTCAAGCAAGAAGGCAAAGTGAACGGCTTTGCAATTTGGTGAACAAACTGCCAAATGTTGCGCCATGAGCCAAGTGCGCAATCAATATGAGGCCTACCCCTATCCGGAGCGAAATCCGAAGGACGAAAAAAAACGCCTGATTATGGGCTCGCCCTCTCTGCCGCAAGAAATCGACCACTTTGTGTTTGGTGGCAAGCGCGATTGGTCGAAGCCGCTGCGTATTTTAGTGGCGGGCGGCGGAACGGGTGACGGCCTGATTCAGTTGACGACGCTGCTGACGCAATACGGCAAGCCTTACGAGGCTACATATATAGATCTCTCGACAGCCTCACGCAAAATTGCGGAAGAACGAGCGAAAGTTCGGGGTTTGAACAATATAAAATTCATCACCGGTAGCCTGCTTGATGCGCCACAACATGGGCAATTCGACTACATTGATTGTTGCGGTGTCCTGCACCACTTACCGGATCCTGACCTAGGCTTTTCAGCGCTGCGTGAAGCGCTCGCGTCGAGCGGCGGCATGGGTTTCATGGTCTACGCCCCTTATGGGCGTTCCGGGGTCTATCCTTTACAGAGCGCTTTTGCAGCTTTGACGCAAAACATGTCGCCAAAGGACAGGCTATCTCTCGGTCGTAAGGTGTTTGGGCGTTTGCCAGAAGGCCACCCTTTGAAATCTAACCCCAATCTAAACGATCATAAGTCAGGCGACGCGGGCTTTTACGATCTGCTCTTGCACAGTCAGGACCGCGCGTATGATGTGACGGAACTCGACACAACGCTGCGCCGAACAGGTTGGCGGCTTTCAGACTTCACCACACCGATCCTTTATGACCTCGCACGTTTCACGGATGTACCAGAAGATATGGACACCACACTGGCGATGGCGACAGCAGAGAAACTCAACGGAACCATTCGCACGCATACGGGCTATGCGATTGCATCTGACGCGGAACACGCACACGCCTCTGGCAAAAACCGATCTTTAGTACCTCATATCAAAGGCGTACAGACCAAAGCTCTCGCTCAATCCGCCGCGCAAGGAAAAGCGCCATCGCTCGATACGGATGGAGTTAAGGGCAAGCTCATATTGCCCAAGACTGCAGCACCGCTTCTTGAGACCATCGACGGTCGTCGCAGCCTTGATGACATAGCGCGCCTGACAAACAGCGACCCAATCAGCTTTGGTGCGACCTGGATGCAGGTCGAGAAGGCGCTTCTGCCATGGGGAATGCTGCTTTACTCCAACGTGCTTCGTTGACATGTGCGGCCGATTTGCCCTGACCTTGCCGACTGATGCCATGGCGCAGCTTTTTCAGGCGCAGCCGGCCAATGACTTGCCTGATCTGCCAAACTACAACATTTGTCCGACCAATCAGGTGCATGCGTTCACTGCAGCAGAAGGCGCTCGACAGCTGGTATCTATGCGTTGGGGGTTTTTGCCCCATTGGTACAAGGCAACCACTGACACGCCGCTTTTGATCAATGCGCGGTCCGAAACAATCGCGGAAAAGCCGGCCTTTCGCGCCGCAGCGCGCGAACGAAGGTGTATAATCCCGGCGACTGGCTTTTATGAATGGACCAAAGACGCCGATGGCAATCGCCTGCCTTGGTATTTTAAACCAACGGCAACTTCGGTGATTGCCTTTGCAGGTGTGTGGCAGGAATGGACGAAGGGCGAACATCCCGTGCGTAGCTGCGCCATTGTCACCACAGCGGCAAACTTGAAACTGCAGGCGATTCATCACCGTATGCCTGTGATCCTTGCACAAGAAGACTGGTCACTATGGCTTGGCGAGGCCGGTCATGGAGCCGCGCGATTGATGCGCCCCGCCCCAGAAGACGCGCTCGAATTCCACCGTGTTGACGTGAAGGTAAACTCCAACCGGGCAAGCGGGCCCGAATTGATTGATGAGCTTGACGTTTGAGACTTTAAGGCTTTGAAAAACCAACCATGAGTTTCGCCATCTCAAGCATGCGGCACGAGAACCCCCACTCATTGTCGTACCAGCCAAAAACGCGAATCAAACCACCTTTGGACACAGAGCTTTCGGGTCCAACCATAACGATAGATTCCGGTCTGGCGCGCAGATCACTGCTGACCAAGGGCTGTTTGGTCCAGCCGAACACAGAACCGTTCTGGGCGGCGTTCTTCAGCATGTCATTCACCTCTGAAAGACTAGCGCCCTTGCGCGTCTGCACCGTCAAATCAATACAGGACACGCTGGCCGTCGGCACCCGTATCGCGCGGGACTCTATGCGGCCTTTGAGATGCGGTAAAACCAGCGCCATTTGATCATGCGCACTTGTGGTTGTGGGCACCATCGACATCGCTGCAGCCCGACTGCGTTCAGGTGCGTCGCGTGGTTTATCGACGGTTGGTTGGCTTCCGGTGTAGCAATGCACTGTGGTCATCTGACCGCCTTCTATTCCGAAAGCTTCATCAAGCAATCGCGCCAATGGCGCTAGCGCGTTTGTTGTGCAGGAGGCGTTCGAAACAATGCTTTCCCCTTCATAGTCAGTTTGGTTTGCCCCCATCACCAAAGTGACATCCGCTTCCGCCGCGGGTCCGGAGACGAGAACTTTATCCGCACCTGCTTTCAAGCCGCGCTCGGCAACCGCGCGCGTACCCCCCATACCTGTGCACTCCAGAACCACATCAACACCCGTCAGATCCAGCTTGGCCAAGTCTGGCTCGGCATGAAACGTGATGCGGCGGTCACCGACAATTAAAGCACCCGTCTCTGAAAACACCTCTTGCGGCCAAGGCCCATAGACGCTGTCGTATTGAAACAAATAGGCGCAGGTTTTGATCGGCTCGATCTCATTGATACAAACCAGTTCAAACGCGTCAGTCTGACGCAATAGGATTCTTAGAAGCGTGCGGCCTATGCGGCCAAATCCATTGATAGCAACGCGAACCTGTGGATATGACATGGTAGGCTCCGAAAAGAGTAAGCAATACTGACTTTTATAGCCGGGGCGTGGATTTTCCAGCCATGAAACATAATTTGATCAAATTCTGCAGTCACGCTGTCAGCTGTCGTTCCAACGCCGGGTATCGCGAGGAAAGTGTAATCGTTCGGGCAACAAAACTTATCATCAATGCAACCCAAAGGCCGTGGTTTCCAAACGGAGGAACCAATGCAAGCGCGGAAATGATATACACGATCAAGGTCAGTGCCATCATGTTTCGCATGTCCCGTGTACGCGTCGCGCCGATGAAAATGCCATCGAGCATGTAAGGAGCGAGGCCAAACGCGGGCGCCAGAACCGCATATATTAAAAACTCGCGCGCGCTGATCTGCACATCCGGTGCCTTTGTCATCAGATCAATGACTGGTCCGCCTAAGACGGCAAATCCAACACAAAGGAATCCTGTTACTATCAAACCCCAAAAGCT
>JBCDDS010000010.1:0-49809 GCA_039180185.1 Pseudomonadota bacterium | reverse complement strand
GCGAAGAGCAAGGAGAAGTTGATGGCAGCGCCGACCGTGATGAAAAACAGACCGAGTAGCATGCCCTTGAAAGGTGCGATATCGCTTTCCAACTCGTGTCGAAACTCTGATGAGGCCAAGACCACGCCGGCCATAAATGCACCAAGCGCAGGTGAAAGGCCTACAAGCGTCATGATGAAAGAAATGCCAACAACAATGAGTAGAGCGAGCGCCGTATACATCTCACGCAGTCGGCTGGCATGAATAAACCGAAATACCGGTCGCGTCATGTAGACGCCAAAAAATATGATCCCCCCGACCGCTGCCAGAGTGACGAGCGTGACGCCCCAACCTGGCAGGCTCTGAATAAAGGATTGAGCCGCCTCGTGGGCCGCTTCGCTATGTTCGCCCCCTTCGCCCGTCTCTGCTAATCGCTGGAGTGTTTCGCCGAGGATCATGTCAGGCGTTTTCGGCAGCGCAAGCAAAGGCAATAGGGCCAGCATTGGGATCACTGCAATATCTTGGGTGAGTAAGACCGAAAATGTCGACCTGCCGCCGCCGGTCCGCATCAAACCTTTCTCTGAAAGGGTTTGAAGAACAATTGCGGTCGATGAGAGGGAGAAAACTAATCCTATAGCAAGCGCGACGCTCCACGCCACGCCGAGCAATATCGCACCAAACATGACCGCGAGTGTTGTAAGTGTGATTTGCAGGCCGCCGAGTCCAATCAACCTGTGTCGCATATCCCAGAGCGCTTTGGGCTCAAGCTCCAACCCTATCAAGAAGAGCATCATAACGACGCCGAACTCTGCGACGTGTTGTAACTCTTCAGCGGCGTGACCGCCCAAAAGGCCAGGGATTTGGCCAATAATGATGCCTGCCGCCAGATATCCTAGAACCGATCCAAGCCCCATGCGCGAGGCAATGGGCACGGCAATAACGGCCGCTGCGAGCAATACGGTGGCTTGAAACAGAAATCCGTCCATCCCGCTTCCCTAAACTGGCAAAGGCGCGTCCGCCTTGCACTGATCCATTACAATCTGCGACTGCACCTTGGCGACTGCCTCATGAGGCAAAAGCACCTCATGTATCAGACGATTTAGTGCAGATAGGTTCTCACAGTAGACCCGCAACAAGTAATCTGCGCTACCGGTTAAAAGCCAAACGCTAGTGACTTCTGAGCGCGTCTGTAGAAGCGTGTCGAAACCTTTAACCTTCTCCGGACGGTGCGTGGTCAAGCGTACCTGAACAAAAGCTTGTATTTGCAGACCAAGTTTGCCGGTATCGAGTTGGGCGCGGTAATTTCTTATAAATCCTGATGTTTCCAGTCGCGCGCGTCTTCTGCTGGCCTGGCTGGCTGAAAGGCCTAGCATATCGCCAAGCTCTTGTGCCGTTAGCTGCGCATTGTTTTGCAGAGCGGCCAGGATACGACTGTCAGTGCTGTCCATCATTTGACTATACTATGCGCCAAGAGTGCTTTTCGTGCAATTTTTTTGCATATTATATAGCTAATTTATACCAATAAGCGCATTATTCGCGGGCATGTTGGCATATATTTGCACTTTATATGGGCATCCTTGGAGGTCGACATGGGCCCCTTTCCGCATGACAAGCCGCGTTCAATGATCAGTAAAGACAACCCAGCCGGCACAGATGGGTTCGAGTTTGTAGAGTTTGCACACCCTGAACCAGACACTTTGCGCGCGTTGTTTCAAAAAATGGGCTACGAAAAGGTCGCCATTCATAAAAAGCGGCCGCTTGAGCTTTGGCAACAAGGCGACATCACGTATGTGCTAAACGCTGATTTCGACAGTTTTGGTGGTAAATTTGCTGATGAACACGGACCATGCGCCCCGTCTATGGGTTGGCGGGTGGTCGACGCCAACCACGCATTTGAGCGTGCGGTTTCATTGGGCGCTGCGCCTTATCTAGGCGGCGGTAAGGTTCTAGATGCACCAACCATCAAGGGCATCGGTGGCAGTCTGATCTATTTCATTGAGCACGATGAAGATGCTGCACATTACGACGCCGAATATAACTGGCTTTCAGTAGCAAAACCGGAAGGTGTTGGATTCTACTATCTCGACCATCTGACGCACAACGTCTTTCGCGGTAACATGGATGCGTGGTTCAACTTCTACAGCCGCATTTTTAATTTTCGTGAAATTCGCTTCTTCGACATCGAAGGAAAATACACTGGTTTGTTTTCTCGTGCGTTGACTTCACCTTGTGGAAAAATTCGTATTCCGATCAACGAGGATCGTGGTGAAGACGGCCAGATCGCAAGCTATCTTCGGAAATACAATGGCGAAGGCATTCAACATATCGCGGTCGGCGCGAGAAACATTTACGACGCGACCGACCAGCTTGCGGCGCGCGGTCTGCAATTTATGCCCGGGCCGAACGATACGTACTACAGAATGTCCAAAAACCGTGTGGCGGGTCACGAAGAGCCCATCGATCGACTGAAGAGGCACGGTATTCTAATTGATGGTGAGGGCGTGGTCGACGGTGGAGAGACGCGGATACTCCTACAGATTTTCTCAAAAAAGGTCATCGGTCCGATCTTTTTCGAGTTTATCGAACGCAAAGGCGATGATGGATTCGGTGAAGGCAATTTCAAAGCGCTGTTTGAATCGATTGAGCGTGAACAGATTGAAAGCGGAGAGATTGCGGTAGAGTAGTTTGCTTTATCCACGTGGCATCTTTAGCGCGACACTGCGTCCACTTTTTGTATAACGCAATTCGCTATCGCCAATTGCGGTGACCCGTCCTCCATCAAGCCTGTCGCCGACTTTAACTTTCTTGTAGCGACCATTGGCCATTCGGACCAACGCGCGGCGGCTGGAGGGTGAGCCATAAACCCCGATGAGATTTATACGTCTTAATGCTATCACGTTTTGCTCGGTCGCAGCGCGCGCGACAGTTGTGGCAGTTGGTATCTTGGGCGTTCTGGTTTGTGTACGAGGCACCGCAACGGCAGCCACCTGTGTTTGCTGCGCTTTCTGTTTCTGTTGGGTTTGGCGCACGATTTTCTCAAAGCCCTGCGGCCTCGTCTTCGGTACCAATGAGGCTGCGACCGCTTGCGCAGTCACTGCGGCGGGTTCTTCCTTCAGGGCAATTTGCTGCTCTGACTCTGGACGAAGACGAGGTCGAAGTTTCGCCAGTTCAAGCCGTGTGCGTCCGCCTAACGTGTTGCGTTCCTGCTGTTCGACAAGATCATTTGGTCGAGCATTTGGTCGCGTGGTTCCCAGTTTCGCTAAAGCCACAGCCGTTTCAATCTGTTCCGTCTCGGCGATTGGCTTTAGTGTTTCTGCAGGTCGCGCCGGCGGCAGGGGATTTGGACGCCCGGCAAAAACGCGAATGCCATCTGGGCTTTCGGCACCTTCGGGCGTTGCTTTCACTAGACCGCGCTCATCTAGATCGAACGTGATGCTTGGGGCGGTTGGATCAAGTGGTGCTTTGAAGCTGGTGTCGTCAACAAAGTTTTCGAGAGGCGCCAAAGCGACCACATCCTGCTGCACGACAAGCGGATCAATAGACGTTAGATAGACGTCTTCTAATGGTTGCTCTGGCAGATTTGGTGGCGCGTCAGGCGCAAGCAGCCATATCCCAGTAACAGCATAACGGTTAAGCGCATCTTCCGGGCTAAGCGTCTCAGGAAAATCCTCCTCGACTACAAAGGTTTCGTCATCCGCAAAGACTTCGTCTGCAACCGCTGACGGCGCGGTGCTGTCCTCTAACGGCCTGGCGGTTTGATCCTCAACGAATTGACCATCGGCTTCCGATTCAGAATCGATACTCAGCCCAGGAGCGTTGGCTAATTCACTTTGTGCTTCCGGTTCAGTACCAAAAAGAAGCGCAACACTGTCTTTCAGGAAAATCGAAGCCCAAGCGGCGACGCCCAGCAGAAAAATGATAAGTACTGTGGTTAAGATAAGCCCCAAAAACTTTGGCTTACCCCCAACTTCCAACGCACCGCGAGCGCCAAAAACTGTCATTCGCTTTGCTTCGTCCTCGTCCAACGAGCTTCCAATTGTCGAAGACGCAAGAACGGGCCTTCGTGGAACCACCGCAGCTGGTGCCGGGCGTGTCGTCGGCGCTGAAATGCTTGCCACCAAAGGTCGGGCGGGTTGCACAGGTTCGAATGATGGCTCTGCTTTCTGACCTTCTAGAGCTTCTGTTGCGTTGGCGTCATTGTCCGAGACGGACATCTCTTGTTCAATTGGCTCGTCAGGCTCGGGTATAATTTCGTCGCGTGTGACCCCGCCCAGACTTGGTTCTGTGCTTGGTTCATAGTCTTGGTTGGCGCGGATAGATCGAAACGAAACTGGTTCTTCTGTACGCGACGTACGCGTTGTCGAAAATGAAACCGCCGTGTGCACGTCGTCATCTGCAACATCTTCTTCCTTGACCGGATCATTCTCTGGTATCGGACCTAAAACGCGAATTGGTTCGCGATCCCTATCGATTACAACGGCATCTTTGTATTGTGTCAGTGCTGTTTTTGTCTCACCAAACCACGGCTCCCCTGCGAAATCGTGAGCCTCCGGGATCGCCACAGCACAAACTGGATTGAATCCGTGTTGCGCCGCAAAGTGTTCTGCTTCCGACAGTGTTTCCTTGGCGACAGCAGCTACAAAAACGGTGTTTTCCTCGATTGACCAATCATAAGTTAGATCGTCGAGTTCATAAGGCGTTGCACTATCGAGCGTGCGTCTTACAGCGTCAGCGATCTCATCGGCTTCAAGGCCAAT
Source organism: Pseudomonadota bacterium (assembly GCA_039180185.1). Lineage (GTDB taxonomy): Bacteria > Pseudomonadota > Alphaproteobacteria > Rhodobacterales > Rhodobacteraceae > Roseovarius. The sequence continues at coordinate 45,073 of JBCDDS010000010.1, read as the reverse complement.
CTTGTCGAAACTCAAATACTTGATCTGATCGTTTGGGATAACGAGTTTTGCAAAAACCCCCTCGGGTTCGAGAGACTTTGCTTTGTCCGAAAGTTCTGTCAAAGCGGCGCCAAGGTCGGGGTCTTGCAAACTGACATCGCCGACCAAGTGCCAACCCACCTCAGCTCGGCGCAACAAGCCGATACCTTCGAAAGATAGCGTAATGGCGATATTTGTTCTTATCGACACGGTCCTGACACTGCGTGTTGGGGCGGGGAAACTCTGCAGCCTTACCGGTCTGTTCTACAGCAGCTTTCTCTTAAGGAAAAGAGAAAGCCCTTTCTAGCACCAGAGGCAACATCAATTTCCCGACAGGCTTTAACTAGACACTCGCCTTGGTTAACGCTTGATCAAAATCGGCAATTATATCGTCCGGATCCTCTATGCCGATTGAAATACGAACCACGTTTGGTGCCGCACCTGCCGCCTTTTGTTGTTCGGGCGTCAACTGACGGTGCGTGGTTGAAGCTGAGTGAATGATCAGAGAGCGTGTGTCTCCCAGATTTGCCACATGCGAAAACAATTCAAGATTATCGACAAGTTTCACGCAACCCTCATAACCGCTTTTGAGCGCGACCGTAAAAAGCCCGCCTGCGCCATTTGGGCAGATCTTTTTGACCCGCTTAAAATAGGGAGAAGACTTAAGACCCGCATATGTAACTTCTTCGATACGGTCGTCTTTTTCCAGCCATTCAGCAACGATTTGTGCGTTCTCTACATGCTTTTGCATGCGAAGCGACAGCGTCTCAATTCCCATCAGCGTGTAGTGCGCGGCTTGTGGGTTCAATGTCATGCCCAGATCACGCAAGCCAATAGCGATGCCGTGGAAGGTGAAAGCGAGATTGCCGAAAGTCTCATGGAACTTAAGCCCGTGGTAGGCCGGTTCTGGTTCACTAAGTGATGGGAACTTGTCCGACGCGGACCAGTCAAACGTACCGGAGTCGACAACCACACCACCTGTGACTGTACCATTGCCGGTCAGGTACTTGGTCATTGAATGCACAACCAAAGTCGCGCCATGCTCGATTGGACGACAAAGATACGGGCTCGCCGACGTATTGTCGACGATGAGCGGAAGGCCAGCTTTGTCGGCGATCTTGGCCACGGCATCCAGATCGGTGATGTATCCACCCGGATTGGCGATGGACTCACAGAACACAGCGCGCGTGTTATCATCAATTGCTTCAGCTATAGCATCGAGATCATCAAAATCGACGAATTTGGCAGACCAACCAAAGCGCAGGATCGTTTGGCTAAACTGGGTCACGGAGCCACCGTAAAGCCGCGTTGAAACCACGACGTTCTTGCCTGGACCCATGATAGGGAACAGCGCCATGATTTGCGCCGCGTGCCCGGAAGAACAGCAGACAGCCCCGACACCGCCTTCAAGTGTGGCAACGCGCTCTTGCAGCGCGGCAACGGTTGGATTCGTTAAGCGCGAATAAATGTAGCCAACTTCCTGCAGGTTGAAGAGTGCTGCAGCATGCTCCGCATCGCGAAAAACATAGGCCGTCGATTGATAAATCGGCGTTTGCCGCGCACCGGTGGCCGGATCGGGTCGCGCGCCGGCGTGAATTTGCAAAGTGTCGAAACCGAAGGTGTGAATGCGATCATCGGACATGAAGAATCCCCCAAATGGCTTTGCTCAGAGGGTTATGGGAAAGCCCACGTTATAACAACTCAAGAATGAAACACACGCTCAAAGGATTTAGGACTTCCGAGTTACCTGATCCAAAACCCGTTTCGCTTGATTGTATTGCGGATCGCCTGTTCTTTACGTGGCAAGTCTTCGCGGTCGAACAGATCGCGCACTTTGTGGCCACGCCCGTGATACACCATGAATTTGATCGCATCGTAGTTTTTCAGAACCTTCTTGATTGGGTTTGGTGCGGTAATCTCTTCAAGAACTTCAACGACACGGTCCTTTTCACGAGCGTAGAGCAGCGGGAAGAGCCGGTAGTGACAAGTTATTTCACCATCTATCAAACCGTCAGGCAGGCTATCGCGCGCACCACCCAACGCGTGAATCACTAAAGGCAACGCGACTTGATCCAGCCAAGGATAGAGAGACTGGCAGACCAGCTCTGGTGGTGGGTCGTCTCGGATCGCCAGAGCGTACTTTAGGAAATGCTTACCAAACACATGCGGGCATTTGTAGAAAAAGAAGCCTGCATTGAAGTATAGGTAGCGCCTCCAGAACTCATCAGGGTAAGCCGGGTCGAGGGAAGAGGCGAAATCTAAACCAAATTTATCGTAAAGCGCCTTCCAGGTTTGTGCATAGCCGGGCCCGTATAACTGTACTTCTGGCCATGTGTTCTCTCGCCGTAGAGATGCAGTTGGGCGAGAAAAATCGAAAGGAATTTTGGAAAGTTCCCCTAAAATCAACGTGTCTGTGTCGAAGAAAACAAACGGCTCGTCTTTTGGCAGGGCAAACAGCGCTTCAATTTTGTTCCCGTTTGGATACTTCTGCCCAAAGTGCCTGTTTTTGAAGGGCAAGACTTCCGCTCCCATGTCTTCTAACAGCGTACGTACATCTCCTCGTATCCGAGTGTCGTTTTGCCAAAGCGGACCAGGCTCTGGTTCCGCTACGAAGAGCTTTCCGGAAAAACCTTGAGACTTTGCGCGAAGCGACGCAGCAAAAAGCACAGCCTCATACTGCAATCGACCGGCCTGACCGACGATAAGGATGTTGAAGGCGCTCGTTTTTTTAGCTTTTTTTGCCGCCATTTTTGCTCGTACTGCCTCGCGACGTTGCCTTTATGGCAACGATTATAGATTGCTCTGGCGCGGAGCGCGAGAGGCCAAGGCTTGAAGATTTGCCATTCACGTCGACATATGCAGTAGCTCGATTGAAAGGACCGACCTATAGCCTTGTTCGCCCGCATATTTTTAATGGGACTTGCTTTCCTGACTGTGGTTTTTTTCTGCCTAAAGTTTTACGCGCGCGCCGCACGCCGTGAGAAGCTGGAAAAACAATGGGAAGAGCAAGGAAAGCACGGGGATCGTGCAGCATTTGTAGCAAACGGGATGGCGGCTTATGAAAAGCCGCTAAAACGCAACCTTGTTTTTTGGGTGTACATCATTCCGACGCTGATCGCTGCAGTGACGGTTTTTCTAACCAATATGGATTGAACCACATATTTGAGATCAACCAGCCTTTTGCATATGTGTTTCGTGCACATCATCAGATTGACCGCTGAGCTGCGCTTTAACCCAATCTGGGAGCGCAAGCGCCTGTCTTGGGTCAGCGCGATGCTTTAAGATTTGCTCACGCAAGCTGTTTATAAGACTGGGTCGTGTTGACGGATTTCCCATGGTTACATGACGCAGTGCTTCAGCCTGTTGTGTGTCGATGCGGTACTTTACCTTAGTTGGGGTAATCGAGAATGCTTCGGGATTGATACCGGTGCACTGGCAAAACTCTCGCACGAACGCGCCACTGCCCTGCTCCAAACGTCTATCTTCTGGCATTATGACTCGTAACTTAGAGTGCAACACCTGAAGTTGCGCTCTGAGCTGCTCGAAACAAATTGATTGTAACTCTAGTCCTGTACAAAACGTCTCCAAGCCAAGAGCGGTTTGACCTTGCCCTAAAGCTTGGCAGTAGAGATCAAGGAGGAGCTGCTCGGGAGATTTTTGATAGATTACGAATGTCGTCGAACGAAGAGGAATAGCCGCCGTTGCTAAACTCAAGCGCGCGGCGGCGTCCGGATAAAACTCTGGTGTTTCCACGCCGGAACTCAACAGATCTGATAAAGATGGCCCAAGAAGATCGTCATTGGAAAATAGAACTTTGTGCATACCGCCGGCACGGGCATTTTGGGCCAAACTCTGATTGATCCCGTTTAGCTTTTCGTAGTCTTGAGCGACCTCTGACTGGCATCCATCCTCAACCAGCATCAGAATTTCGCCAATAATATCAGGGGCTTCTGCGTTGACATAAAACACGCCTTGGGCGCGCAAAGCGTCCAGGTTTTCTGTCAGATTGTGTTGTAATAGCTCAGAGGGCGTGGTGTGCACGCCAAGATGGTATATGTATTGCATGGACCTGCCCGGTTCCGTTTTATTATTACCATATCAAGTAGCATAACCGGTTCTTGCACGCAACATATTCGAATTCCGCAGCATGTAATTATCATCGCAGTTTCTTGAAGGCATTTTGCAGATGCGTCGCGTTTAGACTGGCGATAAATACTGAGTGTGCAAGCAGACGAGACTTAAACCATGTCGCACGTATTTCCGCGATCAAACCTAAAAGAACCGCCAGTCGCCATGCGTGGCGAAGGTGTTTACCTCTATGATGCGCAGGGCAAGCAATATCTTGACGGATCGTGTGGAGCGGCTGTCTCTTGCTTGGGTCACGGTGATCGCGATGTGATCAACGCTGTCAAAGATCAGATGGACCAGTTGGCTTACGCGCATACTCGTTTCTTTACTTCTCAACCCGCCGAAGCACTGGCGCGTCTTTTGATCGAGAACGCGCCGACTGGCATCGAAAGAGTATACTTCGTGTCTGGCGGCTCTGAGGCTGTGGAGGCAGCTCTTAAGTTGGCGCGTCAGTATTTTCTTGAAATCGGACAGCCGGAGCGTTCCAAGATTATAGCACGCAAACAGAGTTATCACGGTAACACGCTTGGTGCACTGGCTGCCGGCGGAAACGAATGGCGGCGTGCACAGTTTGCCCCACTTCTGGTTGATGTCTCGCACATATCGCCGTGCTACGAATATCGCGGTCGGGATGCCGACGAGACGCCCGAGGCGTATGGCGAGCGAATGGCAGCTGAGCTCGAGTTCGAGATCGAGCGCCTGGGTTCAGAAACCGTCTTGGCATTTGTAGCAGAACCAGTTGTTGGCGCGACACTGGGCGCTGTCCCAGCTGTGCCAGGGTACTTCAAAAAGGTCAGGGAAATCTGCGATCGCCACGGTGTATTACTTATCCTTGATGAGGTGATGTGCGGTATGGGGCGGACCGGACACCTCTTTTCATGTGAATATGATGGCGTGAGACCAGATATCGTGACCATCGCGAAGGGGCTCGGCGGTGGTTATCAACCGATTGGCGCAATGCTGTGCTCAGGGATAATCTACAATGCGTTGACTGAGGGTAGTGGGTTCTTTCAACACGGTCACACCTACCTAGGCCATCCTGCTGCCGCAGCGGCAGGTCGTGCTGTCTTACAGAAGCTCTTGAATGAAGGTTTGGTTGAGCGCAGCAAAGACATGGGTGAGCGACTGCAAGTGTCTTTGAGAGATGCCCTTGGGCAGCATGCACATGTTGGTGATATTCGTGGTCGGGGATTGTTTGTGGGTGTCGAACTTGTCTCTGACCGAGAAACGAAAGAACCATTTGATCCAAGTTTAAGGATTAACAAGAAGATTGAGAATGAGGCCATTGATCGGGGGCTGATCTGCTATCCCATGGGCGGTACGATTGACGGCAAAACAGGTGACCACGTTCTGTTGGCGCCACCGTTTATCATTTCCGACGATGAGATCGGAGAGCTTACAGAAAAACTCGCAGGTGCAATCAATGCTACTGTTTAACGATGATCTGACTTGGATTTTCGATAATGTCGCGGAGTGACACGCGCCTCACGTCTTCGCATTGGGGTATAGGTGTCGTCAGCATACAAGACGGGCGCATTACTGCTGTCGAAGGTCACGCTTCGGATCCTGATCCCTCTGCATTGAACGATAATATCGCCGCCAGTTTGAATGGTCGCGCACGTGTGCTGCGCCCCGCCATTCGCGAGGGTTGGCTGAATGGACGCAAAGTAGAGCGTGGTCGCGATCGGTTTGTCGAAGTGGATTGGGATCGCGCTCTGGACCTGGTCGCGGATGAGCTCAAACGCGTCAGGAGCGAGAATGGTAACGAGGCGATTTTTGCAGGCTCCTACGGCTGGGCAAGTGCGGGGCGTTTTCATCACGCCCAGAGCCAGATCAAAAGGTTTCTGAACACAATTGGTGGTTTTGTCCGTTCAGAAGGAAACTACAGCTACAATGCAGCTCTTGTCGCGATGCCTCGCATTGTAGGTGGAGGTTTTCGAGAAAATCTCGCACAGGCCACACGTTGGTCCGTCGTCTCTGAACACACCGGTCTTGTTATTTCGTTTGGTGGATTGGCGATGCGCAATATGCAGATTTGCGATGGTGGTGCGTCGCGACATCGTATGGCGAATAATTTGGAACGCTGCATCGAGAACGGTGTAAAATTTGTTAATCTCAGTCCGCTTAGAAGCGATACGGCCGATTTCCTGAACGCGGAATGGCTAACTCCAAGACCGGGCACTGATATGACTGTGATGCTTGGGCTGGCACACACGCTTTTGGAAGCCGGTCTGCACGATCAGGCGTTTCTGGATTGTTACACCGTCGGGTTCGATCGCTTCGCTGCCTATTTACGTGGCGAGACGGATGGCGTCGCAAAAACCGCTGAATGGGCGGCAGGGATCAGCGGATTAGATGCAACTAGAATCCGAAAGCTGGCGCTGGAGATGGCAGAAAGCCGAACAATGATTACTTGCGCGGCGGGCCTGCAACGCGCGGACTGGGGCGAGCAAACGCTTTGGGCTTGTGTCACGCTCGCCGCCATGCTCGGTCAGATTGGTCTTCCTGGCGGAGGCTATACAGTAGCCTATGCCGTCAATGCTCATGTGGGCAATATTGCGCGGCCTTTTCCTTGGGCGGCATTGCCGCAAGGCGATAACCCTGTCTCTAATTTCATCCCGGTTGCCATGATTTCAGAGATGCTCCTCAGACCGGGGTCGACATACCGTTATGACGGCAAAACGATGACCATGCCCGACATTCGTCTGGTTTGGTGGGCGGGCGGCAATCCGTTTCATCATCACCAAGATCTCAATCGGCTTCGAGCGGCATTTCAGCGTCCTGAAACCGTAATCGTGAATGAAATAAACTGGACTGCGACTGCAAGACACGCTGATATCGTCCTTCCTGTGGCTGGACCGCAAGAGAGAAGTGACTTTGGGGCCGGGCGGACGGATAACATCTTGGTTCCTATGCCCAAGGCTGTTGAGGCTCCAGGCGAAGCGCGCGTAGAGTATGCCATATTTGACGAGCTCGCGAAGCGCATGGGTACGCGGGATATCTTTACAGAGGGCCGCAATGAAGAAGGCTGGCTACGCCATCTCTGGTCGCAAACGCAGGAAATTGCCGTCGCTCACGGCGAGCAACTGCCAAATTGGGACGACTTCCTTTCTGGCGATATTGTCGAGCTTTCCGATCCGACGCCGGATCAGGTTTTTTTAGCTGACTTTCGAGATGATCCGAAGGCAAACCCGCGTCCAACTCCAAGTGGTAAAATCGAAGTTTTTTCTGAAACCATGGCTGGTTTTGACTTAGCGGATTGTCTTGGACACGCTACTTGGCAGGCGCCTCGAGAACATGCGCCCGAAACCGTTGGGAGATTCCCTTTGGCTTTGATCTCTGGCCAGCCCGGTACCCGACTTCATAGTCAATATGATAACGGCGTACTCAGCCTTTCTGCAAAAATTCAAGGTCGTGAACCAGTTTTGATACATCCTGCGGACGCAGAGCCGCGCGGTATTTCGGACGGTGAAATTGTAGAACTTTTCAATGAGAGAGGTCGTTGCCTCGCGGGTGCTCGGGTCACAAAAGATGTAATGAAAGGTGTCGTCTTTCTATGGACCGGCGCCTGGTACGATCCCGACTTTGATATGCCTGACCATTGCGACAGGCACGGAAACCCGAATGTGCTGACCCATGACTTGCGCACATCGGAGTTTAGCCAAAGTCCAGCGTCGCATTCCGCCCAGGTAGAGATACGCAGGTTTGAAGGCCGGCCGCCAGCCGTTATGGCGCATGAACCACCAGTATTTACACCTGAATAGTTTTAACCGACTTGATCGGAGTTGAGCCTTAACGAAGAATATCGAATGGCCCAACTTTTGGTCTGTTTGCTCGCGGTATTAGGAACACTTGCCAATTTTCTTGACTCAAAAAACCGCGACTGGCAGTCTCGGTATATAAAACTACTGTGCTGATATATGGAACACCAGGGAGAAATCGGATGTCCAAAAAATTAAGTTGGATTGCCGCGGCAATTGCTGCGTTGGGCCTTAGCGGTTCAGGTGGCGCCGCTGTTGCAGAGAGCCCAACATTAAAAGCGGTCAAGGACCGGGGCACGCTTTTGTGCTCGGGCCATAACGGCAGTTATTTCGGATTTGTCGAGGTAAATGACAAAAACGAATGGAAAGGCCTTGATATCGATCTGTGCCGCGCACTGACTGTTGCGGTTCTTGGCGACAAGGACAAAAACCAGATCGTTCCGCTTAGCTGGGCGCAACGTTTCCCGGCATTGCAATCGGGTGATGTCGATGTTGTTATAAAGGCTACTGGTTGGACCATGGGTCGCGATACAGAGCTTGGATTACAATTCTCGCTTCCATACTTCTTTGGTGGCGCGCAGATGATGGTTCGCAAAGAACTCGGAGTAAATTCCGCTCAAGAGTTGGATGGGGGCACCGTTTGTGTCGCTGCGGGCACAACGATCGAACGGATCGTTGCGGACCACCTGAAATCAGAAAACGTTGAGCATACAATGGTCAGCTTCGAGAAAACAGCTGAAGTGATTGGTGCTTATAAGGCTGGACGTTGCGATGCATACGCAGCTTGGGGCCCGGCAATCGCGGTACTTCTCGCCAACCAGTTTGAAGATGCGGATCAACATGTGATTTTGGGCGATAAACTCAGTGCAGAGCCGATTTCGGCCGCCATGCGTCAAGGCGATGAGGAGTGGGTTGATATTGTCAACTGGATGCTTGCAGCTTTGATCAAAGCCGAAGAGCTTGGCGTTACGCAGGCAAACGTTGAAGAGATGGCTACCAACCCGCCCAACCCAACCGTTGCACGTCTGCTAGGTACTAATCCGGGTATGGGTGAGCGCCTCGGCCTTCGTGAGACTTGGGCTAAAGAAATGATCGCAGCGATGGGTAACTTCGGCGAGATTTATGATCGCAATCTGGGCGAAGGTTCCCCATACAAGTTGGAACGCGGTCTCAATAATCTGTGGAGCAATGGCGGGGTAATTTACACGCCAATTCTCGATTAATGCGCCTCGGAATCTGAACTGGGCCGCCTCGGCTTCGGTCGGGGCGGCTCTTTGCATCTCAACCGGGGGTTCGCGATGCTAGGCTGGAGAGATTTCAAACGAATGACCGGGCGCGAGATTGCGCTGCAAGTTGCGTTGCTGGCGTTCCTCTTTCTTATAGTTATTGGTGCTGTGCGTTCGGCCCAGATCAATCTGGCCGCGCTTGGTATCACATCTGGATTTTCGTTTCTCGAACGTGACACCGGTTGGAGTTATTCGTTTTCCCTCATAGAAAGAACTATCGACGATACGTATCGGCGGACTCTGACTATTGGATTTATGAACACCCTTTTTGTGGGCTTCATATCCATTTTCTTTGCAACTATTCTTGGCTTCATCATCGGCACGATGCGCGACAGCCGCAATCTTGGACTGCAAGTTGCTTCGAGCATCTATGTGCAAGTCTTCCGTAACATACCGCTGATCCTGCAGGTCGTGTTCCTTTATGCGATCCTGATCCACCTCCCCAGCCCAAAACAGGCTTACTCTTTTGCAGATTTGGTATTCATGTCTGGACGTGGGATTTACGTGCCGACGCTGTCGATTCCCCTCGGCGTCGCCGCAATTACCACCGGTCTTTCTGTGTTACTCGCTTTTGGTACAGCCCGCGCGATGAGCTCTGCATTCAGAGCCGTTGGAGTCTGGCTCTTGGGTACGATCGTCTTGTTTTTCTTTGCGGCTGTCTTTTTCACACCAGAAGGAGAAAACGCACTTTCTGTGCCAGAGTTGAAGGGGTTGCGCTTTCGTGGCGGTTTAACGCTTTCGGTGGAACTGGTAGCGATGATCGCTGCCATCGTTCTCTACAGCGCTGCTTATATTGCAGAGGTCGTGCGAGGCGGTCTGGAAGAGGTGCCAAAAGGTCTTGTTGAAGCAGGTAAAAGCCTTGGGCTAAGCCATTTCGCGATCTGGTGGAACATCAAAGTGCCGATGGCTCTGCGCTCGATCATTCCGCCGCTAGGTAACCAGTGGATTTTCACCATGAAAGCCACCACCGTTGGCGTCGCGATCGGGTTCTCTGATCTGTTCTATATTGTGTCGACCTCGATCACTCAGTCGGGCCAGACGCTTGAACTGATCGCCATTCTCGCCGGTGGTTTCCTCTTGGTGAATTTCTCAATGGCAAAAGCGGTCAACTGGCTCAATGGACGCATGGCGTTGAAAGGATACGGCGCATGAACAGCCTGCGACAGCGCGCCTTTAGCACCCCGTTTGACACAGTTATAACGCTTTTGGTCTTCACGTTGCTGGCGTGGTTGGGATGGTCAGCATTTGACTGGGGCGTGCTACGCGCCACCGGTTCTGCAGAGAACGTGGCGGCCTGCAAAGAAGATATCGCTGGGGCGTGTTGGTCGGTGATTGATGCGCGTCATAGGCTTATCCTTTTCGGGCTTTATCCCTTCGACGAGCACTGGCGGTCAACCTTAGCGGCGTTGGCGATTGTTCTGACGGTTGTTCTGTCATGCATCCCTTGGTTCTGGGCGGCCAAGCGGATAGCCACGCTTTGGATCGTTGGCTTTGCTGCCTATTACCTACTTATGGAGGGCAGTCTGTTAGGTCTGCAGCAGGTGACCACAGATAAATGGGGCGGCTTATCGCTTGTCTTGTTCCTATTTTCTTCGGTGGTTCTTCTGGGAATGCCGATGGGTTTGGGCTTAGCTTTAATGCGTCGGTCTCGGCTACCTGTGTTCCGGCTCGTCGCGTCAACACTGATTGATTTTGTGCGCTCGCTGCCGCTTTTGGTTACGCTCTTTACGGCCGCGGTAGTTGTTCCGATACTGCTGCCAGATTGGCTGCAGGGTGATAAGATATGGCGTATCATCATCGCCTTTGCACTGTTCTTTGCTTGCTACCAAGCGGAGGTTTTCCGGGGTGGATTTCAAGCGATCCCAGACGGCCAGTATGAAGCGGGTAGAGCGCTCGGTTTAGGCAAGTGGCAGATCCTGGCTCAAATCATTTTGCCCCAAGTATTTCGCCACGCATTGCCAGCAACAATCAACATGGTTGTGGTGACTTTCAAAGAAACAGCGGTGGTGATCATCATTGGGCTTTTTGATCTGTTGGCTTCAGCGCAGGCGGCCTTTGGTACAGGCGAATGGGTGGCCTACTATATGGAGACGTATCTTTTCATCGCCTTCATTTACTGGCTGTTCATCACGTCGCTTGGACGCTACGGCGAATACCTAAAAGACAGAATGAAGCAAGAAGAGCATTAATCGATTGCCACAGTGCCGTTCGGCGTCCGTACCCGGAACGAAAGCGTCCGGGGGCCTTCATAAACATCCACGAGATGATCGATCTCCAAGCCAATAAGAAGGCTGTTTAGGTGTTTTGGATCAGGATGGTGCAGTTGTACGGCTTCAAGTGTGATGCCTATATCCTGTTGTCCGGTACTTGGATGCGGACCGGGCGACCATTCAATAAACCCAGGGATTAGACCGCCTTCCGGAAGCGAGCCGTCTTTTGGAACAGTTAGACGCCAGGTGCGATCGCCGCGTTGGAATTGCACGATCTCACCTAGATCGATCGGGGAATTTGCAACCACAGTGTCTAGATTGGACGTGTTGACGACCCAACAAAGCGCTCTGGGCCGTTTTTCAATACGCATTCGTGTGGCTGGATCATCCAGTGTAAACCAACGCACACGTCCCGGATCTGGCGCTTCTAGGTCAATCGCGATGAGTTCCAGAAAGCACTCATTGCCAGCCTGACAAACGCAGTTATGCGTGCTCATTGCTTCGTGTTTCGATCCTTGCGGTATGATCGCGCCAAGAAGCTCGTGAAGCGCAGTTTGTCCTTCTGAAAGGTCGCAGGTGCCAATAGTGAAATGATCGATCTGATTGTGCATGCGTCTTCCTTTGATCGGGCCAGATTATCGATGACAGGGGCGTCGCAACGTGTCAATTAGTGAAAAATGCATTCTGTATAGCGGAACAATTTATGATTGCCAAAATAACACCAGAGGCTCTCAGAGCATGACAAAACCTTCTGAGCCACGTGTCGACTCAACGCTTTCAAAAGGGTTGTCCATCCTCGAGAAACTCACAAGTGTGAAAGTTAGTATGGGCGTCTCGGAGCTGTCGCGTGAATTGGGTTTAACGAAATCCAACACTTTTCGCCTTTTGCAAACCCTAGTGGCGCTGGGCTATGTCAGACGCGAACCTGATAAGACCTACGCGGCGACCCTAAAGACTTGGCAAGTTGGGCGCTCCGTTGTTGAAAATCTCAATCTAAGAACTGCAGCGGCAGAGATGATGGCGTTTTTATCTGAGGAGACCAAAGAGACGATTTATCTGGCAGTGCGCGACGGTCTAAACGTGGTTTACATCGACAAGATCGACAGTTTGAAACCGATCCGATCTTGGAATCCCATTGGTGGTACGGCACCAATTTACTGTGTGGGAACAGGCAAGGCGATGTTGTCTGCAGACTACCCGATACTGCGGGATCAAGTAGGACAGTTGCTGAAACCTTTTACAGATAAAACCATCACTGACATCAATGCGCTTGATAAAGACATGGCAAAGACTCGGTTGCGTGGATATGCCTTTGACGCAGGTGAGTTTCGTCAGAATATTTTGAGCTTTGGCGCAAACATTGTTCTGCCCGATGAGGAGGTCGTTGGAGCGCTTGGGGTCTCTGTACCTGATGTGAACCTTTCCGAAGGCGATGTTGATAGGATCGGCGCCTTGGTCCAACATGCGGCGCGCGCGGTGTCGAAAAATCTTAGAATGCTTTAGTCTCGACTTGGTGGCATCTCAGTTGGGCCCCCGTGCTTTTCCCAATCGCCAAAGCCGTTTTTCAAGTGCGATGCTTCGAAACCCATGTCCTGAAGCGTCGCCACGGTCAGTGAAGAGCGCCAGCCGCTGGCACAGTGAAAAACATATTTCTTGTCGTCTTGACCAAAGACTTCCTTGTAATAAGGACTGTCGGGGTCGATCCAAAACTCAATCATACCGCGCGGTGCGTGCACGCTGCCTGGAATGAAGCCAGAGCGTTGGCGCTCACGGATATCTCGAATGTCGACAATAACTACATTCGGGTCATCTAGCATCGCGATTAGATCATCTGTATCAATCTCTTCGATACGCGCCCGCGCTTCCGTTACCATCTCAGCGGCAGTTTTTTTTAGAGTGGGCATTCGACTTTTCTCTCTCGATTTATGTTCCGGTATGTGAAACAGTATTTCTCTATATTGACACGAGACGCACAAGGTCGCAAGCTTGCCCAATACGCTGCCACACCCATCAACTGGTCAATTCCATGGATCAAACATCGCCGATTTCGCTTTGGGATGCGACATCAAAAGAAACCGATGTCGGAACCTATCTTGAGCCAGATCAAACCGTCGATGTGGTCATCGTAGGTGGCGGGTTCACCGGTCTTTCTACAGCGCTTCATTGTGCTGAGAAAGGGCTGTCCGCTCAGGTGTTGGAAGCAAACCAAATTGGGTTTGGTGGATCAGGGCGCAATGTCGGTTTGGTGAATGCTGCCGCGTGGCTTCCGCCCGCCAAGCTGCGTGAGAAGCTCGGTCCAACTTACGGCGAACGCTTCATCAAAAAGTTCAGCGAGGCGCCGAGCATCGTCTTTGATCTGATTGAGAAACATCAGATCCAGTGCGAGGTCACTAAAACCGGTACGATCCATGCCGCGCATGCACCCTCGGGGTGGAACGACTTGAAAGAAAGACATGCAGAGTGGCAGCGTTTAGGTGAGCCGGTTGATTTGCTGGGCGCAGATCAAGTGGCGGGATTGATCGGCTCTAAGTCTTTCTACGGGGGATTGCTTGATCACAGAGCTGGGACGATCAACCCGATGGGTTATTGCCGCGGGCTTGCGCGGGCTGCTTTGGGCGCTGGTGCAAAAATCAGCACTGGTGTTCGGGTTAAGAAACTAGAACCGCATGAAGATGTTTGGTGTGTCAAAACCAGTGCTGGCGATGTGAGTGCCAAAAATGTTGTTCTTGGCACGAATGCGTATACGGATGAGCTTTGGCCGGGGTTGAAGGGTGTCTTTATGATGATCCACTACCTGCAATTTGCCTCTACACCGCTCGGCGCAAATGCAGAGCACATTCTGCCGGGAAGGCAAGGCGTCTGGGATACCGGCCAAATTATGTTTAATCTGCGCCGTGACGCCTATGATCGACTTCTCATCGGAACAATGGGCCGTGTCATAGGGACAAAAGACCATGGCTTGACCCGTCGATGGGCGCAAAAGCAGATAGCGAGGATTTTTCCAGAGCTTGGTGAGATGGAATTTGAAGAGGCGTGGCATGGCCAAATTGCCATGACGCCTGACCATATGCCGCGCGTGCATCAGTTGGCGCCACGACTATGGACTGCGATTGGTTACAATGGGCGCGGTATCACAACCGGTACAATCTTTGGCCAGGCGATGGCGGATCTTCTGACAGGAATGGATCCAACAGACTTGCCGCTACCGATGTCAGAGCCGACACTCGCGCCGCAATCGGCTTTAAAGAGCCGAATTTTTGACATGGCCTTCACGGCCAATCAGATTTGGAAGACGATACGGTAAGCCATGCGCGTTGGGGTCGATATTGGCGGTACGTTTACCGATGTTGCACTTGAGTATGACCGCGGGATGTCAACTTGCAAGGTGCTGACTGACTACTCGGCGCCTGAAGCCGCCATCCTTGAGGGGTTGCACACGGCTTGTGCACAGGCGGGCGTCGATGTGGGTCAGATCAAACAGGTGATCCACGGCACGACGCTCGTCACCAATGCGCTGATCGAACGACGTGGCGCGCGCACGGCATTCATAACCACGGACGGATTTCGAGATGTCATTGAGATGCGTTCGGAAAATCGCTTTGAACAGTATGAGTTGAACCTAGAGCTGCCCAAACCGCTTATCTCGCGAAAAGATCGGCTCGTCGCAAAAGAACGGGTGGCGGCGAATGGTGATGTGCTGCTGCAGCTCGATGAAAAGGAAGTTGCGCGACTTGTCGATGAGGTGCGTGTAGGCGGTTACAGTTCCGTAGCGATTGGTTTCATGCATGCCTACGCAAACCCGGAGCACGAGCGTCGAATGGCGGAAGCTTTACGTACGGCAATGCCAGAGCTTTTCATTTCGCTTTCTTCGATTGTGTCACCGCAGATGCGTGAACTTCCACGCTTCAATACCGTTGTTGCCAATGCCTATGTACAACCACGCATGGCCGATTATCTTGAACGACTGGTCGAAAAGATGCGCGAGAATGGCATCACAGCTCCGGTCTTCATGCTACATTCCGGCGGCGGCCTTATCAGCGTAGAAACAGCGATTGAACAACCTGTTCGTCTACTGGAATCTGGTCCAGCTGGCGGTGCGATCTTTGCCGCTGGTTATGCGCGGGCGCATGGCATAGAAAAAGCGCTGAGCTTTGACATGGGTGGCACCACAGCCAAGATTTGTCTGATCGAAGACGGCGCACCCAAGACAGCCAACACATTCGAAATCGCGCGAACTTATCGATTCAAGAAAGGCTCCGGCATGCTGGTCTCTACTCCAGTGGTTGAGATGGTCGAGATTGGCGCAGGTGGTGGCTCGATCGCCTCGATCGATACAATGGGTCGCATTCAGGTAGGGCCAAAATCAGCAGGTTCTGAGCCTGGACCAGCATGCTATCAGCGCGGCGGCGAAGCACCCACAGTGACCGACGCGAATCTAATTCTTGGGCGGCTTGATCCAGACGGATTTGCAGGTGGTAAGATACCGCTTTCATCTGATTTCTCATCGAAGGCCGTTCAAACGACACTCTGTAAGAAGACAGAGCTATCGCTATCGGAGGCCGCATTTGGTGTGACCGAGATGGTGGATGAAAACATGGCAAATGCTGCGCGCGTGCACACTGTGGAGCACGGTCGTGACATCGAGCATTTCACCATGATCGCATTTGGTGGCGGCGCGCCGCTCCATGCCAGCCGTCTGTGCGAAAAATTGGGCATCGAACGACTGATCATTCCGCCTGGTGCGGGCGTTGGATCGGCTATAGGATTTCTGCGTGCTCCGTTCAGCTATGAAGCCACTCGTGGGCACTATCAGCGTCTTGATGGTTTTAACGCAAACGCGGCAAATACAGTGATCGCTGAGCTTCAAGACGAGGCGCACACCTTTGTTGTGGCAGGCGCTGGCGCGGCTGAGACTGAAAGCCGACTCACGCTCTTCATGCGTTATGCAGGGCAGGGCTGGGAAATACCTGTTATCGTTGAAAAAAAGACGTTTAATACGGGCGACGCGCCGATGCTTCTGGAAGCATTTGAAAGCGCGTACCGGACGCTATTTGGTCGCATCATCGATGGGCTCGCGGTTGAGATCACGAACTGGGCCTTGAACGTCGCCACACCCTTGCCGGCGACATCCTACGTAAAAAAGCCGAAAAACACATCTGACGCGTCTAGCATACGAACCCGGCCTGTTTTTGACGCCGCACTTCGGGAAAAGCGAGAGGCAACGGAAGTGCGACGTGATACTATGATTTTTGGCGCACGGGTGGATGGGCCAGCCGTTATCGTTGAGGACGAAACGTCGACCATCGTGACCGCCGCCTATCGCGCCACGATGCAAACCGATGGCGCACTCCTGATCGAACGCAAGGAGGCGTGCTCATGAGCTCAACCTCCATCGACTACCAAATCATGTGGAACCGTTTGATTGCGGTGGTGGAAGAGCAAGCGACCACGCTCATTCGTACAGCTTTTTCCACCTCCGTGCGTGAGGCGGGCGACCTATCGGCCGGTTTGTTTGACCGACAAGCGCGTATGATTGCGCAGGCGGTAACCGGGACGCCAGGACACGTGAACGCAATGGCCGAAAGCGTGGCGCATTTCGCATGCGAGATCGGAGCGCAAAATATCTTCGAGGGTGATGTTTACATTACCAACGACCCTTGGATGGGCACGGGACATTTGCATGACATCACAATGGTCACCCCGGTTTTCCGCAGAAGTGTGCATATCGGATTCTTCGCTTGCACCGCGCATGTTGTTGATATTGGCGGGAGGGGCTTTGGGCCGGACGCTGGGGAGGTCTACGAAGAGGGTCTTCTGATCCCGATTTCGAAATTTGCAGAGCGCGGAGTCGTGAACGAATTCATGCTGAAGATGGTGCGCGCCAACGTGCGCACACCAGATCAAACTGTAGGTGACATGTTCTCACTCGCGGCATGCAATGAAGCAGGCAACAGACGTCTACAGGCCATGCTAGATGAGTTCGATTTGCAAGATATCGACGGGCTTTCGGATTTCATTATCGAGGCTAGTGATAAGGCGACGCGCCAGGCCATCGCGCGCATGCCGGACGGTCAGTTTGACAACACTATGCAGGTCGACGGATATGATGCTCCTGTGCAGATGCAGGTGCGGGTTTCGGTTAAAGGCGACCGGCTTGTGGCGGATTTTGCTGGCACATCGGGCATGAGCGCATTCGGAGTCAATGTGCCAGAGGTCTATACCCGCGCTTATGCTTGTTACGCGCTCAAATGCGCCATCGCCCCGGAGGTGCCGAACAATACAGGCTCGCTTGAACCATTTGAGATCACCGCGCCAGAGGGCTCAATCCTCGCGGCCAAACGACCTGCGCCGGTATCGGTGCGTCACGTGCTCGGCCATCTTGTTCCCGACGTCGTGCTGGGCGCTTTGCATAAGGCGATGCCAGGTCTTGTACCTGCAGAAGGCGCATCCGCGCTTTGGAATATTCAGATCAGCGCCCGGCCGATACAGAAGGACAGCAATTTGCCACCTGCAGAAATTCTAATGTTCAACTCCGGTGGCACTGGTGCACGACCGGCGCTCGATGGGCTTTCTGCGACCGCATTTCCATCCGGTGTATCGACCATGAGCGTTGAGGCGACAGAACACGTTGGACCAATTGTCGTCTGGCGAAAAGAGCTTTGGTCTGGGTCAGGCGGGGCTGGGCGTCAGCGTGGTGGCTTGGGTCAGGTGATTGAGATCGAAGCGCGGGAGGGCTACGAATTCTGGTTCAACGCAATGTTTGACCGAGTTGATAATCCGGCACGCGGTCGGGACGGTGGCGGCGATGGAGCAGCTGGGCGTGTCGAGCTGGCTGACGGAACAAAGCTTAACTCCAAGGGTCGCCAAAAAGTGAGCTCTGGACGACGTCTGCGGCTAAGCCTGCCCGGTGGGGGTGGTATTGGTGCACCTGAAGAAAGAGATCGGGCTGGCGTTGCAAACGACCTTGCGGCTGGGTTTATTTCTGTTGAAGAAGCGCGCGAGATATATGGCTTGAAGGATGAGGAGGCCTGATATGGCGGACAAAATCGCACTGGTAACGGGCGGCGCGCAGGGAATTGGCTTGGCCTGCGCCGAGGCGCTGGCCGAAGATGGGTTTCAGATCATTTTGGCCGACATCAATGCTGACAAAGTGCGCGAGGCGGCCAAGACCCTCAAGGCAAGCGCAATCACTTGCGACATGGGCGATGCCTCTGCAGTTGGATCCATGTTTGACGAAATCGCTGCAAGCCACGGTCCCATCAGTGCGCTCGTCAACAACGCTGGTATTGCTGCTCCGGGAGACTTTCTGAGCTATTCGCTGGATGACTTTGAGCAGGTTATCAATATTAACTTACGCGGCGTTTTTCTTGCCACACAACGCGCTGCGAAAACCATGGTCGATCACAAGATTGAAGGCGCCATTGTCAATATGTCTTCAGTCAATGCGCAGGTCGCCATACCGGCGATCCCCGCTTATTGCGCCTCAAAAGGAGGTGTGATGCAGCTGACCAAGGTAGCCGCGCTTGCACTCGCGCCGCACAACATCCGTGTGAATGCCGTAGGCCCGGGTTCCATCGACACAGACATGCTCGCGGGCGTGAATGCCAATCCGGATGCAATGAAGATGGTTATGTCGCGTACGCCACTGAAGCGCATAGGCTCAGCGCGTGAGATCGGCGATGTTGTGGCCTTCCTGTGCTCTGAAAAGTCGAGCTATGTCACTGGTGAGACGATCTATGTTGATGGTGGCCGTTTGGGAATGAATTATACCTGTTAAGCCCTGAATTCAGGATAGTGAGCCTCAATATGCGCGCGCATTGCCGCCAGCCCGTTGGTGAAAACCTGATCGCGACCGATGCCTATGCGGAAATGATCGGGCGGGGTAGAGCCGAGCTCACTTTTGTAGATTGAGGAAGGCAGAAGTAAGATACCGCTGTCTTCGATCAGCTTACGACAAAACTCTTCGACGCCATCAGGGCCAAGATATCTTGGAAAACCAACGCATCCGCCCATAGGTCTGATCCACTCGAACAGTCCAGGGAAGTCGGCAAAGACCTTTTCCAACGCGACCGCGTTGCGCATCATGATATTGTGATTGCGTGCCAGGATTTGTTCGCGAGCACGCAACGCGATCAGAGCAAGAACCTCGGAAGGTCCTGAGTTGCAAATAGAGAGGTAATGCTTGTATCGCTCTACTTTCTGTAAGTGATCTTTATCCTTTGAGGCGATCCAACCAATGCGTAGGCCGGGTAGCCCATAGGCCTTGGACATTACGTTAAGCGAAATGCCCCTTTCATAGATGTCGGCGATCTGTGGCATGCGGTCTCGCGGGTTAAGTTCCACACCGCGATAGACCTCGTCGCTGAGCAGGTATATGCCATGCTCGCGGCACAACCCGACCACCGCATCGAGATCGTCACGCGGCATCAGCATACCTGTTGGATTCTGCGGAAAGTTGAGTGAAATCAGCTTCGTATTGGGTTGGATGGCCGCCCGAAGCCGGTCTGCGTCTAATCGCCAACCACCAGGCGCATTTCCATCGGGAGCCGTGTAATCAAGCGGTACGCCGGAGACTTCACAGATCGCGAGTGGTACTGTCTCTGCGCCCTGATAGTTCGGTGTCGGCACAACGACATGATCGTCTTTTCCCAAGAGCACTTTCGGCACGCCGTAAAGCCCCTCACCAGCGCCAGCGAGACAAAGAATGTTGCTATCAGCCATGTTTTCATAGGTGCTTGCGATCTCGGCGCGTAGTGCGGGTGCGCCCCAGGTCTCGGTGTAGCCCAGCCAGAGGTTCTCAAACGCTTCTCGATCTTGCGCACCCGCCATGCTGAGTAAATCCTTCATCGAGAGGCTTTCAAGATCTGATGCGGTCATATGGTGGACCGCCGTGAATTCCCATTTGGAGAAAAACACTTCGAGATCGAAATCGCGCATGGGTTTGGGGGATATCGCTGTCATGGTTGGGAATTTGCCCGTGTTTGAAAGCACGTGGGTTTTCACCCACCCTACGCGTTAGACCACCAGATTGCGTTGATCCGCAAGGCCCATGGAGATTAGAAGTGGTTCTTCGTTCTGTCGGGCTTTGAAGCTGGCCTTGCTGCTCATGCCCTGCCAATCACACAGGATCAGCGATTGAGCCACTGCACCGCCAAGTGTCGTGCCGGGGCCGGTGATGATAAAAAGATCGGGTGCGAATTCGCGGGCTGCGATGGTGACAGCGTGGGTGAAATCGAAGGGTTCCACCACCTGAGCATTGAGCGTGTAATCCCAAAGCGCACCCAGATCGCTGGCGTCGGGCCACCAAATCGCACCTCTGCCATCAATGAGGGGCAGATTGGGTTGTTGAAAGAGGCTGATTGGAAGTGTGTTGCGCCCAATTTGCGCCACAGGCTCTTGAAGGAAACTGTGAAAACCCGCGTGATTGGCCAGTCGCACCGGGAAGCGGTCCTGCGTTGGCTCGACTGCTGCTTCGAAGGCCTTCATTCCCGCCTCATCACCGGCAAGCACGAGCATGCCGCCAAGATCAATCGAGAGGGTAAGCGTCGCGTGTGTGTTGATCTCTTCAATGGTCTCAAGAAGTGCCGCTTTTCTCGTGGGCGACGCTATCCAGTCCTCGTCCATCCAGGGATAGATCAATTGCCCGCCGATCATTGCCTCTTGCATCAGCGTACCCATCGTGTTGCTGACGCGAAAGCCGTTCTGAGGCGACAAAGCCCCGCCACAAGCCAGCGCTGAATACCAACCCATCGAATTGCCCGTTACGGCGACGACCTCAATCTCATCGCGGTTGATCGTGGTGAAGTCGCCATAGGTCGCCGCATATATAAGGCCTGACGCGTTATCGCCGCGTGTGTGCTTGGCAATTGAAAACCGCGCGGCGCCGTCGAGTGCGGTCAGTGTATCCTGGCCCGCTGCTTTACGCTGCTCATCGAAACTGGCCAATAACGTAGCATCCGGAAAATGCCGACCCAGATAGCCGAGTTCGGTCGCGTTATAAGTGCCGCGACCGGGACAGATCACGACGGCGGTTTTCATAAGCCGCCTTTCACGAGCGCGAGTGCCGCGTCTGTTATACTCTCCTTTGACGGCATCGTCGCGGCATAGGCCGGGCCGGTGGCAATGAAGCTGTCCTCGGCTGTAAGCCGTGCCAAGCGCGCTGTGGCGGTTTCATGGAAATGGGCCATCAGTGCCTCGGCTACCCCACCAGAATGGCGCGTTTCATCAACGATTAGGATATGCTCACAGGATTTGGTGGCCTGGCTCAGGGCTTGTTTGGGAAGCGGCGAAAGCCAGCGCATGTCGATGATGCGGGTTTTGATGCCTTTGGCTTTTAGTGCGGGCAGCGCTTGGTGCGAAAGATGCACACCATTGCCGAAACTGACGATGGCCAAGTCTCTGCCGCGCCCCTCGACCCCAACCTCTCCTTCGCTGATAATCTCGGACCGGTCTGGATAAGTGCTTAGCCAGCGACCATCCTTTGGCGCATGCAGATCGCGAGCGGAGTAAAGCGCAATCGGCTCCAAAAACGCCACGACCCGTTGTTCTTCGCGCGCCAGGCGCACTGCTTCGCGTAGCATCCGAGCGGCGTCCGCACCGTTCGACGGTACCGCAAGGATCACGCCTGGGATGTCCCGCAGCACGGCGACTGAGTTATCGTTATGAAAATGCCCACCAAACCCTTTCTGATAGCCAAGCCCAGCAATGCGTAGAACCATTGGGTTGGTGTACTGGCCGCGGCTGAAAAAGGGTAGGGTGGCCGCCTCACCCCTGATCTGGTCTTCGGCGTTGTGCAGATAGGCAAGAAACTGAATTTCAGGCATCGGGACAAAGCCGTTCTGCGCCATACCGATGGCGAGACCGAGGATCGATTGTTCGTCGAGCAGTGTATCGATCACGCGATCCGGACCAAACCGCTGACGGAGCTTTTGGGTCACGCCGTAAACCCCGCCCTTACGCCCCACATCCTCTCCCATCATGACGATTTCGGGATACTCCAGCATTAGATCGGTGAGCGCCCGGTTGATCAGCCGCGACATGATCTGCGGCTCACTCATCGCGTGCAGATCAGAACCGAATACCGCCGCGCGTGCATCGAGTGACGGGCTGTTCGTGGGTTTGCAGGCGCGTTTAGGTGGAATGAGGCTTTCCATGACGTCGCCCGCTGTCTGCAAACGTGGGCGGTTGGCGACTTGATCGCCGATGCGTTCGATCCGTGCGTTCGTCTCGTCGTAAATCTTGAGCGCTTCATCGGGTTGTAGAGCATTGGCTTCCGACAACAGGCGCACCGAATGCAACAACGGATCGTTGGCCTCATCTGCCTCGACCTCTGCCTTGGAAAGATAGCTTGTCGCGACATCAGCTCCGGCATGACCGTAAAGTCGTACGGTGCGAAGATGCAGGAAGGCTGGTTTGCGTGCGCGTCTAACATAGGTCGCCGCTTCACATGCGGTTGCATATGTATTGTACATGTCAAGCCCATCACATGCGAAGTACTTGAAGCCTGGACGTGACTGAAACCCTGCGGCGATCCATCCGTCGGGCGTCTTGGTAGAAATCCCTATCCCATTGTCTTCACAACAAAAAAGTAGCGGCATGGGAACGGATTGATAGGCCGTCCAGGCCGCCGCGTTGAACGCGCCTTGTGCTGTGGAATGATTGGCTGACGCATCGCCGAAACTGCAGAAAATGATACTATCGCTGGGCAGGTAGGCATGTTCGGGCCGTTGCCGTTTGGCGCATCCGATAGAATAGGCCGCGCCGACGGCCTTTGGCAGATGGCTTGCAATTGTCGAGGTTTGCGGCGGGATGTTGAGCGGTTTGGACCCCAGGACTTTGTGCCGCCCGCCAGAGATCGGGTCCTCAGACGAGCAGGTAAAAGAGAGCATCAGGTCCCACGCCGCAGATTGCCCCGGAACCTGTTCGGCCCTTTGTATCTGAAACGCCGCATCTCGATAATGCAGGAAAGCCATGTCGCTGGGCCGTAGTGCGGCCGCGACGGCAGCCATGCCCTCATGGCCCGACGCGCCGATGGTGTAGTATCCTTGACCGGAGGCTTGCATGGCGCGGCTTTTAAGATCTGCAGCGCGCGAATTGCAGCCGGAACGGAAAATGCTGACAGCAAGTAATGTCGTAAGTGGACCCGATGGTGCAGCACCATTTGGCAGGTCCGCTGTGGCCACGCGACGGCGGAAATTATCATGAACAATGGCCGCGCGATCCATAAACCTGCCTCAATCCACCCTTTGAGTGTCGTCGTAATTCACTCACGCCGCACGATATTCCGCACCGAGGCCCATGCACAATATGCATTAGCTTTTTGCGAAAATTATTTCCTGAATCGATCTTTTGTGACAGCTTGCTCCGGGGCATTGGGAGGCGCGCATTGGAATTCAGTATCCAGCTGTCAGCAGATTACCCTGATAAGGACTATGGCGGGGACCGTGTATACGCAGATATGTTGGCACAGGCCATGATGGCTGATCGGATGGGTTTTGATGCCGTATCGTTGACCGAGCATCACCTGATGAACTGCCTGATGATGCCCGCGCCGTTGCAATTCGCCGTCAAAATCGCCGACCATACGCGCGATATAAAGATCATGACCTCCGTTGTTGTACTGCCGCTGCATGACATGCGCGTTTATGCGGGAGAGGTCGTGGTGGCTGATATCTTTACTGGCGGGCGTCTTATGCTTGGTGTGGGACGCGGGGCGTTCAGGTACGAAATGGAACGGCTTGGCGTTCCGATGGAGGAAACCCAGGAACGCTTCAACGAGTCACTCGATGTTTTGCAGGCGTTGTTGGCAGAAGAAGAGGTCAGTTGGAACGGCAAGTACTACCAGTTTGAGCCGATCACGATAATGCCACGCCCGGTGCGCCCGGGAGGGCCGCAGATGATGATGGCGGTGATGAACCCTGAAGGTATCTATCACTGCACCAAGCGCGGCTTTCACATTCAAACAACCCCGCTTTCCGGCAATCATCAGCTCTTGCTCGATCAGGTGGATGGCTTCGCACGTGCCAAGGATGAGATGGGCCAGGCTGGTCAAGACCTGACGCTTTCGCTTTCTCGAGTCGCCTTCGTGGCGCAGAACGAGACGGACAGACGCGCCAAAATCGCTGCGGCCCATCGCTATTACAGTCGGTTTGACAATGTCTTCACCGGGCCGGGTATCGTAGAGCATGGCATGATCCGTGAACTCCCGCGCGAACAGAGCGCGGAAGAGCTGGCTGAAAGCTTGCTGATCGCGACGCCGCAGGAAATGATCGACAAACTTGCGCCTTATAAGGAGCTTGGCATTGACCGGGTGATCCTGAACGTGAATTTTGGATGTGATGCTCAAGAGACTATCGAGGCGATTCAATGCTTTGCCGAAGAGGTCATGCCGCATTTCACGGGCCGAGAAGTTGTGACTGCGGCGGAGTGAGTATGAGCAACGTCATCGATTGTGAATATTCTGTCGTGGGCGAAGGACCACCCTTGTTTCTGATCCATGGCATTGGTGCAGCACGCAATACTTGGACCAAGGCAATGCCGGTGCTCTCTAAGCACTTTACCGTGGTGAGTTATGACCTGCGCGGTCACGGCGCATCGCCAATGCCGGGCGCACCTTTCGGGCTTGATGAACTGGTCTCTGATCTGGAACGGGTCAGAGAGCGGACGGGACTAGAGCAAGCGCATTTCGCGGGTCATTCGCTCGGCGGCATGATTGGCCCAGCTTATGCGCTGAAACATCCAGAAAGAGTTCTTTCGCTTGGGCTTCTGTCAACGGCGGCGTTTCGTACAGAGGACGATAGCGCAAAGGTCTGGGGCGTTGTGCGTGCAATGGAAGACAAAGGCATCCCACAAGTGCTGCCGACACTGACGGATCGTTGGTTCACTGACCGGTTTCTTGCAGAGCATCGTGATGTGGTAGATCGGCGTCTGCAACAGGTAATTGATACTGATCCAGAGATTTTCCTTAATGTCTTCAGAATTTACGCAGGCACAGAAATGCGGCCATGGTTGCACGAGGTCACGGTGCCATCTCTGGTACTGACTGGCGAAAATGATGGCGGATGTAACCCGCGGCTGAACCGTCAGATCGAAGCAGCCTTGCCAAACTCAGAGCTCGTCATACTGCCGGAGTTGAAACACTCGATCCTGTTGGAGGCCGGTGATCAGGTTGCCTCGCATATTGTGCGATTTATCAACGGATTAGATGCGGTCCGAACCTAAAAGCACTGCTAAGGACAGATAACCTCAATCTGCATGGGTGTGGGCTTGTCATCTTCTTGAGCATTCATGAACACACCGGTCAAAATGTAGCCGGTTTCGGTCTGTTTCAAAGTGTCTAAGTTTTGAATAGACCAAGCTGCATCACCGTCCATATAGGTGGCATTGTCGTAGAACATAAGCTCGTCTGCATTCTGTCCTTCACCCACGTCTACACTCAAGCTTGGCATTCCAGCAACTGTGCGAAATGCCCAATCTCGACACTCACCGGTCACGGCGACCCAATTGTTATTGAACCTTATGTCCGCTGCGCCGGGGCCATCGCCGGGTTCGGCATAAGCTGCAATTGGTACAAAGAAAACAAACCACACAATGTAAATAAGTCGTTGCATAATATAACTCTTTCAATCGTTAACGAACTTAAAACTAGAAAAAACTGCGACCAATTAGGTCAACATCGAATACAGCTACTTTAATAAATTGTGCCGCCCCAGCAGGGCGGCACTTTTGCGTCGTGCGTACTATTCCGCAGGTTCCGGAACCCGCGCCTTGATCGCTTGCATTGTTAGAATGCCATAGCCATGGGTGTGGGTATAAACTTGGCCAAGACCCTCTATCAATGCAGTCCTCACGGCGGGTCCGTCCACGGGCAGACGTCCCGCGCGTCGCTCTTCAATCATGCGGGCGACCAAGCCAGCAGCTTGTGCAGATGCCGCCGATGTGCCGCCAAATCCAAAGTCGCTGCCTTGATGTGAGGCGAGTTTCGAAGGATCGTTTGCATACCCTCCATGCCCCAAAATATCCGGGGCGGGTACGTAGTTGAATTTCGTTGCCGCATCTGGATCAGGTTTTGCGCCAGGGTCTTCGTCACGATCGCTTGGACAGAGGCAGAATAAACCTGGTCCGAATTGACTGTATTGCGCTGGGACAAGATCAGAGGCTTTGTTTGTGGCATCGGTCAGTTTGGCGGACCCAATGACTACGATACCGGTGCCAAGGAAAGGGTCAACTGCATGCATAGACAACGCGTCGGATACCTCTTCGAGCATATCTGCCGCAGGCTGATAACCAAGATTGGTCAGCATATTGGCGACCCAAATGCGTCCGTCCGTATGGCCTAAAGCACCCAGCACTGCCTCGAAATCCTCAGGAGCTCCGGGATAAGAGATTTTACCGCTACCGTCGTTTCCAGAAGGTATCAGCACTGGCATTTTCAGACTGGCCAGTAAAATAGCGAGTGTAAGCGGATCGCAAGGTTGATCCTTAGAGTGCGAGTTATCCTCAGTTTTGTTCCAATCCTGCGAGTAACTGTTCTTGTTTGGGCGCACGAATGGAGGTCCAACCAGGATGACATGCGCCGGATCAGGGCCAAACGTCATTTTCAAAATAGCTTCTGCTACGGCCATCCGGTTTTCGTGATTGTCTGAGACGAGATTGGTCACGCGCGCTGGAAGCAAACGAGCTTCTGGGGCCGTGCCCCATATCTCACACAGATCCTTGGTCGGGGTGCCCGCAATCAAACCGCCCATGGCGGTGCCATGACCACCGCCCTTAGAAGAAAACGCCATTCGACCATCGCGAAAATAGCGGTAGTCGGCATTGATGACAGCGGTTGAGCTATTCCACGCGTCGGGATCAGTCGTCTCTGCAAGCGCTTTGCTAATCGCGTGATCTTTGCCGCGATCAAAGGTTGGGTGCGTGACGTCGACCGCACCATCGACGAGACCGATGACGACGTCCTTTCCACCCGTTTCAAGCGGTGCTTCTGGTGTACCGATACCAAGACGCGGCAAAGTCCATTGATCAATCGGAACGTTGGGTTTTGGTTTTGGCAACCTTTCGGAAACGGGCCCGTTTCCAAGGTAAGGCGACGGTCCTGCGTCATAAGACTGCACGTCCTTAATAGCCTCGACAAACAGCTCATCGAGGACGTCCTTTAATTCTGTGAAAGCAGCCTGTGCAATATCGGCCCCGGCAGACCCGTCAGTGGCATAGTGTACGCCGGCCCATTCGCGATTTTCTCGTATGCGGTAAGCTACATCGAAGGCCTCCGCGACAACACCGGGATCATGAGCGTAAACTTCTGCAATTGCGTGCGCGAGCAAGGCTGACTGTGTGGCATGCCCACTTGGATAGGCGGCGTGGTGCGGTACTACGATGGTTGGGTCGATACCGTGATCCACAATGTGTGGTCGCGGACGATTGAACTTTTCTTTGTAATGAGAGGCGAGCGCGAGACCGGCGTTCTGCAACTGTGTCAACAAGCGAACAAGACTGCCCGGCACTCCTGCCGCGTCATCAAAGATCGACAGAAACGGTGTAATGATATCATCAATTTCGTCGACGATCTCCTCTTGACGCGCGGCTCGTTCTGGATCGGCTTGTTTTGCCAAAAGATCGTCCAACTCATGGCGAACTGGATCACCGTCGTAGTGCGGCGTTCCTGGAACGTTGTTTTCATCCAAGAGTGCCACGATATCGGCAAACCGAGCGTAAATGTCACGACGGTACTTTTCGTCTTGAACGGTCCATGCACCGGAAACTGAGATCGATGACTTTGTTTTTGTCTTCGTCTTGGTCTTTGTTTTTGTCTTCGTTTTGGTTTTCGTCTTTGTTTTCGTTTTGGTCATCCAAATCCCCTCTCCGTTACGTGCCGTGCCATGACGCACAGTCTTTATAAATGTAATTAATTCAGTAATTTAGCTTGGTCTTCTGTCTATCAACTCCATGCGTTTTAGACCATCCGTGATGGTGCTCATGCTTAACTGTGAAGGCAGAACATATTCAGGCGAAAACATTTCCTCGGTCCCAAAAGCCGGGTCCAATTCGCGTAGGCGACTGTAAATTGCAAAGGCCTGTTCGTTTTGCTCCAAGTGAGAGTAGCTGGCCACCATATGGCGCATCACAGGCAGGAAATCGGGACGTTTTGCCAGAACCTGTTCGCCTATCGCAACCGCGTCGCCGTGGCGACCCTCAAGCGTGGACACAATGGCCGCAGAAGCGTCGTAATAGAACTTGTAGGGACTGTAGCGTCCGAGCCTACGTGCAATATCTGCAGCCTCGCGCGCCTTATTAAGATCATTCATGTAAACGGCATTCATTGCAGTGGCATCCCAACCAAAAGCAAGATTTGGAAGAGAACGCCGACTCTGCGCTAAAAGCCTGCGGCCTTCGTCCATGTCACGTCTGACGAAACTGGCTACGTGCCCAGCGATGGCAAGAACAACGGCATTGGACGGTTCTATTTCCAGCGCTTTGTGCAAAAGCTCAGTTGCATTTGCGATTGCCTGTTGGCAGGGATCATGCCGTTCGCCCAGTAAAAGAGTGATTGCAAAAGCGCGCCAGGCCAGCGCATTGGCAGAAAAATTCTCGCCTTCAAATTGGCTCAACATGTCGCGCGCGTCTTCAATCCCTTCAAGCGAAAGTCCAAAGAGTTGATGCACGGCCGCATAAAGTGTTGGCTTGGCTGCTTGACCAGCCTGCCGCATAACAACTGCTTCGATAGAGTCAGCGGCGCCTGAAACAAATTCATCCAAAGTTTGCGAAGAAATCGAAACCGCGGTTTCCCAGTCGGTGCCAATTGATGAGGTCCAAACGACTTTTCCTGTTGCAGGCACGCGTGCGAGAATGGTGACCTGAAGCTCTCTGGCAATCAGAGAAAGCCGCGTTTCAACCAAAACCGGAGGACATAAAACGCTTTCGATCTCACGCCCAGCCAACTGGTTGCGCTCCATATCGCGAAGATCATACGTTTCTACAAAGCCGTTGTGTCGGAAGGTCGCTGAGATCGCATTGGTTACGCGTTCCGCCACCACTTCAGCCAGATTATCATCCGATATGACAACTGGATTGCCGATTAGTATGCAGGGTCGCGATTGAAAAGTAACAGGCGCGACTGGCGGCGCGAGAGCGCCTGTGTCGACCATTGCACCGCGGTCTTCCTCGACCCGTGCTTCAAAGGCTTGACGCTCTTCGCGCAGCCAGTCTTCCCCACCTTCATCGAGCCGAGGCGCATCTTCAAAAAATACAGCGCGACTATCGCTTCCAGGGTCAAGCTCAACATCCATGCCGGACAACCAGACATGTTCATAATCTGCCTGCAAAGCGTCATTCCAAGGACCCAGCAATTTGCGCAAGGCGTGCAACGACTGACGTAGCGAGTTGCTCGCTTGGTCATCGAACGCTCTTTCCCACAAGCGCGACTTCAGCCATTCACGCGATCTGCGCCTGTCTCGCGCCGTGGCCAACATTGCAAGAAGTACACGTCCCTTTTTTTCAGTAATTCGGATTTCGCGCCCGTCAGGATCACTGAGAAGAAAATTGCCGACAAGCGACAGTGTCAGCCGATCCTGATCCGTCCCCTTGAAGCTTCCCATTGGTCCATCTCCACCAAATCCGTCGCTCCCACCTGCCTGCACAAGGTTTTCTTCATCAAGACTAGGCATAGTGAGGGGCGAATAGCAACGCCTATCCCGATCATGCGTTGGAAAGTAACGGACTAGAGTCATTGCGTAAATTCACCATCATTAATGTTTCTGTCAGTCCAAAAGTTGTTGGGTAACAGCTCATCGCGCCAAGGCACATATGCGGCATTGAAATGCACAGTCGCGCCTGGCTCGTTGTCGCCAAGCAATATGCAGCGATCGGCAGCGGCCCTGGTTCTTGGGCCAGGTTTAAACCGCGCCGAACCGCTTAAGTTCAGACTTTCCCCAGAAAAGTCGAGTGTGAAATACCCATCACCACCAATAAACGTACCCTTCGTGTCAAAGCCATCAGGAGCGGACTGCTCGACTACATACACGTCCCGCCCATCAGGGCCCTGCGAGATGAGCGTTGCGCACATTACAAGGTCGGGAGACAGGCCCTGTGGGGCCTCACTCTCTAGCCCCGTGCACGCTCCGGCATTGGAGACGCTCAAATGTGTGTTTCCCCCCCCAGACCGAGCTACAATAAGATACTCGCTACGCTGACTAATGATCGTTTGGGGATGCAAATAACTTGCCACCGCCCGCCGGTTTTGCATGGCAATACAAAATGTCACTATGAAAAATTCTCCTTTCTCACCTCGCAGGGTGGTTCCACTATGGGTGACAGCCTGTCGTTGTGGTGTTGTCTCAGCCGTTAATCTTGCGTTAAAAATAGTTAACTCAAAAAAAAATAATTAATAACATATATTTAGAGATTAAATTTTTTTACCTCGCTTCTATTCCCACACATTTTTTTGACAAATATTTTCGATCAGCCGCCGAAATTTCTAACAGCCGAATGATGGCACCAAGCAATGCTCTGAGTGTGGATTACGCCACGGCGCTCATTAGGCGTCTCATTTTTGGAGGTAATTATGAAACTACCATTTTCAGAACCATATTTGACCGGTTCGGCGCGCGCACGTAGAGCTAAGGAACTGCGCGATCTTGCAACTGAGGTCTCTCGGCTTTCGCCACAGGCGTTGACAGTCACGAACCAAGAAGAGGTCGATCACGGCCCGGAATATCCTGCTAACTTTACAAAGGGTTTGACGCACAACGAGTTTGGCGTTTTGGACAGCCAGGATGACTATGCCTGCTTTGTCCAGGCGATAAACTCACCTACGCCGAGCGACTTCGATAAAGAAGTAACGCGATTCGAAGGTGACTTTTCGTGCCAGCCACTCGGACCGGATCATAAACCTGCTAAGGATAAGCACGGCAAAAAGGTTTCAACCGAATGGCGCGGCTGGGAAAGCCCACGCGCAGGCCACGTTTTTGAACTTCAAGGTCCTGACGCCGGTGCTGTTGGTATGGCGCCAGCACCTCGCGTAGGCACGCCGGAACTCGCGGTGGAAATGGCTGAGGTCTATGGTCTGGCGATTTTGCGTGACGTGCCTTTCACCGACATATGCGATGGCAAGGGTAATCGCCTTTGCGGCAAAAAAACCAAGGCTGCGCAACTGAACGCAGATCAGGTCGCAGGGGCGATTGCGGGTATGGATTACTTCTCCGCAGCGGATGAAAGCATGGATCAGTTTTCGCGCAGTCGCCGCGACGCACGTCTGATTGGTGGGCCAATCACCGCCCAAACCATTTTCAGAGGCTCGACGCCCGGTGCAATGGATGGCCCTTACATCTCACAGTTTATGCTTGCTGGAACAGACTCGCGTGCCGGCGCGAACCCAGGTGCAGGGGTTTCGAATTTTCCGGGTGTGAGCGCGAGTTGGGATTTCCGCGACGGTTTTATCGAATACGGTGTGTTGCCCATCGATCAACGAGTGCAATCTGCCAAGGGATGCCTCGACTATATGACTGATTGGCCGTCGTGGCTCGATGTTCAAAATGGCGCAAACTTTGGCGGCTTGGACGTTTTCGAACCGACGCGGCGCTTTATCACCACGCCACGCGATTTGGCTACATATGTGCATTTCGATCAGCTTTATGAGGCCTATCTGAACGCAGCTTTGATGATGCTGGGCATGGGGATTCCAACTTCAAAGGGTATGCCGGAGCCGTCATACACTGGACATCGCACAGCGTTTGCAACCTTTGGTGGACCGCACATACTTTCTCTGGTTTGCGAGATTGCTACCCGTTGTCTCAAAGCGGTACGTCGCCAAAAATTCAACTATCACCGTCGGGCGCGCCCAGAGGCGATGGGTGGGCGGTTGACGCTGGCCTGTGCCGGAAAACTGGACGAGTTGGGATGTGCCGGTGATGCGTTTCAGAGCATGCTCGATCAGATTCCTAATGAGCTCTTGCATGCCATCGTCCATCACAACCAGGATCAGAATACGCATGCAATGGCCAAGATGCGTCGTCTGGCGTGCAAGCACAAAGGCGCAGGCTTGCCAGCTCATATAGATGAGAAGTGCAACCTCCTCTTGCCAATGGCGTTTCCTGAAGGCAGCCCGATGCATCCGGCGTATGGAGCGGGTCACGCCACTGTCGCAGGCGGCTGCGTCACGATCCTGAAGGCATTTTTCGAAATGTTTGAGGATTGCGACAGCAAGGTAGAGCGAAAGCTCACATTCTGCGACGACAAGGGTAAGGATCAACCGATCCGTTACGTGCCTAATGCTGATGGTTCAGCTCTTATCAAAGACCCGAAATCGCAAGATGCGCTTACCGTCCAGGGTGAGCTCGACAAATTGGCGGCCAATATCTCAATCGGTCGCAACATGGCTGGCGTGCATTACTATTCAGACTATTATGACAGTCTGCGTATGGGTGAGCGTGTGGCGGTAGGTCTCCTGATGGAGCAGAGCCCGTCCTACGTCGAACCTGTCGAGATGTCATTCACCAGTTTCGATGGCGATCATGTTCGCATCCGTGGTGCAGCTGGTGCCGCGCCTTCTATTTCCATCCTCGACCAGTCTGGCTTTCCAGTTCCACCCAGCGACTGGTATCTCCGCCATGTGAGTGGGGCGGAGATCATGGAGGATCTGTAGCGGTTTCGTCATTTCCGCTACAGTTTGGCCCCGCGCTGTACCTCTTCGGCGCGGGGCTTTTTTCGTACTGCGTTTGAGTTGTGCCAAATTCGCGACGGATGTGGCCGCTATCAGCGTAGTATATTTTGGGAAACACCTCATAACGCCTATATTAGCTAAAATGAATAGGGACGCGGGTTGGCGTTCTGAGTCAATAAAGCAACAGGATTGCTGGATTTTCGGCATAGGCCCCACATTTGATCACAAACACGTAGAGCGCTCTTCTGCATGAATCTGACCTGTTATATCTTTCCTCACGAACAAGGCCCTAGCGAAGCTTTGAAGATCGTGAAGCGAGCAGTGAAATGATCCGCAGATCTCTATTTGTCGCAACGATCGCTTTGGTGCTTTCGATTTTTCTGCATGCATTAGGTTTGCTTTTTTCATCCGAAAATCATGCGTCTGACGGAACTGGTGAGAGTGAGGGCGAGGTTGTCGACGTCGGCGGTGGCTTCGAAGACATTGCCGAGGCGTATGAACCAGTCGAGCCGGAAGCTGCTGAAACCCCAGATCCGCCTGAAGCAATTCAACCGGAACCTGTTGAGGCTGACGCAGTGACCTCTCAAGCACTCGTAGCATCGGACAACCCTCAAAACGTAACTGCGCCAGATACCGGTCCGTCCGAAGTGACTGAGCCAGACACAGCAGGTCTTACAGAGGCTGAAGATACTGCGTCCTTAGACTCCGATGAAGCAGAAGATACCGGTGGAGAGCCACAAACGGCAGCCGCCGCAACTGCTGAAGAAGTAACGAATCCGGAAGACGCACTTGCTGAAACCCCAAAGGGTGATCCAGACGTAACGACCGAAGCTGTCGAAGCGGAGGTTGCCGAAGAGCCCCTAGAAGCGGACCAAACCGAGGTGGCTTTAGTAGAACTCGCGAGTATTCCAGATGTGCCCGTCGAACTAGAGGCTTTAGCACCTGAAGTTCCCGAGATATCTGTGGACCAGACAAATGATGTGCCTCAGCCCGTAGAAACGGAAGTCGTTTCGGTAGAACCCGGGGCCGCTGTCGCCCGTTCCTTGCGACCTCCGAAAGAAAGACCTCAGACTTTAGCACAAGGCACATTTGATGGTTCTGCCGATGCGAACGAAGTGTCAAGCAGGCCAACAGAGGTGATTGAGTCCCCGCTGACTTCATTTCAAAAAAATGGCGTGGATCTTATCGCCCGAGGTCTTGGCGGGACGCGTACTGCAGGACTCGGTTTTGCAGTATCGCGGGGACCGGGTAATGCCACGTCGACGAACTATGTTGGTCGCGTGTTGGTGCATTTGAATCGTGCGCCTCAGAGAGCCGACGCCATTCGTGGCTCTGCCAGAGTATATTTCCAGATAAACCCTGACGGGTCACTTGCCTGGGTTCGAGTGCTCAATCGCTCTGGAACAGGCGATATCGATACGGCGGCGAAGGAGCAGGTTCGAAGAGCTGCACCATTCCCGCGCCCTCCAAGAGGAGAGGTGCAGAAACTCGTTTTCGTTTATAGGAATAGATGATTTTCACGGGTCAATTTGCCATTGAGTTAAGCGTCAAAATTTGACCCAATAAATCAATTGCGCTCAGCCTGTTTTGACGAAATCTGCATCCAAGCGCACGAAATTCACATGTGAATCAAGCTTTCCTAAGGGATAGAATAACATGGACTGAAGGTGCCGTGACACAATGACTTGATCAAGATCAAGCGCCTGCACGATGGTTTATTTTTTTCAGCAATTTCTTTGTTTTTCCTGCTGTTTTGCATCGAAACGCCTTCTTTAAAACGTGCGGTTCTGTTTTAATGGTAACTCAAGCTATGCTGGCAATAGGGAGCCAACATGCCAAACTCAAAGCTCGCAAAGCATAACGTGCGTGAGACCAGAGCGCCTCAACCGTGCGCAGCGTGCTCGGTAAGAAACAGCAGCCTTTGCGGGGTTCTTTCCGATGAGGAAATTGCCGATCTGAATGCAATAGCGCACAGAAAAGTGCTTTCACCCGGACAATTTCACGTGCTTGAAGGCGATAAATCGCGCGAGTTTGCAAACGTCACTTCGGGTATTGCGAAACTGGTTCGTGGTGCCGAAGACGGACGTACGCAAATTGTAGGATTGTTGTTCCCGTCAGATTTTATCGGTGGCTCAATCGGCGACACCGGAAATCCACTTGAACGACAGTCGATAGAAGCAGCTTCCGAATTGGAACTTTGTCTTTTTCCGCGTGAGCCATTCAAAAAGTTGATGATACGCTATCCAGCGCTGGAGAATAAACTTCTGGAACGCACGCTTAATGAGCTGCAAGTGGCGCGAGACTGGATGGTCCTCCTAGGCCGTAAAACAGCATCTGAACGCGTAGCAACATTTTTGCTGCATGTGGTAAACCGCATGCAAAACCATGGCTGTCATTCTTCAATAGGATTCGAGCTACCCCTCGGGCGGGCCGACATGGCAGATCATATAGGCCTCACAATCGAGACTGTCAGTCGCCAGATTTCCAAACTGCGAAAAGATGGCATACTCATTATGGAAGGTGCCCGCCATGTTGTGGACGTAAATAAAGAACGACTAGAAGAGCGAGCCGGGTTCTGAGTGCTTAATGAATGGAGCGCTTAGCACCTGAAAGTTCTTTCAAGCCCAGGCCTTTGTGACCTGCTGCACGTTTGGCCATGCTTGAGGCTATTGTCTTTAGGTCGGCCTCCCGCAACACTCTAAGCGAGATAGGCGTTAGTATCGCTTCCTCCCAGGACAATTGGCGTCGCATGCCTTCAAAATATCCACGAAGCACATAGCCAAGAGCTTCTGAGTTCAATCGTCGCGTTTTTGTATCATTAAACGTCCATAACACTTCGATAAGTTCCTCAAGCCTTACATTGTCTTCAGCGATGTTGCGTTCTAGCTGGTCAAGCAGCAGATCCCATTGAGATTTCTGCCTAACGTGTTCGCGCAAAACTGGTATCAATGCATTTTGGACTTCGTCAAAGTGACGCGGAATTTCGAGCGCACAGAGCCGCGCAGCTTCGGCGCAGGCTCCGGCGGCGGGGGCAGGAAGGCTATCAGCAATCGCTTCGAGAAGATCACAAACTATCGCAACGCGCCCTGCTTGTGCAATGATCCGATCAAGAGGTGCCGGTATATTCGAAGTCAACTGGGACATTTCCGGAAGTTCGACCATCGGTAATTCTGAAGTTTTATCATCTCTTTTCAATCGTTTAGTTTCACCAACCAAGACGTGCGCTTGGTCGACAGCGGTCTGACTGCTAGAGTTTAGTTTGACGAAGAATGACATCGGCTGCTTTGATCTGGATCAAGCTAAAAAAATATCCTTTGGCAGGCCGCAAGATGCATTTTTGCAGTCTTCAAAGTGAAAGCAATCTTTGTTGAACAGGATGTAGCGTCGGGTTGAATTGGTGGAAAACAACCATTGTTCATACCGAGCCGCGCAACATAGAAGCGGATCAAAGACTGCCGACGTTGTAAACTCGCGCAAAGTCTATTGCTCTCTATGGACTAACTCTGCGGCGCGCCATTTAATGCAAGAGTTTTACTTGGCTGGGATGGCAGGACTCGAACCTGCAGCCTACGGTACCAAAAACCGGTGCTCTACCAATTGAGCTACATCCCAACAGTGACGTGCTACCTACTCTGACAGGTGCCACTGTTCAAGGGATAGCAAGAAAAATTTTGAAGCGATTAATCGGGCAGTGATTTTTTCGAATTCACTCAATCAGTTCTTCAGGTTTGACACCCCAAAGAAAACGCTTTTCGGTCCATCCGCGATAGCCTCCGGCACTTACTCTGCACCATGTCCGGTCACACTTATCAAGTCTTGCAACAACACCCATTTCAAGCTGTGCGACCTCCATCGCATTAGGGTCTGGTTTCACGTAGATGCTGATCATGTCGTTTTCGACTATTGCAGTGCGCGTTCCGGATAGAAGCGAATAGTGAATCCAGCCGCCAGCGCCATCCCGGTCACGCACACGGCGCCAGTGTCCGTGCTCCGCCGTGATCTCCAAAGGCACATCGCGATGCTTGAATACCCAGTCGATGCGATGCGTCAGGCTCGGTCCACGCCGGACATTGCCCTCAGATGTTTTCATGGAAACAAAGCGAGGCAGCGGAAGATTGGTTTCGGGACCGCGCAATGCGGTCTCCTCACTCTGCCCGAATGCTGGCAGGCCTAAGGTCAGCAAAAACAATGCGCTGACAAAATGTGCAACGGATTTCATTAACTGCTCATTTATCGTTCATTAACGCTGGGTTCTTGTGCCCCACGAATTCATAGTCCACTCTGCCATTAAAACACTTGGTTTGAAAGCGAGAGGTTTCGTGTAATGGCATCTGATCGGTTAAGTGTTGTTGTAACGCGACGCTTGCCGGAACCCGTCGAACGACGCATGTCGGAGCTATTTGACGTACGGTTACGTACGGAAGATAGATCGATGTCGCGTGATGAGTTGGTTGACGCGGTCAAAACTACGGATGTCCTCGTACCGACAATAACAGATAAACTAGATGCAGGTCTGATTGGACAAGCCGGTGACCGTTTGAAACTCATCGCCAATTATGGGGCAGGAGTGGATCACATCGATGTCCAGACAGCGCGCCAACGCGGCATTTTGGTCTCCAATACGCCTGGTGTACTGACTGACGATACGGCCGACATGACTATGGCACTTATTCTAAGCGTTACCCGCCGGATACCGGAAGGCCTTTCGCAGATGCAGCTTGATGAGTGGTCTGGTTGGTCCCCCACCGCACTTTTGGGCGGACGCATTGCCGGGCGTCGCTTGGGTATTTTGGGCATGGGAAGGATCGGACAGGCGGTCGCGCGACGCGCAGCGGCATTTGGGATGGACGTGCATTACCATAATCGCCACCGTCTGCGCAGCGAAACCGAAGAGGAACTTGGCACGACGTATTGGGAAAGCCTCGATCAGATGGTCTCTCGTATGGATGTATTGAGCGTCAATTGCCCACATACGCCTTCAACATTTCATTTGATGAATGCACGTCGATTAAAGCTCATGAAGCCTGACGCAGTGATTGTGAACACCAGTCGCGGTGAGGTGATCGACGAGAACGCTTTGACAAGGATGTTGCGCGCCGGTGAATTGGCTGGAGCAGGCCTTGATGTCTATGAAGATGAGCGCGCGATAAATCCACGTCTTCGAGAGTTAAAAAACGTAGTGTTGTTGCCGCATATGGGTTCGGCAACAGTGGAAGGACGCCTTGAGATGGGTGAGAAGGTGCTGCTCAACATCAAGACTTTTGATGATGGCCACAGACCGCCAGATCAGGTGGTGCCATCGATGCTCTGACCCCTGTTTGGAGGATCTGAAATGCGATTGTATTATGCTTTACTGGCGTTCCTCTTATTGCCAATCACGGTGTTTGCTCAAGAAGCCGCAGACGCGGTGCAGCCGGAAGCAGCTGGCACTGGTGCTTTTGCCAGTTCCCCAGAAGCAGAGATCGCGCTCAAGGCAAAGCAAGCCGGTCTACCCGTTAAAGCAGACGACTGGATGGTGGTTGCCGCCAATCCCCTTGCCGTTGAAGCGGGGGCAAAGATTCTGCGTGCGGGTGGCAGCGCAGCTGATGCTATGATTGCGGTACAGGCTGTGTTGGGGCTGGTGGAGCCTCAGAGTTCTGGTCTCGGCGGTGGGGCTTTTCTTGTCTGGTATGATGGGGCGAGCGGCACCATGACGACACTCGATGGCCGTGAAACTGCGCCGCTGGCGGCAACACCGCGTCTGTTTCAAGATGAGGATGGCCAGCCTCTGAGATTTTTCGATGCTGTCGTCGGTGGAGGTTCTGTCGGCGTGCCTGGTGTGCCGCTGCTTCTGGAAGAAGCCTACGCACGTTGGGGCCGCGCCGATTGGCGCACGCTTTTTGAAGATGCGATTGCGCATGCTGAGGACGGATTTGCCGTCTCGCCTCGCATGGCCACCATGATTGACGGCGACAGTGAACGGCTGGCTACTTTCAGGCGTACGCGCAACTACTTTTTGCCAGATGGTACGCCGCTACAGGAAGGGCAAATCCTGACCAATCCGGATTATGCTCAAAGCCTTCGCATTTTGGCCCGAGACGGGGCCGCGCCCTTCTATACCGGCAAAATTGCGAGTGACATTGTCGCCGCGGTGCGCACGGCGCCAATCAATCCCGGTCTTCTCAGTCGCGAAGATCTCGCGCTGTACAGAGTGAAGGAGCGCGAGGCGGTCTGTGGGGATTACCGGGGTTATAAAATCTGCGGCATGGGCCCGCCGTCATCTGGTGCATTGGCCGTGGGGCAAATTCTGGGTCTGTTGGAGCCGTTTGATATGAGTGGGTTGGGGCCCGAGAATGCAGATAGCTGGCGGCTCATTGGTGATGCGAGTCGCTTGGCGTTCGCGGATCGTGGCCGCTATGTGGCCGACACGGATTTTGTCCCTGTGCCGGTGGAGGGGATGCTGGACTCGAGCTATTTGGCGGAACGGTCTAAGCTATTGCACGACAATGGTGCCTTGGAAACGGTCGATCCGGGTAGTCCGGAGTATGACCATGCGCTCAACTGGGCCGATGATGACGCAATAGAGCTGCCCTCCACCTCGCATATTTCCATCGTAGATCGCTACGGCAATGTATTGTCGATGACCACTACTATAGAGAATGCCTTTGGCTCAAGGCTTATGGCACGGGGCTTTCTGCTCAACAATGAGCTGACAGATTTCTCCTTCCGCAGTCACCGAGATGGATTGGCGATAGCCAACCGGGTGGAGCCCGGCAAACGGCCGCGGTCCTCGATGGCACCGACGATTGTTTTGAAGGATGGCAAACCGGTTCTGGCCATCGGCAGCCCGGGCGGCAGTCGTATCATTGGCTATGTCGCGAAATCGATTGTGGCGCATCTTGACTGGGGGATGGATGTGCAACAGGCAGTCTCGCTACCTCATCTGGTGAATCGGTTTGGGACTTATGATGTGGAGCAGGGCACAAAGGCAGAAACCTTCGCGCAGCCTTTGGTGGAGATGGGATTTGAAGTAGAACCGCGTCCGTTGACCTCCGGTTTGAGTGCGATTTCCCTAGGTGAAGTGCTACGCGGTGGTGCGGATCCGAGGCGTGAAGGGATCGCTTTGGGAGAGTGATGACTTTTCACAATATTTTTAGAAAGATCATCGACGACAAACTGCCCACTTTACTCGATAGTGAAATAAGGCCTGTTCGCTGCGGTGATCGGAAGGTGGAGGTCGTGATCGCGTAATCTACCTCTTATGCTGACTGGTCGTTTTTGTGTCCACTTATGTCGGCTAGACCCGCCTTGCACGTGCTGGCGTGGTAATTATCCTGCCAGCACAAGGTTTTTCGGGAGTCGCATGGCATGAAAACGCAGGTCAAAGCTCTGGTCGTCGGTGGTGGTGCCGTCGGGACATCCATCGCCTACCATTTGGCCAAGGCAGGATGGGACGATGTCATGCTGGTGGAGCGCGACGAATTGACTTCCGGTTCGACTTGGCATGCCGCTGGGTTGCTGCCGTTGTTCAACATGTCCTATGCCACGACCCACATCCACAAGTATTCGGTCGACTTCTATAAGACGCTAGAAGAGGAAACCGGGCTCAATGCAGGTTTCGCTGTGGTTGGCAATTTGCGCATGGCGCAAACCCAAGAGCGTATGGATGAGTACATGCTCTATGCATCAACGGCAGAGACGTGCGACGTGTCCTACGAATGGCTCAGCCCTGATCAGATCAAGGAACGCTGGCCGCTAATCAAGACGGAAGACCTCAAAGGCGCGATCTATCACACTGAGGACGGCTACATTAACCCCGCTGACGTGACCCAGGCAATGGCCAAAGGCGCGCGTCAACGCGGGGTCATGATTGAGCGCAAGTGGCAGGCCGATGGTTTCGAATGGAAAGACAATCATTGGGATGTGACACTAACCAAAATGGTCGAAAAGGGTGGCAACCTTGTCCCCTCTGCCGAACAGATTGTGATTTCCGCCGAGCATGTCGTCACCGCTTCGGGCAACCATGCGCAACGCACGGCGAAACTGTTGGGCATCAAATTCCCGGCTATCCCGGTCGAACACCAGTTCATCGTTATGGATGAAGACCCGAGTCTTGTCGAGTATCGTAAGAACGGCGGGAAGGAACACCCGGTGGTTCGCGATGCTGATGCCCAATCCTATGTGCGAGAAGAACGAGGCGGCTGGATTCTCGGTGTCTATGAAGTTGGAGCGCCTGCCTGTTTTGAACACGGGGTACCGGATAGTTTCCGTGCCGATCTTTTCCCGCTCGATCTGGAAAGGATTGAAAGCCAGTACATGGCGATGATCCACCGCGTTCCGTCCTGCGAACAAAGCGGTTTGAAGGACGATTTCAACGGGCCGATCTGTTATACGCCCGACGGCAACCCTCTGGTTGGTCCGGCACCTGGGTTGCGCAATATGTGGCTCGCCGAAGGCTTCAGCTTCGGCATCACCGCTGCTGGCGGCACGGGCTACTATCTCGCGCAGATGATGGTGGATGGCGAAGCAGAGATCGACATGGCGAGCCTCGATCCAAAGCGTTATTCGCAGAGCTGGATGACCACGGAGTTTGCCGCGCGCAAAAACGAGGAATGCTACAATCACGTCTACATTCTGCACCATCCGGACGAAGAGCGGGAGGCATGTCGCCCGTTGCGCACGGCACCCGCCTATGACCGGCAGAAAGCGCGGGGGGCGCAGTTCGGCTGGGTCAATGGTTGGGAGCGGCCCAACTATTACGGTCCACTTGATGCGCCTGATAATTTTGACCACGATAGTCGCAGCTTCCGTCGTGGCGGTTGGTGGCAGCATGCCTTTGATGAGGCCAAAGCGATCCGTGAGGGCGTGGGGCTCATTGATGCAACGGCCTTTACAAAACATGTGGTCAAAGGACCGGGCGCGACGGCGTTCCTCGACTGGTTCACCTGTAACAAGCTGCCACGCGTAGGCCGGATTAACCTGACTTATGCGCTCACGGCCCATGGTACGACGCGCACGGAATACACTATCGTGCGGATGGCGGAGAACGAATATTACTGCGTCTCTGCAGGGGCTTGGACCGAATACGATGCAGATTTCTTGCGCAAGGCGGCTGAGGATAAGGCGAACGAATTTGGCTATATCGAAATTCAGAACGTGACATCGCAGTGGGGCGTTTTTGCCATCGCTGGGCCAAAGTCTCGCGATGTCCTGAACAAGGTGATTAAGGATGCTGATCCAGCAACGGCGCTTTCCAACAAACGTTTCCCATGGCTCTCTTACCGTCAGATTGAGCTTGGCATGTGCCCGGTCAACGCGATCCGCGTAGCGTATACGGGTGAGCTCGGTTGGGAGCTACACCATCCGATTGAGATGCAGAATTATCTGTTTGATTTGTTGGAAGAGGCGGGCGCAGAACACGGGATGAAGCTTGTCGGCGCACGGGCTCAAAACTGGTTGCGGCAGGAAAAAAGCTATCGCGCCTTTGGCACGGAGTTGGGTCGCGATGCCACGCCGCTTGAGGCAGACCTGCCGCGCTTTGTCGATCTAGACAAAGATTTCCATGGCAAGGCCAAGCTGGTTGAAACGGGCGTGCGTGTGAAGTGCTGTACACTCCTTATCGACGGGCCAGGAGATGCTGACCCATGGGGCCGCGAGGCGCTTTACACAGTGGATGGCACCCGCGTCGGGCGTCTGACCTCCGGTGGCTATTCCGTGGCCTTCAAAAAATCGATTGGCATGGGTTATGTCACGCCCGATTTGGCCGTAGTGGGCACCAAGCTAAAGGTGAAGATGCAGGACAAGCTCTGGGATGCGACCGTGACCTGTGACAGCCCATATGATCCGAAGAACGAGGTGATCCGCGTCGATGGGTGAGCAACGGCATCCTGACGGTCTGCACACCGTTACGCCCTATTTCACTGTCGCGGATGCCGATCGACTGATCGCCTTTGCCGAGGCTGCATTTGGTGCGGAACTTGTCAAGCTGAACCGGTTCGAGGACGGCCATGTTCAGCACGCGCGCCTACGCATTGGCGACACGACTCTGATGCTCAATCAGGCGTCGGAGGCATTTGCTGCAACGGTATCGCAGATGCATCTGTTTGTGGATGA
This sequence comes from Pseudomonadota bacterium, assembly GCA_039180185.1. Lineage (GTDB taxonomy): Bacteria > Pseudomonadota > Alphaproteobacteria > Rhodobacterales > Rhodobacteraceae > Roseovarius. Next base: position 1,923 of record JBCDDS010000010.1, on the reverse strand, counting down.
TGCCGATGCGGTTTACGAAAATGCGCTCGCTCAGGGGGCCACCTCGATCATGGAGCCAAACCTTCGACCGCACGGCGACAGGATGGCTGGTATCGAGGACCCCTGCGGAAACCTGTGGTGGATTGCGACACATAAAGGTTAGCGAAGTCGATCCCGCGGTTACAAACCCCTTCTTCAATGCCTACGTATAGTTCACCAATGGCAGCCGGGGGCGAACGCCATGTCCGAAGTGAACACAGGCTGGGATCGCGAAACATCGCCATTTCATTCGGGTGAGCGGGAATTGCAACGCAGACTAGGTCTTGAGGCTGAGCAAGACGTGATCGGTCGTAAAATCATGCGTTCGTACATGCCGGAACAACATCGCGCGTTTTTTAATTCGCTCCCATTCCTTGTGCTCGGCTCTGTGGATCGCTCTGGCGCGCCCTGGGCCTCAGCCGTCTTCGGACAACCCGGTTTCGCCAACTCACCGAACAATAAACGATTGGACATTCGTGGCGACATAATCGCAGGCGATCCTTTGTCAGATAATATAACGGTCGGATCACCTGTGTCGGTCGTGGGTGTGCAGTTGGAAACGCGCAGGCGCAACCGGTTGAACGCAACCGTTACGGCTATGGGCGCTTCAGGGCTTGAGCTTTCGGTCGACATGTCATTTGGGAACTGCCCCCAGTATATTCAGAAGCGAGCGCATAGTTTTGTAGAGCGATCGGCGGACGCAAAGCAGGAATTCACCGATCTCCCCAAAGAGGCGCGACGGATCATACGAGCAGCTGATACATTATTCGTTGCCACCCACAATCCGCATGATGATCAGCACGATGTTGGCGGTGTGGACGTTAATCACCGAGGGGGGCGCGCGGGATTTGTGCACGTGAAACGCAACTGTCTGACGATACCCGACTTTAGCGGGAACTCACTTTTCAACTCCCTGGGCAACATGCTGGTCAATCCGGTCGCTGGACTGCTGTTTATCGATTTTGAGACCGGCGATCTTCTACAGGTAACGGGTAAGACTACGCTACATTGGGAACTCACGCCTGAACTGGCTGATTTTCCAGGGGCCGAGCGTGGTTGGAGCGTTGAGGTGACACACGGCCATATTATCCCCAACGCCTGTCCTTTGGTTTGGGAGTTTCAACAACTCTCCCCACGCCTGAGCGGTACGGGCCGTTGGCAGGATTGAAACGAGCGTTATAATTGCCTCTACACTTTACTAATGCGGGACCCGATGCTTAACTGCACTTAGTCTAGTGCTTGCTAAATAGAAACCTGCTTTTCACCAAAAACGACGTTCCCCCTACCATCTCCTCCAGTTGTTTCTATCAAAACGATGCTGCTGCTAACACGCTCAAATTCAACGAACCCAACGCTGCTCGCGAAGCCCCCTGAACACATGGCGGAAAACTCAACAAGTCCATCTCTTTCAGCTTCACTGAAACCTGAAAGACGACCGCTTGCACACACAGCGGTCACAAGTTTTCGAACTTGGGTAGATGAAAAACTGCTTGGATCGTAAGCACCTGTCATCACTTTTGTCTTGCGATCAACGTCTCCAGCGAAAAAGTTGGGGTTGTCTCTGGTAATTTCAGTGGCGGAACCTCCGCATGCGGACAAAACGCTTAGCGCCAACAACAGCCCCAATGGCTTCATTGCCAACGGTAATCTGGAGTTTAGATTTGATGCGTTATCGGTTTGCAAATTCCGATCCCCTCGTTTGATGCTTTCCCGTTAAGGCAGAGTGCATATCGAGGGGATAGTCGCAATAGAGTATCGCATAGGAACCTGATCTTTTCGACATTTGTGATCAGAAAGAGCTTCATTTCATAAATTTGCCGAGGATATCGTCGAGCGGTGAGCCGTCTCCATCCGCATCCAGCATCTTGAAGAGGTCATCGAGCCCGCCACCCGCGCTTTTGCTCG
>JBCDDS010000009.1:0-54169 GCA_039180185.1 Pseudomonadota bacterium | reverse complement strand
TCGTATCTGACGATGATCAACCCGGATGGCTCGCTTGGCGGTGATATCGCAAGCGAATGGTCGGCAACGCCTGATGCAAAAGAGTGGACATTCAAGATCAATCCGAATGCTACTTTCCACGATGGCGCCAAAGTCACTACTGCGGATGTTATCGCATCGATGAACCACCACCGTGGTGAGGCATCCACATCAGCGGCGAAAGCACTCTTAGCTGGTGTTGAAGAGATGGTCGACAATGGCGACTCGGTAACGTTCAAGCTGTCAGCGCCGACCGCTGACTTACCTTGGATTATGCCTGACTATCACCTGGCGATCGTACCAGCGAATGCTGATGGTACAGCCAACTGGCAGTCTGGCATGGGTTCTGGTCCTTACAAAATCAAGGATTTGGAATTTGGTGTTGGTGCGACGCTTGTGCGCCACGATGGCTGGCACGGCGAAGGCGCGTATTTCGACGAGGTGGAGTTCCTTGTCATCAACGACCCGAACGCGCGTCAAACAGCGCTCGTTACAGGTGACGTAGATGCGGCGAGCTTGCTTGAGAACAAAACTCTCACGCTGCTAGCACGTAACCCAGACGTGGAAATCGACACGGTTGCGTCAGCGCAAGCGATTACGATGCCGATGCATGTGGATGTTGAACCATTCAACATTCCAGAAGTACGCATGGCGCTGAAACTGGCAATCAACCGCGAAGAACTGATTGAGAAGATCACGTTCGGTGCGGCGACGATTGGTAACGACTTCCACCACTCGCCAGCGATGCCTTACTTCCCAGATTCGATTGAACAGCGTCAGTATGATCCTGATCAGGCGAAGTCCTTGCTGAAGAAGGTTGGTATGGAAGACCTGACAGTGAACTTCTCAACTGCGGATTCCATCACCACAGGTGCGGTTGACGCTGCAGTTCTGTTCTCAGAGCATGCAAAAGCAGCCGGCATTACAGTCAATGTCGTGCGTGAACCAAACGACGGCTACTGGTCTGACGTATGGCTGGTCAAACCGTTCTGCATGGTGACATGGGGCGCACGTCCGACGCCGGACGTTATGTACACGTTGGCCTATAAAGATGACGCGGCCTGGAATGAGTCACACTGGAAGAACCCACGTTTCAACGAGCTACTCTTGCAAGCTAAAGCAGAGCTGGATGATGCGAAACGTGCGGAGATGTACACCGAGATGGGTCAGTTGGCTCGTGACGATGGTGGTACGATCATTCCATACTTCCCGAACTTCGTGTACGGGCGTCGCTCCAATGTGAAACATGGTGGTACGCTATCACCGGCATGGCAAATGGACGGATACCGTCACGCCAGCCGCTGGTGGTTCGAAAGCTAAAACATATGCCCCGGTGCACTGCGCCGGGGCATTTGCTTGGGGTGTACGTTAAGGGACGGCATCCTCATTGGTGTTTCGACACGGATGAAAACTAATCGGGGGACACCTCAAATAACTATGCTGCGCGGTGCCGTGCCGTAACCGGTAACTCACACCGCCACTTCAGCAGGAGGGACACATGGGAGACATCGCACGCCTCGTTGGCCAGCGTCTCGGTCTCGGATTGATCATATTGTTGGTCATCTCCATCATTATCTTTTTCATGGTCGAGCTGCTGCCGGGCGATATTGCTCAGGCGGTACTCGGACAGGGCGCGACGGAAGAAAACCTTGCCGCGTTGCGCAAGGAAATGGGGCTCGACCAGCCCGCAATCGTTCGGTATCTCGACTGGCTCCGAGGGGCAGTAGTGCTCGATTTCGGCAGCTCGATTGTAACGAAAACACCGGTAACCGAAGTCATCGGCGAGCGATTTACCAACACGCTTTTCCTAGCGGCTTATGCAGCTGTGATTGCGGTGCCTATTTCGATTATTCTGGGTGTTCTTGTTGCGCTGATGCGCAACTCAATATTTGATCGCGCAGCTAACGTTGTGACGCTCACATTCATCTCTTCACCAGAATTCTTTCTTGGCTACATCCTGATACTCTATTTTGCGGTGAAGTGGGGCATGTTCCCTGCCATTGCAAGTCTGAGCGATGGAATGACTTTCTGGGAACTGCTGGAACGAACCTTCTTACCTGCTTTGACTTTGGTCCTGGTGGTTATGGCGCACATGATGCGCATGACGCGCGCGGCGATCATCAACCTTTTGGCCTCGCCTTACATCGAAATGGCAAGGCTTAAAGGCGCTCCGCCTTGGAAGGTGATTGTTAAGCACGCGCTGCCCAACGCTTGGGCGCCAATCATCAACGTTGTTGCACTGAACCTCGCTTACTTGATCACCGGTGTGGTTCTGGTGGAAGTGGTGTTCGTCTATCCGGGCATCGGACAGGCGCTTGTGGATGCAGTGTCTAAGCGTGACTTCCCGATTGTTCAGGCAAGCTGTCTGATCTTCGCGGCCACCTACATCCTGCTCAACCTTGCAGCTGACGTAGGTGCAATTCTAACCAACCCGCGTCTGCGGCATCCGAAGTAGGGGAGGCGAGCTATGAATTTTGCAATAATATACTTCACCGTTATCCTCGGCTCCAGCTGCGTCGCGGCTTACTTCAACCAACGTTCCGCGTTCCTGCTTTTGTTCTCGCTAACTCTGGTATCCTTCGTTTTGGGTATTGTTGGCGGTCAAAGCGCGCTGCAGTTTGTTGCGATCAGCGCGGCCGTTCTGGGCGCTGCAGCCGCAGTTTCGTATGCTTTCCGCGAATTCTTAATCGCGCTTGCAAGCGACGACATGGCCAAAGAACTACGCACAGCCCCTTTGACGGCTGCTTTCGGGATGTTCGTTATCTTTACTGTCGCGGTCATGGGCATCTTTGCGCCCTTGATTGCACCATTTGGAGAAGCTGAAGTTATCACTTCGGCTTTCGCACCCGCAGACGAAGAACTTCTGCTAGGGGCGGACCAACTTGGTCGTGATATCTTCAGCCGAATTATCTATGGCGCGCGGAACACCGTTGCGTTGGCTGTTGTCGGCACAACCCTAGCCTTCATCCTCGGTGCGATGGCGGGGCTGCTTGCCGCAACCAAGGGCGGGTATTTCGACCTAGTGATGGGGCGTGTGGTTGACGTTATCATGTCAATCCCGTCTCTGATCTTCGCGCTTCTGATGCTGTCAATTTTCGGTGGCTCGTTGGCCGCACCATCTACGAGTTTCTGGCTTCTCAGTGGTTTCGCAGTCATCGTGGGATTGCTTTTTCTTGCGGCGGCAGCTGATGGGTTGATGGGCTGGATTATTGGTGCAGCGGTTGTAGTTGGCGTGGCTATCGCGTTTGCTCTTGCAGGGACAACCCTGTTTGATGCCTCAGAGGTCATCCTGATCCTCGTGGTCGGCGTGATCTACTCACCACGTGTCTATCGTTTGACGCGGGCGGTCGCAGGCAACGTTGTGGTCATGGACTACATCGAGGCTGCCAAACTCCGAGGTGAGAAGAACTGGTACCTGATCCGCCGAGAAATCCTTCCAAACTCAACCGCGCCACTTGTGGCCGAGTTTGGCTTGGAGTTCTGCTTTGTGTTCCTGCTAATAGCGGGACTAAGTTTCCTTGGTTTGGGGATACAACCGCCTACTGCCGACTGGGGCTCGATGGTGCGAGAAAACGCGACGCTTATTTCCTTTGGGGAGATTACGCCGCTTATTCCCGCTGCCGCAATCGCGCTCTTAACCGTGGGCGTCAACTTTGTCGTGGACTGGATGCTGCATCGCTCATCCGGCCTGAAGGAGTAATCAGATATGGCTGAGAAGAAAAAAGAAGTCCTTCTGAAAATCCGGGATTTGAAAATCCAGGGCTATTCCGATGAAACATGGGTCGACATCATCAAGGGTGTCGATCTTACCCTCCACCGTGGAGAGGTGATGGGTCTCATCGGAGAATCCGGAGCGGGCAAATCCACTATTGGAGCCGCCGCCATGGGTTATGCTCGCGATGGCACGCGCATTTCCGAAGGCTCTATCGAGTTTGACGGTATGGAATTGACCACCGCTACGACGAACGAAAAGCGCGCTCTGCGTGGCTCTCGTATCGCTTACGTGGCACAGTCTGCGGCAGCATCTTTCAACCCGGCGCATAAGTTGATCGATCAGCACACTGAGGCACCGCTTCAGTACCGCATCAAAAAACGGATGGAGGCGCAGGAAGACGCGATTGAGCTTTATGAGCGTCTGCGTTTGCCGAACCCGGAAGAGATCGGTTTCCGCTATCCGCACCAGGTCTCTGGCGGTCAGTTGCAGCGCGCCATGACGGCGATGGCAATGTCTTGTCGCCCAGACCTGATCATCTTTGATGAGCCGACCACTGCTCTTGACGTGACCACTCAGATTGAGGTGCTTGCGGCGATCCGTGACATTGTGGAGCAGTTTAACACGGCTGCGCTATACATTACCCACGACCTGGCGGTCGTGGCGCAGATGTCCGACGTCATCAAGGTGCTGCTCAAGGGCAATGAGGTTGAGGAGGCGTCAACCGAGGAAATGCTTGCCAACCCAAAAGAGGAGTATACGAAGTCTCTGTGGGCGGTGCGCAGTTTCACAAGGCCTCAGAAGGATCGGCCAAAGGATACGGTTCCTCTTATATCTGTCAAGAACGTGGATGCGGCCTATACTGGTGGCCCCAAAATCCTCAATGATGTCTCTTTTGATATCTATGAGGGCATGACGGTCGCCGTTGTTGGGGAGTCCGGTTCGGGTAAATCGACCACGGCCCGAGTGATCACCGGCCTTCTGCCGCCTTCCAAGGGCGAAGTTCTATTCAAGGGCAGCCCGTTCCCGAACGATTACCGGGATCGGGACCGTGATCAGCTCCGGCAATGCCAGATGATTTATCAGATGGCGGATACGGCGCTGAACCCGAAGGTGAAAATCTCGGAAATCATTGGACGACCGGCACAGTTTTATTCCGGGCTAACTGGCGCTGCATTGAAGAACCGCGTGGACGAACTGCTCGATCTGATCGAGCTTGATCCTTCGAAGTTCTACAATCGCTATCCGCCAGAGCTTTCAGGCGGTCAGAAGCAACGCATCGGTATTGCCAGGGCGTTGGCGGCAAACCCGACCTTTATCGTCTGTGACGAGGTTACATCGGCGCTCGACCAGCTTGTGGCGGAAGGCATCTTGCGTCTGCTTGACCGGCTTCAGCAGGAGCTAAACCTGGCCTACATGTTCATCACCCACGATCTGGCGACCGTGCGTGCGATCTCTGATGAGGTGGTGGTGATGCAGCAAGGCCGTGTGGTGGAGCAGGGCGCGAAGGACGATATGTTCCAACCACCGCACCACCCCTATACGGACCTGCTGCTAAGCTCAGTGCCAGAGATGGATCCGAACTGGCTCACTACGCTGCTTGAAGAACGCGGTGTGGACAACGTGGGCGACGCGGCCTCGGCAAAGATCGCTGATAACTGATCGTTTCGGAACACGCACATTGAGCGGCCGTCCCCGGGATGGCCGCTTTTTTTAGTCGCATGCTTTAGCTGGTGATAGACATTGCCGCCAGAACCATGGTTCCGACGATGACGGCATAGACGATGACCACAGCCTGCCACGTGGCGCTGTGCGCACGCATCTCTTTGATTAGATCATCTTTGTTCATTGGACACTCCGGAAACGGGAATCGCGCCAGTCTTTCGACAATAGGCGCAATCGGTGCAAACTAATGAAGTGGTTGGTGTGTGGTGCCTTTAGCTGACCACGGCCATGGCCGAAAAGACCAAGGTGCCGACCAGAATGCCATATACAAGAACCACTGACTGCCAAGTGGCACTATGCATGCGAAGCTCGCGGTTCAGTTCATCACGTGTCATAACAGCCTCCTATGTGTTGGCGTTGGGTTCAAAGAACGATCGTGTTCATACTTCCCAGATAAGCCAAAATTATGACCGCGCAATCTATTTCACGTTAAAAATCTATGCGTTTTTTGCATTCCCGAAATGGTAGTTTTGCATAGCTGTGGATAACTAAATTTAGTTTTTTAAAAACAATAGATTACGACACAATCGCCGCGTTTAAAAGCGTATTGACTCACGCGCCCTGTAGCGGGGTTACAACAATTTCACCGTCCTGACGTGCTTTCATCGCCAGCGCGGCGGCATGAGCAGCGGCCGCCGTCGTGTAATAAGGGATCTTGTCGTAGAGCGCGACGGAGCGGATTTCGCGGCTGTCCTCGACCGCCTGCGCCCCTTCGGTTGTGTTCATCACCAGGCTGATATGACCGTCTTTCATCATGTCAACGACATGCGGCTGGCCCTCGTAAACCTTGTTCACGACCTCGCAAGCGATGTCGTGACCTTCAAGGAACGACGCGGTACCGCGGGTCGCAACAATTGCAAAACCCAGATCTACGAGGTGACGCGCGGTATCGACCAATTCGTCAGTCTTGTCGTCATTCTTGATCGAAAAGAACACTTTGCCGCCATCTGGCAGATGCGTACCCGCGCCAAGTTGCGCTTTCAAGAAAGCACGTGGGAAGGATACATCCCAGCCCATGACCTCACCGGTAGAACGCATCTCGGGGCCAAGGATCGTGTCTACACCAGGGAAACGTGCAAATGGCATTACGGCTTCTTTTACCGAGAACCATGGCATGGCGGGGTCAGCCAAAGTCATTTGATCAGCCATAGGAAGGGTGCCTGGCTTCGCATCCGACGGGTAGGGGCCACGATGAGGGAAATTATCCAGGCTTTCACCTGCCATGAGCCGCGCCGCTATCGAAGCAATCGCGCTGTCAGTAGCTTTCGCCACGAAAGGTACGGTCCGAGAGGCGCGAGGGTTCACCTCTATCAGGTAAATCGTCTCGCCTTGCACTGCGAATTGCACATTCATCAAGCCCTTAACATGCAATGCCAGAGCGAGAGCCTTGGTCTGACGCTCAATCTCGTCGATGATCGTTTGATTGAATGTGTGTGGCGGCAAGGAACAAGCGCTGTCTCCAGAGTGCACGCCCGCCTCTTCGATATGTTGCAGTATACCTGCGACGTGTACGTTTTCGCCATCGCAAAGCGCATCGACATCACATTCAATCGCACCTGCCAGATAGCCATCGAGTAGGACAGGGCTATCGCCGGAAACAACGACGGCCTCTGAAATATACCGCTCGAGCTGCGCCATATCGCGCACGATCTCCATGGCGCGACCGCCGAGAACGTATGATGGACGAATGACCAGCGGGAAACCGATATCCTCTGCAATCGCAAGAGCTTGGGCCGGTGTAGATGCGATGCCATTCTTGGGCTGTTTCAAGTCAAGCTGATTGACCAGCGCCTGAAAGCGCTCGCGGTCCTCGGCCAGATCAATCGCATCGGGTGAGGTGCCGAGGATCGGGATGCCTTCCGCCTCCAGTGCATTGGCGAGCTTCAATGGTGTTTGGCCACCGAATTGAACGATGACGCCATGCAGCGTGCCGTCCTCCTGCTCCTTGGTCAGCACTTCCATCACATGTTCAAAAGTCAGCGGTTCAAAATAAAGCCTGTCAGAAGTGTCATAATCTGTGCTGACCGTCTCCGGGTTGCAGTTGATCATAATGGTCTCATAACCCGCATCGCTCAAAGCAAAGCAGGCGTGACAACAGCAATAGTCAAACTCAATGCCCTGACCGATTCGGTTCGGGCCGCCACCGAGGATCACCACCTTCTTGCGATCAGAGGGGCGCGCCTCGCACTCTACATCGCCCATCATCGGGGCCTCATAAGTGGAGTACATATAAGGCGTCTGCGCCTCGAACTCCGCGCCGCAAGTATCGATGCGCTTGAACACGGCGGTGACACCTGCATTGCGCCGCGCCCTGCGCACGTCGGCCTCCTTGAAGCCGGTGAGCTTGGCTAGCCGGGCATCGGTGAAGCCCAGCATCTTCAGCCGCCGCAAACCTGCCGCCTCTGTTGGCAGACCTGTTTCGCGCACCTCTGCCTCGGCATCGATGATCTCGCGGATGCGCGCGAGGAACCATGGGTCGAACTTAGTTGCGAGGAAAATCTCGTCATCGCTGAGACCCTCACGCATCGCTTGCGCAATTGTTCGAAGCCGGTCAGGCGTCTGTTTGCTAATCGCTTTGACGATGGCCGCTTTGTCCGGCGCACCGTCTATTTCAATCTCGTCAAACCCGGTGAGACCGGTCTCCATCGACGCCAACGCCTTTTGCAGGCTTTCATGGATCGTTCGACCGATCGACATAGCTTCACCCACAGATTTCATAGCTGTGGTGAGGTAAGGCTCGGACCCCGGAAACTTCTCGAAAGCAAAACGTGGGATTTTGGTGACGACGTAGTCAATCGTCGGCTCAAAGCTCGCTGGTGTCACCTTGGTGATGTCGTTGTCGAGCTCATCGAGCGTGTAGCCCACAGCCAGCTTCGCCGCGATCTTGGCAATCGGGAAACCTGTGGCCTTAGAGGCCAGCGCGGAAGAACGGCTTACCCTCGGGTTCATCTCGATGACGACCATGCGCCCATCATCGGGGTTGATCGCCCATTGCACATTTGAGCCACCGGTTTCCACCCCGATCTCGCGCAGCACGGCAATCGAGCCGTTGCGCATGATCTGATATTCCTTGTCGGTGAGCGTCAGCGCAGGGGCCACTGTGATCGAGTCGCCCGTGTGTACGCCCATCGGGTCCACGTTCTCGATGGAACAGACGATGATGGCGTTATCGGCCTTATCGCGCACCACTTCCATCTCGTACTCTTTCCAGCCGAGCAGGCTTTCATCGATCAGGATTTGGCTGACTGGCGAGGCATCGAGGCCGGATTTGCAGTAGTACTCATAGTCGGCGCGGTTATAGGCCACCCCGCCGCCGGTACCTCCCAAGGTGAAAGCAGGCCGAATGATCGCGGGCAGACCGATGTCATCGAGCGCGGCCATGCATTCGTCCATGTTATTGGCGATCGTGGCGCGCGGGTTTTCGATCCCCAGCCGGTCCATTGCCTCGCGAAAAAGCTTGCGGTCCTCGGCCATCTCGATGGCTTCGCGGTTGGCGCCAATAAGTTCCACGCCAAACTTCTCCAAAACGCCCATATCCGCCACTGCCAGAGAGGTATTGAGCCCGGTCTGTCCGCCCATTGTCGGTAGAAGCGCGTCGGGGCGTTCCTTCTCGATGATTTTGGCGACAACCTCTGGCGTAATCGGCTCAATGTAGGTGGCGTCCGCCAGCTCCGGGTCGGTCATGATCGTGGCCGGGTTGGAGTTCACCAGAATGACCCGATACCCTTCTTCTCGCAGCGCCTTGCACGCCTGTGCGCCAGAATAGTCGAATTCGCAGGCCTGTCCGATGATGATGGGGCCCGCACCGATGATCATTATGGATTTGATATCGGTTCTTTTCGGCATTCCGGCCCCCATCGAAAACGCAAATTGTTGGCCTTATAGCCATCCGGCAGAGGTGTGCAAGGGGGTAGGGACGTCTGAATACCGGGAGCGTTTAAAACCTCTTATCCGTGCCGCCAATTTAAGCCTTTAACCAACCTTCTCGATCTCTACTGTGCGGACATTTCGGGCCGGTGGAAATGTAAGGTTTTCCCCTTTTGGCTCAGTCCACGAAAGCCCTACGTATGGCCTCACGCATTGCATCGCATACCTGCCCGATACCTCCAACTCCTTGTTGGAGAACAAGGTAAGTTTGATGCCGTGCATCTAGGCCATCGACCGGCACAAGGCCGGTCAGGTTTTTTTCGGTGCTGAGCAAGCCGACGGCGATGCCGGACTCTACGGCAGCACGGATGCCAACCGAGCTTTCGCTTGTGAAGACAACTTCAAATGGTCGCCCGGAGGACTCTAAGCTCGCTATTGCAATATCTCGCCACCAGCAGCTTCTATCGAACAGAGCGACGGGCAAAGTGTCCGCCTGATCAAAGCTTCGGTCCGGGTGGCCTCGCCAAACCAGTGCGCTTTGGCGGAGAACCTCGTGACTTTCACGTGGCTTGGCCACGTCGAACACGGCAAGATCAAGGGTTCCAGAGGCAAGCGCGCTCTCGAATCCCACGCCAAGGGCGCATTGCACTTCCAACTCGACCTTCGGGTGCAGGGCGGCAAAATCAGCGACAATGCCCGCCAGCACAGAACGGCCGTGATCATCGGGCATGCCAATCCTAAGGCGTCCAGTGAGGCTTTCACCGCGCAGGTCAGCGAGCGTCCGGTCAAGGGACCCCACGACCTCGCGCGCAACCGGCCTAAGCAGTTCGCCCGCCGCCGTTAGCACAACGCCGCGTCCATGCCGTTCGAAAAGAGGCTTGCCAACGACGTCTTCCAACTGGCGGATTTGCAAGCTCGTCGCTGATTGCGAGCGTCCGATGCGTTCTGCACCGCCCGTGACGCTGCCTGCCTGCTCAATGGCCAGAAAGGTGCGCAAGTGGTCGCTGTTTAATTGGGACATAGTATTTAAGAATCCGATGGCTGATACACAAATTACTCGTTTCTCATATGTCTTTCCACAGCCTATTTTGAGATGACAGGAGAATTCCATGTCTGTCACCGAAATCGTCCGCGTCGCAAAACCAAAGATGGGCCATATCTACGCCCTACTCGTTCTAACACTTCTTGCCCTTATGCTCTGGCAGCCCGAACTGGCGTTCGAAACAAGCATTTTTGTGGCCATCGGCGTTGTTCATGTCGCGCCGATGATCATTCCGGGCGTCTTGCTAGCCGCCTGGATGACAGCTAGCGGCGCGGGTGAAAGGGTTGCATCTGTTTTCCAGGGCCGCATTGTTCAGACCATTGTGGCCGCTACTGTGGTCGGCGCGTTTCTTCCGATTTGCGGTGTGACAGTACTGCCTCTGATGGCGGGTCTCCTCGCAGCGGGCGTTCCCCTGGCCGCCGTCATGGCGTTCTGGCTGGCCTCCCCGATCACGTCGCCGGCGATGTTGTCGGCAACGGCGGCGGTGCTTGGCTGGGAGTTCGCGGTTGGCAAGACCCTGGCCGCGATCGGTCTGGGGCTGTTTGGTGGTGCCGTGACGATCCTCTTTGCGGATCGTGAATGGGCCCGCGTCGCGCTGAGGTCGAACCGGATCGTCGGGTCGCTTGGGGTATCCTGCGGTGGATGTGGATCGGTCATGGGCGGATTTAATCCGCGCATCTGGCGGTCACCCGAACGGCGCACGCGATTCTGTAAAGATGCGTGGTCCGTCGCCCGGTTGATCCTGATCGTTCTGATCCCTGCATTCGCGGCGGAGCATCTTCTGAATGCCTGGTTGGAACCTACTTTCATCGCCTCCTACGTTGGTAGCGACAGCGCTTTTGCCATTCCGCTTGCCGTGCTGGTGGGCGGTCCGGTCTACCTTGACGGATATGCGGCGATGCCACTCACGCGCTCTCTGTTGGAACACGGCATGTCACCCGGGGCCGCGATGGCCTTCCTTGTGTCGGGCGGTGTCGTGAGCGTCTGGGGTGCGATGGCTATCTTTCCAGTCCTCCGAATAAAGCCGTTTCTTCTCTATTTGGCTCTGGCCGTCAGCGGGTCGATGGCGTCAGGTTGGGTGTTTGGAGCAGCCATGTGAGGTTTGGAAAACCGGAAACGGAGGTTCGCGGCATCCTGGCTATTGAGCAGGATGGGCTCAAAGCAAATTTTTACAGTGCAACCGGAAATCCCCGCCACGACGCATCGAAAAAGTCCAACTCGAGCTGCACGGCTTTTGCAAAGGTGGCGCGGACGTCTGCACGGGCGCGCTCACCCAGCGTTTCCCACACAGCATCAAGCTGGTTACGCAGGTACTCGACAACTCCAGCAAAATCTTCGCCGGAATGCAGTGTTATCCATTCGCCGAACCAGAAGGGCAGATGGTCCGCTTTGTCTTGCAGCGGTGTGGCCCAATCGAGGTAAATCCATTCTGCCACCACCAGCACACCCAGCATGATTTCGTATCGCCCCGAAAGCCGCGCCTCGTCCATAAGATCCTGAAACGCGCGCGTTTCTGGCTCTGGTTCTCCCGCTTGTGGAACATCCAGTGCTTCGAGGCTACGCAGGAAATAGGTGTTCTCCGGCCCGGTGATCAGCGCCAGAAATTCCGCGGCTGGCACGCTGTCGGCCAATGTGGGCGCGTGCGCGATAGCAGACGCAAGAAGCCGCACAAACCCGTCGATGAAAAGATAATCCTGTTGCAGATAGCCCGCCATTTTCTCTGACTCAAGCGCGCCCTCCCCAAGCGCATCGGTAAACGCATGCGTGGTCGCCGCCCGCCAAGTTTCGGCGTTTTCGTTTTTGAGCTGCTCAGTCGCGCGCATAGTATTTTTCCTTCCATCAACACGCGACGTGTTAACGGAATTGTGCCTCGCAGCAAGGCCTTACTCGGCAGCGTGTCTGACGTCTGATTTCTCGGGTGGATAAAGGTAATCGCGCGTGAGCGGTACGTTTTCCTGCAATGGTGCCAGCTGAAACTGAAACACGACCTGTTTGTTGAACCGGAAGGTGAGCTCGCAGGCAACAAGGTAGTAGCGCCACATGCGGCAGAACCGCTCATCGTAGAGCTCTTTCGCCTTTTCGATATTGGCAACGAACCGGTCATGCCAATGCCGCAGGGTTTCGGCATAATGCAGTCGCCACACCTCCACATCTGTGGTGATCAAATCCTGTTTCTCAACTGCGCTTACCGCCTCTGACATAGAGGGCACATAGCCCCCAGGGAAAATGTATTTCGCAATCCATGGGCTTGTCGTGCTGGGCGTGTCACATCGTCCTATCGTGTGTATGAGGGCGACCCCATCGGTTTTCAAAAGACTGCGCACTTTACGGAAATACTCATTGTAATGCGGCACGCCCACATGTTCGAACATACCGACCGAGACGATGCGATCGAATTGCCCTTCCACATCGCGATAGTCCATTAAACGGAAAGATACACGATCTGAAAGCCCCGCTTCACTGGCGCGCTTGTTGGCAAGCGCATGCTGTTCTTCAGAAAGGGTCACACCCACCACTTCGGCGCCGTGCTCTTCGGCAAGCATTAGGCCCATACCGCCCCAGCCACACCCGACATCAAGCACGCGCATGCCCGGCTCAATCAGGAGCTTTTTGGCAATATGACGTTTCTTGGCGGTCTGTGCCTCCTCAAGCGTCATTTTGGGGTCTTCGAAATAGGCGCAGGAGTATTGTCGGTCGTCATCCAGGAATAGGTCATAGAGTTCGCCGGAAAGGTCATAGTGATGCGCAACGTTTGTGCGTGCCCGTTTGGCCGGGTTGAATTGCTGTACGTAGCGGCCAAGATGCCGCACGATTTCAAGCGGTTTGCGAAACCAAGGCTGACCCTGCGCCGCAATATTCTGGATTGCGAGTGTCAGAAATCCGTAAAGGTCATCTTCTTCAATTGTCAGATCACCGTCGACATAGGCCTCTCCCGTGGCCAGTTCTGGCGACATGATAATTCGGCGTGGCAGATCTTCGGAGTGTAGCGTCACCGATACACGCGGTTCACTACCATCACCATACCGGCGCGTCTCACCATCGGGATAGGTTAGGATAAATTCGCCGTTACGAAAGAGATGCGACAGGAACGCATCAAGAGCCTTGATCCACATAGCTCCACCCCATCAGTTTTAGTGCCCCCAGACACGCCCGATGCGTTTTTCCTCCCTCTCGCAGAGCGGGCGCACAGTCCACCAAATGCGGCTGTGGCAAAAAGTTTTGCGCAAAATCGGCGTTCTGTAAACGTTTTTGCAGATTTGCGCGGTTTCCTGCTTGGGCGTGCGGGGCGTTGAGGCCTTGACTTTGTTGCGCGGGCCATGTGTATCGGCGCGGACCAATGATACCACTGAATTCGGCGCAGAAAGGCCTTATTATGCACGCTTATCGCAGCCACACTTGCGCGCAGCTTACCAAAGCCAACGAAGGCGAAACCGTTCGTCTTGCCGGATGGGTGCACCGGATCCGAGATCACGGTGGTGTTTTGTTTATCGATCTGCGCGATCACTATGGCGTGACACAGGTTCTTTGCGATCCTGACAGCCCAGTTTTCGCTGAGGTGGAAAAGGTTCGCTCCGAATGGTGCATCAGGATCGACGGAAATGTGAAGGCGCGCGATGCGGACCTTGTAAACGCCAAGATCCCGACCGGAGAGATAGAGGTTTTTATCCGCGATATGGAGGTTCTGGGCGCATCCGATGAGTTACCGCTGATTGTTTTTGGCGATCAGGAATATCCTGAGGAAACCCGCCTGCGCTATCGCTATCTCGACTTGCGCCGCGAGGTGATGCAGCGCAACATGACATTGCGCTCTGATGTTGTTTCCTCAATCCGTCGTCGGATGTGGGATATTGGCTTTCGTGAGTATCAGACGCCGATCATCACGGCATCGAGCCCCGAGGGCGCGCGCGATTTCCTGGTCCCCTCGCGCCTGCATCCCGGTAAGTTCTATGCGCTGCCTCAGGCCCCGCAGCAATTCAAACAGCTAATTATGGTGTCGGGCTTTGACAAGTACTTTCAGATCGCGCCGTGTTTCCGCGACGAAGATCCGCGCGCGGATCGCTCACCAACGGACTTCTATCAGCTTGATCTCGAGATGAGCTTTGTCGAGCAGCAGGATGTGTTCGACACAATTCAGCCAGTGCTGACCGGTTTGTTTGAAGAGTTCGCGGAGGGCAAGAAGGTCGATCAGGAGTGGCCGCAAATCTCTTATCGCGATGCCGCACTCTGGTACGGCACAGATAAGCCGGACCTGCGTAACCCGATAAAGATGCAGGACGTGTCCGAGCACTTTCGCGGCTCAGGGTTTGCGATATTTGCCAAACTGCTGGAGCAGGAAGGAACCGAAATCCGCGCGATCCCAGCGCCCTCTGGCGGCTCACGAAAATTTTGCGATCGAATGAACGCTTTTGCCCAGAAAGAGGGCCTGCCAGGGATGGGCTACATCTTCTGGCGCGATCAGGGCGAAGGGATGGAGGCGGCTGGACCGCTCGCCAAGAACATTGGGCCTGAACGCACCGAGGCGATCCGCCAGCAGCTGGGTCTTGATGTCGGCGATGCAGCCTTCTTCCTTGGTGGCAAGGCGGCGGCGTTTGAGAAGGTGGCTGCAAAGGCGCGTGTGACCATAGGTGAAGAGCTGGCTCTGACCGATCTGGAGCGTTTCGCCTTCTGCTGGATTGTGGATTTTCCGATCTACCTAAAAGACGAGGAAACTGGCGCCATCGATTTTGAGCATAACCCGTTCTCCATGCCACAAGGCGGGATGACGGCGCTCGAGGGCGATCCATTGCAAGTGCTCGGTTATCAATATGACTTAGCCTGCAACGGATTTGAACTCGTCTCCGGCGCGATCCGGAATCATAAGCCGGAAATCATGTTCAAGGCTTTCGAGATAGCAGGTTATGGGCGTGAAGAGGTCGAGAAACGTTTCGGCGGGATGGTCAGTGCATTTCAATATGGCGCGCCGCCTCACGGTGGCTGTGCGGCGGGTATTGACCGGATCGTCATGCTTTTGGCCGATACGGCGAACATCCGCGAGGTCATCATGTTCCCAATGAACCAACGCGCCGAAGACCTAATGATGAACGCCCCTTCCGATCCAACCAGTGATCAGCTGATGGAGTTAGGCCTTCGGGTCATTCCGCAGGAGTAGACATGTTTAAGCCTCTTCGCGATATCGGCTATCAAATCGAGACGCGAAACCACGCGGAAGCGATACTTGGAGTAGACTTCGCACCACAGGTTTCAGCGTTGACAAACGTGCTGAAGAATTTTCGTTTAAAAAGCGAGGATATTATTAAAAGCGGCGGCGGCCATGCTGAACTAACAATGCGTTTGCGAGACGCTTTGGTCGAACAAGGTTGGGAAAAACACAATTTTGTCGCTCAGACTATCGTGGATGGACGGGAACTAGTTTCGACCAGCCATGAAATTGACCATGTCTGTAGGTCCACTTCAGGGACGATCGCTCTGGAGATTGAATGGAACAACAAAGATCCGTTCTTTGACCGCGACTTGGAAAACTTTCACAGATTGCACTCTCAAAGTGCAATTTCTCTAGGTATAATGATTACCCGTGGTAGTTCTTTGCAGGAGTCGATGGTCGATATTGTCGCCAAGAAGCTGCGCAACGAAGAAATTTTGGACTTATCGGAACTTGAGGATTGGGGTGTTAAAGAGAGGACTGCACGCCAAAAGGAATTGCTGGAAAAACTCTTGGAAAAACAGGTTCCATTTGCAGATGCATTCGCAAAGTCTTTCGTAGGTGACAAGTTTGGGCAAGCCACGACGCATTGGAACAAACTTCAAGACAGAATCGATCGAGGTGTGGGAAACCCTTGTCCGCTTCTACTCATCGGCATTCCAGTTTCAGTTGTGGAAGATTACTCCGCTGCTACGCTGGAATTATAGCCGTAGGTTTTCCAGCTCGGCTTGTAATCCGTATCTGCCTGATTACCCCATACAGCCCAGCCATCGCGCACTCCGCGACCGAACAGCTCCAAGTACGGTCCCCATGAGCAACTCTCAATAAGTTCGTATTGCTCGTCGGGTTTGCGCGAATGCTCCCGCTTACGGGTTTGCATCATATTCACTTGTCGGCGCCCTGGTGCAAGGGTGCGGGCATTTTTGCCTTTAGTACCAAACAACAAGACCTCGGTTACGTTGCGGAAATAGAAACCGACACCACGACCGTCTGAGCCGCCGTCTTTACGAATTTTGTGCCAAATTATGTTCGACTTGTACTGAAATCCCCACGATGAAAGGACCTGTAATCCCTCAGGCAGCAAAGCGTTCGGCACCCAGAGGTAACAGTGCGCTGTATCTTCAAGATAGTCCGCAACAGGCAAGCTGCAGATATTTTCCAGCGTCATGGTCGGATAACGCGCGAGCCGCTTGTGTTCGGGTGCAACCTTTCCGGTGCGATTGGTAAAGCGCCATGGTGGATCTGCCATCACGGTCGCAAATCGATCTGACCCGAGAAAATTCTCTAAATCTTGATTGGCGCCTGCTCCCATGTCCAACATATAGATCGTACTCCGATATTTGTCACTTAGAACATTATGTGAACAAACACTATTTCACAATCGTTAAAACCGTCATTTTATTTTAAGATGCTTCACGCGGCGCCATAGCATGGAAAATATGCGTGAAGGTCGCCGCGCCGAGGATTGGGATCACCAGATTTACCAGAGGCACAGAGAGCGGCACAGCCATTAATATGCCTGCGCCCCAGATGACCAGCCTGTTCTGTTTGCGCATTTTCTTTGCGCGGGTCCGGCCAATCCGGCGCATGGCGGCGAGTTGAAAATACTCCATCCCGAGCAGATAGCCGTTCAAAGCCCAGAAGATGAACACGGCCAGGGGCGTGAACAACGCGTACAACAAGAGCGCAAAAAAGTTTGCCGCGACGATAATGCCAAGAAAATTGACGCTGTCTTTGATTGCTTCGCCTAACGGCGTTCGTTCGACAGGCGGTAAATTCGAATAGTGTTTGTCTTCGACGGCTTGCGCCACCTCATCGAGAAACATAGACGTGATTGCCGAGGCCACAGGTATCATCAGAAATACCGACAGGATGATCATCAAACCGACGCCACCCCAACTCAGCAGATCATCAAGCCAACGCACCTCGCCCAAAAGCCAAACGTTGGTGCTGTCGCCGGTGGCCCATTGGATGAACATCAAAAACAGCACGCAAGTGCCGACCAACAAAGCAAGGGTAAGCCCGATGCCAAGCATGAGAACCTTGCGAAAGCGCTGGTCAGGTACCTGCGCAAGCGCCTTGAAAAAGGCGGTAAGTATCATTCGCTGACCCAGGTTGTAATCGTATCCAGATCAGGACGGGGGCGTTCAGGCGGCGTGATACGTTCTGTACCGAAAAAGATCAGGCCCGCCACGCTTTCATTCTCGGCAAGGCCAAGACCTTCGGTGATGAATTCGCGGTCATGCGACGGCCAACCCGAGAGCCAATTTGCACCCCAACCTGAGGCTAACCCCGCATTCAGCATGGCCAAGCAAACCGCGCCAGCTGAATAGGTTTGTTCTTTTGCAGGTATAGTTTCAGATGGTTTTTGAACTTCAATCACAGCGACGGCCAAATGCCCGTCATCGTAATACCGGCGTCCCTTGTTGCACTGTTCCTCAACGCGACCCTGTCGCTTACCGATCGTTTCGGCCAGATCCGCCAGACGTTCCAGGGCCGGCTTCTCTAAAACGATAAAGCGCCACGGTTCTAGTTTGCCGTGATCCGGGCTGCGCGCGGCAGCTTGTAAAATGGGTTCTAACTCCTCACGAGACGGTGCGGGCGCTATAAGCGTCTTTGCTGGACGAGAACGTCTGGAAAGAAGAAATTCCATGGCAGAGTGATTTGGTTTTGGCAATTTGGTCTCCCTTTACCATGCGCCAGATGTCGTGCGGCGGACGCGCCGCGTCAAGGCTGGTCTAAGCGATTTAGGTATGTTTTGGCGTGGCTGGACTAGCTTTTGCTGCCGGGGCTCAGGCTATAGACCCCCTCCGGCAAATTCAGCGCCGCAGCGAGGTCGCGCATTTGCGCGATTGATAGAGTTATCTTTTGTATTCGGTCGGTGCGGGGGTCAAGCTGTTCTACGGTTATGCATTCTTCAAATGCGTGGATAACCACATCTTCTTGCAATTGTGTGCCAGCCTCATCGACCAGAGTTACGACAGTGGAATCAAATTCGTGTTCGATCGAAAACATGATGCCACGGTAATTTACTTTTGCTTAGTTGCAACGGGCTAATTGGAGCGCATCTAGCGCGAACTTCGCTCGGGACTGGCGGATTATGTAAAGCCTGTTAAAATTGATACGACAGTGACATTTAGGATTTCGCTATGCGTTGGATTGCTTTGTTGGCTGCGATACTTCTCGCCGGTTGTGTGACTACAACGGAAGATTCAAGTCCCAATGAGCCGGTAAACACCCGGTCTTCAACCACAATCAAAAAGCCGACAAGTTCACAAATTGCGCGGTTTAGACAAGTTGTTGCAAGGGTTGAGCCCGTGGCCGAAAGGTATTGCCGTAACAACACCCAAGGCGCCAATTGCGACTTTAGAATTGTTGTTGATGATCGGCCAAATTTGCCGCCGAACGCATACCAGACACTTGATCGTAACGGTCGACCGATCCTGGCTTTTACACCTGCACTCATAGCAGATGTTCGCAACTCGGACGAGATAGCCTTTATCCTGAGCCACGAAGCGGCACATCATGTGCGCGGTCATATTCCTAGGCAACAACAGAATGCGACTGTGGGTGCCTTGGTGATCGGTAGCCTTGCGGGAATTCTGGGCGGCGGCTCCGGCGCGGTTCAAAGCGCTGCAAATGTAGGTGCATCTGTCGGGGCGCGTACCTATTCCAAAGACTTTGAGTTGGAAGCGGATGCCACTGGTACGGTGATTGCGAAACGGGCTGGCTACAATCCAGTGCGCGGGGCAGAGTACTTCAACCGTATTCCTGATCCCGGGAATGTATTTCTTGGCACGCATCCTCCCAACCAGCAACGCATTGAAACGGTGCGCCGCACAGCCGCGAAGCTCTGAATTCGATAACAAATTTCTTAAACGACAACTGGTGTTGCCAGTGCTTTTGAGATTCCCAGAAAACAGCATCCGGTCGCGATCAGGACGAAAAAGTGCCAGATTGCGTTGGCGTATTTCAAGTTACTCCAGCAGTAAAAAACGACAGCTCCGGAATAGATTAAACCTCCTGCAAAAATAAGTTGCAAACTCAAGTCCGGCAGATGGGACCACAACGGAATGATCAGCGCTAGTCCGAGCCAGCCAAGGATCACCTGTGGGAGCCATTCAGTGCTCATTTGTCCTCGCGCTGAGTTGAGTTTTCGCATTGCGCCGAATAGCGCGAGAGACCAAATGAACCCAAGTACGACATAGCCAAAAAGCGAGCCAAGTAGTACCGCCAGTGGTGTCAGGGTAGCCGCGATTTTAACATAGATTGCCGCGTGGTCGATACGGCGCAAAACTGGTCTGGCGGGTGTTTTTGCGCCCATGTGGTATGCAGCGGAGGCACTCAACATAAACACCATCGCTGCGGTATATAGGACGCTTGCAAAATAGGTGCCCGGATGCAGAGCGCTCGCATAAATCCAATAAAACGCAGCTACAGCAACAATAGCGCCACTGACACCAACAACATGAATCACCCCATCAGCGATACGCTCTGCACGAGTATAATCCGGGTAGGACATACACACCCCCTAAACCCCCACGAACCAATGCGGGGACCCCAACACATTGAACGACAAGGGTTAGGGATTCGCAAAGAGCCGTTTTGTAGAGTTGATGGAATATTTTGAGCTTGTCACAGAACGTGAAAACCAAGTGCCTAAAAAGTATTCAGGCCCGAGGCCGGGCCTGAGGGAATAACTCGACTTTCGTCTCAGCGGTTTTGCAAACGCTCGAGGTAAACCACCGTTGCCGCAGCGACGATGCCGAAAATGACATGACCTACCAAAGATACCCATGTGATCGTGCCAAAGCCTAAGAATGGTTTCAGACCGGCGATTGTAGTGATGCCGCCGATTGCAAAGACCCAGAGGCCGACACCGTAGAGTACTGAACCGATCACCCATGGCAAGGCTGGGACGAGTTTGGCGAAGAAAGGGCGAGCGATAAAGAGCCAACCAATGGGGTAGGCCAACATGCCGACCAAAAAGAGGTGCATTAAGTTGCCATAAGCCGCTGATTTTGGAAGACCAATCGAGCCAAGGAAGCTTCGTGCGAGACCAACCGGCGACAGGGATCCGTAGCCTAGTAATGGGCTGATCACCTTGCCGAAAATGTCAAAGGCCATGGTGCCCAACGCACCGCTGAAAAGGATCAGGACAATTGTATTTGTACTTATGGCGGGAATACCTGCGCGCGTTTGCGTATCTACGTCGGTTACAGACATGGTTCTTTCCTCTTTCGGGCTCGCCTCTCACGAGCATTGAAAACTTGTAGCGGTTAAATGGGCGCCCAGTGCACAGCTTCAACAATTATGTCGGAGGACGCACGAACCAGTGTTAAGTGTTACAGTTTTGGGGCGACCTTGTATTGCATTAAATTGCTGAAATATATTGATAAATACGTTTGTGAGAATGTTTCAGTAGACAAGTAACCTCGTTCCTTTGGGGTCGATTTTGCAAGAGAAATAAGCATTTTGCACACGGAAACTTGCTATGACACCCGTTGATGAACCTCAGTTGTGACAGTACACTTAGGCGTGATTTCGCGGGGGTATTATGCGCTGGATTTTTCGCCTTGTCGGCCTTGTCATTGTCATCATTGTCACACTAATCGTGGCGCTGTTTTTACTGCCCGGCGAGAAAATCGCCGGTATTGCTGCTGATCAGATCAGCTCAATAACAGGACGTCAGGTCACAATGACGGGTGACACAACGATCAGCTTTTTTCCTGTACTCGGTATTTCGACAGGTGAGGTAACGGTCGCAAATGCAGAATGGGCGGGCGATACGCCGATGTTTCGAGCCGATAGCCTTAAGATAGGTGTCGAACCGCAGGCTCTTTTTGGTGGCGCTATTCGAATAACCGGTTTTGAAGCAATTGGACCAAAGATCAATCTGCGCCGTGATGCACAAGGTCGCGTCAATTGGGAGTTGGGGGTCGAAAACGTAGCCCCATCCGGTCAATCCGAAGATGGCGTCACAGCCACATCATCTCGCCTTGCGCTCACGCTCGATCGCGCGCTGATCAAAGATGCCTCATTTTCCTTCATTGATGATTTGAATGGCACCGTAACACAGCAATCTGGCGTGCAGTTCGACTTGCGTTGGCCGGATTACGAAGGAGCTGCGGATTTTGACATCACACTACAGCCTGAAGGCGGTCAGGTTGATATCTCTGGCCAACTTGATCGGGTTGGACATTTCATCGACGGTGGAATTTCTGATGTGACAGCAACTATCAAGAGCAGTGCAGGTACCATTGGATTTACTGGGCGCGCTGGCGCTGAGCCGCAAGCGGAAGGGCGGCTTACCGTTGATCTGGCGAATACCAATGACTTCTTGGGTCTTTTTGGCTTGGGCCCCGTTGACGTCCCAGCGGGTTTGGGCCGTTCTGCGAGCATTTCCACCGATATTACGGTGACCCCTGGGATCAAGATTGCACTTCGCGACACGTCTATTCAACTCGACGGAAACCGTTTCGCGGGCGGTGTGGACGCAGATCTTTCAGGCGATAAACCCAAGCTGAACGTCCAATTGAACGCCGGCGCTTTGAATTTAAAGGGTTTAAGCGCAGGATCTAACGAGACCGCCTCTGGATCGTCTGGAGCAAGTCAATCCGGCGGATCTCAAACCAGTGGAGCAAGTTCCAGCGGATGGTCCAAGGCGCCGATCAATGCGTCGGGATTGGGCGCTGTTGATGGCGAATTTGCCTTGGTTGCAGAGAGTATCGATTTGGGGGACTTCAAACTCGCCAAAACACGTAGCTTGGCCAAATTGGAAGATTCCCGATTGGTTTTCACCCTGCGCGAGGTGCGCGCCTATGATGGGCTCATCACGGGCGAGTTTGTGTTGAACAACCGTTCTGGATTGTCGATTGGTGGTAACATGAATGCAGAAAGCCTGAATCTGCAGACGTTTCTAGCCGACGCTATCGATGTTTCTCGCTTTTCCGGGTCTGCCCAAGGCAATGTAAGCTTTCTTGGTGTCGGGCAAAGCTTGCACGCCATTATGAATTCGCTGAGCGGAAAGGGTGGTTTTAGCACCGGGCGCGGCGTAATCTCTGGATTTGATCTTGATCGGCTGATGCGGCGCGGTGATGGCTCAGGAGGTACCACCGTTTTTGACAACATGAATGCCACTTTCACGATGGATAAGGGCAATCTGTACAATAGTGATTTGAGTATGGTCCTGCCGCAGGCAAGCGCCGTGGGCGAAGGCCGGATCGGACTCGGGCCACAGGATATCGATTATCTCTTCACGCCGCGCCTTCTTGACGGCGGTTCGCGTGATGGGCTTGCCATCCCGGTGCGCATCCGCGGTCCATGGTCGAACCCACGTATCGTGCCGGACCTTGAGAAGGCTCTTGAAGCAAACTTCGAGGAAGAAAAAAAGAAGCTTGAACGCAAAGCGCAGCAAGAGGTGCAACGCGCCTTGGGCATAGAGCAAGAAGAGGGCCAGTCGTTGGAAGATGCGGCAGAGGATGCGCTCAAAAAGGAGCTCGGCAAAGGGCTGAAGAAGCTGTTCGATTAGTCGCAGTCGCTTTGATTGACCTCTACTTCGTCGCGGCTTAGGTGCTGTGATATGAGCCTAAACCCTGTCACGTCTGAATTTCTGGACCGCCTGCGCTCGGCATTGCCTATGGCTGTCTTCAAGGAGACAGCGCCGGGCTATATCGAGGAACCGCGTGGACGATGGGCAGGGCAGGTGGGGCAGATCCTGGCTCCTGGCAGCACGCAGGAGGTATCAAGAATTCTTCAGGCCGCGCATACGGCGCGTGTTCCGGTGGTGCCTTACGGCGGCGGAACAGGTCTCGTTGGCGGTCAGATTGCATCTGACGGCTTGGCTCCGCTCGTGTTAAGCTTGGAACGCATGCGCGCGATACGCGGTGTTTGGCCAGAAGAAAACGTCTTGGTCGCAGAAGCCGGCGCGATTTTGTCAGATATACATGACGCTGCGGCGTCTCATGACCGGCTGTTTCCGCTATCCATCGCAGCAAAGGGAAGCGCGCGGATTGGGGGCAACCTGGCCACCAATGCGGGTGGAGTTAATGTGCTGCGTTACGGCAATGCGCGTGATCTCTGTCTGGGGCTTGAAGCGGTATTGCCTGATGGTCAGATTTGGAATGGTCTTAAACGGCTACGCAAGGACAATGCGGGCTATGACCTTCGAAATCTATTGATTGGCTCTGAGGGAACGCTCGGCGTCATAACCGCCGCTTCCCTTAAGCTTTATGCACGCCCGGCCAGTGAAGGAACCGCCCTTCTTGTTGTCGAGAACCCAACAGCGGCGCTTTCGCTTCTCGCGCTGGCGCGCGATCACATGGGCGAAGGGATTTCCGCGTTTGAACTGATCCATCGTACGGGCTTGGAGTTTTTGTCGGAGACGATGCCAGACCTGCGCCAACCTTTTGAGACTGCACCAGAGTGGTTTGTTTTGATCGACATTGGGCTACCAATGGGTCTTGAGGCTGCGCAGGCGCTGGCAGCTCTCTTTGAGGCTGGCGTTGAAGCAAATTGTGTAAGCGATGGGATCATTGCCCAATCTCAGGCACAGCGAGACGCATTTTGGGCTGTTCGAGAATCAATTCCAGAAGCCAACCGACGCATTGGATCGGTCAGCTCACACGACATTTCCTTACCGCTCAGCCTAGTACCGGATTTCATAGAGAGATGTGGGAAGGCGATGGTCGAGCTCGGGCCATTTCGAATCAATTGCTTCGGTCATTTGGGCGACGGAAACCTGCACTATAATCTTTTTCCGCCTCAAGGATCGCACCGTGATGAATTCGCCGATCAGAGGCCGCAAATCAAACGCGAGTTGCACGATATCGTGCATGACATGGGGGGATCAGTGGCCGCTGAACACGGCGTGGGGCGGCTCAAGGTTGATGATCTTGAAAGATATGGCGACCCTGCGAAACTCGCAGCGATGCGGGCCATCAAGACTGCGCTTGATCCGCATGGGATTATGAACCCGGGCGCTGTTCTGCGTCGGCCAGAGAAAAATCGCTGACATCAAAACCTGACGCTAGATAGCTATTTTGTTGTCCAGTCTGGTGTGAATCAACTCAACCAAAGCTTTGACTGCGTCTGGTGGCGTTTGACCGCGCGACCGTGCATCGGCGAGATGTCTAGCCGCGGCCGCCAGCGTTTCGTCTTTGGCAGAACGCGCAACACCACCGACAAACTGCGTGATGTAATCGAGCATCGGACCATCTTTGTGATCGTCCAGCAGGTTGGCCGCATGGTTCATATCATCGCGATAGGCCATTTGGTCGGGATTGATCTCTTCGTTACTCACGGCGCGCGGTCCAACAGGGCGTTGCATGGGGAGCACCGACAAGATCGCGTGCTGAAACGCAGCGATACTGGCAACAGGTTTCGCGATAAAGCTATCTGCCCCTGCCTCAAGCGCCTGATTTTCCAGGTTCGTCTCGCCGCTAATGCCAATGATTGCATTCACGCGTGGGCTGGCGGTTGCCATATCTTTGATCAGATCGAGACCAGAGCCATCCGGCAAGCCAAGATCAACGATCACAGCGGAGGGTCGATAAACCTTTAGGTGTCGTCGTGCCGAACGCAGTGAATCGGCGCGTCTGATACGCGCCCCGCTGCGCAGACACATGAGGCGCATAGTCTCGCAGGCGTATCGGCTGTCCTCGACCACCAGAATGGTAAGGCCGAGCAGGGGACGTTTCGCGGTTGGTGTTTGGATCATTGTCAGCATCTCGTCCTCGTCCATAATCAGCTCCTGTGACCGCATTCTGACACCAACGCTACGCAGCTATAGCTAACGAAGGGTTAAGCGCACAGCACTCAAGCCTTATCGAATTGTTGCGACGCTTCGTCCTGCGACCGGGGCTTGTGCGCCGGAAGCGCAGACCGCATAAGAGCCGCAACGAATTCGAGCTAGCCAATGAGGAGCGCCATGATCGGACGTCTGAACCATGTTGCTATCGCTGTTCCTGATCTTGAGGCAGCAGCTGATCAATATCGCTCGGCCCTAGGCGCCAATGTCGGCGCGCCACAAGATGAGCCTGATCACGGCGTGACTGTCATCTTCATTGAACTGCCGAACACCAAGATAGAGCTGCTTTATCCTCTGGGCGAAGACAGCCCTATCAATGGGTTTCTTGAAAAGAACCCGTCTGGCGGAATTCATCACGTCTGTTACGAGGTGGACGATATTATTGCTGCGCGTGACCATCTTAAAGAAACCGGCGCAAGAGTTCTGGGGAATGGAGAGCCAAAGATTGGTGCGCACGGCAAACCGGTGCTGTTTTTGCATCCAAAAGACTTCAACGGCTGTTTGGTTGAATTGGAGCAGGTCTGATGGGTGTCGCCTCCGGTATCGTGCTCTTTCTGGTCATCTGGTTTATGACCTTTCTTTGTGTGCTGCCCATTCGGATACAGACGCAAGGCGAGGCGGGCACGACCGTGCCGGGTACACACCATGGCTCGCCGGAACGCCACAACCTAAAAAAGAAATTCCTGATCACGACGGCGATTACCGCAGTTCTTTGGTCGATCGCGGCCTGGGTCATTATCACTGGAACGATCACTGTGCGGGATATTGATTTCTTTGACAGAATGGGACCGGAGCCTGAAATCCGCTCTGGTTCGTATAGTTAAAAGGCACCAAAACCGATCGCGGTCGTCTCTTTAATCTCTTCCATCACGAAGCTGGCCGACACATCTCCCATAGGAACGCGTTCGACCAGTCTTTGGTAAAGCCTGTCATAGTCTTTCATGTCCGCGACACGCGCACGGATGAGATAGTCTAAATCGCCAGTCATCCGATAAACGCCCTGGATTTGGGGCAGGCGACGGGTGGCTTCGGAAAACTTTTCGAGCCAAGCGGCATCATGTGCTGCTGCGCGCACGTGAATGAAGACCGAAAGCCCCAGCCCCAGCTTCTCCGCATCCAACAGCGCAACTCGGGCTTTTATTATTCCAGCTTCCTCCAACGCCTTAATCCGCCGCCAACATGCGTTGCGCGACAGGTTTACCCGACGCCCCAGCTCCTCGAGTCCAATCGAGGCGTCCTGTTGCAGTTCATGCAGGATTTTTTCGTCTGATGTACTAATTTCACCC
This sequence comes from Pseudomonadota bacterium, assembly GCA_039180185.1. Classification (GTDB taxonomy): domain Bacteria; phylum Pseudomonadota; class Alphaproteobacteria; order Rhodobacterales; family Rhodobacteraceae; genus Roseovarius. The sequence goes on along the minus strand of JBCDDS010000009.1, from coordinate 27,511 downwards.
ATTTAGATAAAAATACAGGAAAATTTCTCGATTTAAAACGAATTTAATGAATCTTTGGGAAAGTTTTTGGAGCGACAGCGCATATCTATCTATCAAGCAAACTCAGGAGGCCCGTCCCATGATCACCCGTCTGTTTCTCGAGCACCCACGCAGCGTAGAAGAAAGCTATGTTGAACACGCGATTTTCGCTGGTCGGTTTAGTCTGAAGCTCTTCGCCGCAGCATTCTGCGCTTTGATCCACGCCATAATCCCCGCGGCATTTGACAAAACGGCCAGCAGGATGATTTCCGAAATGTATGCTAAGACGCACAATCGAGGCCAGTAAGTCTTTAGTGCGTTGCGGTGCCTGAAAACAGGTTGATGACGACAATCCCGGCAATGATCATACCCATCCCGATCAGTGCGGGTAGGTCGACGCTTTGTTTGAAGACTGCCCAGCCGACAAAGGCGGTCAGGCAAATGCCAAAACCCGACCAGACCGCATAGGTGATCCCGAGCGGCAGATACTTCAGCACGATCACCAGAATATAAAGCGACATACCAAAGCCAAGCAGCACACCCAGTGATGGCAACAATCGGGTGAATTGCTGCGAAGCTTGCAATGAAGTCGTGCCGAGCGCTTCGAACATAACGGCGACGAACAGCAGCAAATAAGCTTTGGTCATATGGGAAACCTTTCGGACAGGCGGTGCAATACGTGCCTCCACCCGCCATGCTCAGACGGGCAAAGTCAAGCGTTCTGCGATCTGCCTTTAGGCGTCACGTAGAATTGGCTTTGGCAAAAAGAGGCTTTGTCCTAGCCTGAAGTCAGAAGAGACGGCAAGTGAGGAACAGCCAATGTGCAGATGGGCGGCTTATCTTGGGAAGCCGATATACATTGCGGATATCATCAGCGCGCCAACAAACTCGCTTATCCGCCAATCATTGTCTGCCAGAGAGAGCATCACAGAAACCAACGCCGATGGATTTGGGTTGGCCTGGTACGACCGGCGCCCGGAACCGGGCATATACAAGGATGTCCATCCCGCCTGGTCGGACGCGAACCTGCATTCCGTGGCAGATCAGGTCGCATCAGGTTTGTTCCTAGCCCATGTGCGTGCCTCAACCGGGACGGCCACCAGTCGCGATAACTGCCATCCTTTTGCCTACGACGGAATGTCATTTATGCATAATGGGCAAGTCGGCGGATTTGAGGCGATGCGCAAAGCGGCCGATATGCTCATCTCTGACGACCTATTCGCACATCGTCGCGGTTCGACCGACAGCGAGTCGCTGTTTCTGGTGGCGCTAGGGCAGGGGCTGCAGAAAGAACCGAAGGCGGCATTGGAAAAAACAGTAGGAATGTTCGAGGCCATGTCCCGCGAAAAAGGCTGTGAGCCACACATCAGAATGACGGCCGCGATCTCGGACGGGGAGCACCTCTTTGCCGTGCGCTACGCCTCAGACGATCAGGCCCCATCGCTTTACTACCGAACGAGCACAGACATGACCGGCTGGACTGTGGTGTCGGAGCCCTTTGCGGAATGTGGCGATTGGGAACGTATCGAGAATGGTACGTTCCTGACATTCACACGCGAAACTGCAACAGCAGAAAGGTTTGAACCGGCATTTTAAAGGACGGCTTCAGGCAAGCGGTCGAACCGGGGATCTATCGCCTTTGGCGGGCAAAAGCGCCAAAGCTCAATAGGGTAAGCAACACCAACGCGAAGTTGGCTGGAAGAGGCACCGGAGCCATTTGGCGTTCAGTCGCTGTAACCAAATTTTGTATGGTGAAACCTTCAGCTGCTCCGGCAACCGAACGAAATTGGAGAGTGCTGAATGGTGCACTTGTGTCGACCACGCCAAAGAACCCACCGGAAAGTCCCATGTCTGCGATGTTGAAGCTGGTTAATCCACCGTCAATGCTTGTCAGTGTTGTGGGCTCGATACCGCCAACTTCAAATCCGACGCCAATCACGCTTTCCGGGAAGGTCAATGTGGTAAGCGGGTGCTGCGCCATTGCGTCTCCGTCCAGCCCAATTATGTACAGACCGCCGACAACACGGTGGGTCAGAAAAGTCGGGGCAACCGCCCCGCTCTGAGCCGCGCTGATCCCACCATCGAAAAGAATGTTTTGAGAATCCGGTACATCAGTCGCGAACGTCTCAGTGGTGGTAACAGCGTCACCGATAGCTGCTTCGAAAGCTGCAAGGGAATCAAAGAAAAGTGGAGCGGCTTTGATTGAAGCGGTCGGAAACAGGCTGAGAGCAGCAAAAAGAAGTAAGAAACGCGTCATAAAATTCACCGTGTCTAAAAATAAAATATGCCACTATTAAAGCCATAAACATCGACCTATTCAACACCAGAAAGACTATCGATCAAGGCGTATGCACGACCTAGCGCACAATGGATGCAACCAGACCTTTCAAACCACGCATCAGTCGCAAAAGGTGTGCCTTATCCTTCGCCTGATATTTAATCGCGGACGCCGAACGGCGCACCAGCTCGGCCAAAAGCTGTGGTGTCAGGTTTTGTTTGGTGAGTTCTTTAGAGTAAGGCACAAAAATTTGTGAGAGTTGCTCTTGGAAGGCCAGATAGTTCGCTTCCATTTCATCGCGGCCAGCCGAATTGTACCCCTCAATAAGATCCTGCGCATTCGGTGAAGAGTGCAGGATTTCATAAGGTTTGATGGTCATTTCCCGCAAAACCAAATCCACCTTGTCCGAGGTTGATACGAGTTTTGGCAAACCTTCTTGAATGGCCACCAACGCGTCTTCACCATACATACGTATTGACCCCCGCAGTATGTCGTCCTTGTTGGTGTAGATGTTGTAGAGCGTTTGTCGCGCGACATCAGCTTCTGCGGCAATATCGGCCATGCTCGTGCGCTTCACTCCGTAGCGAAGAAATACGCGCGTCGCGGCTTCCAGAATGTTGCGTTCACGATTTTCCATGGGTGACATATTGACATTTGGAGAATAAATGTCAAATTAGACAAAGAGACGAAAAATGTCATGTCGTCCAAGAAATGGAGAATGAAATGACTGACAGAAAAAAATTCAACAAAGATACCACAACCGACGAGGTTCTCGAGGGGATTGACCTCACGGGAAAGACAATTTTGATCACGGGAGGCACCAGCGGTCTTGGTCAAGAAAGCGCCCGCGCCATGGCCGCCAAAGGCGCAAATGTCATCATAACTGGCCGCAACATGGAAAAAGCGACTGCGGTGGCGGAAGGCATCGAAGGCGACGTGTCAGTTGAGGAACTGGAGCTCGGTTCTTTCGCCTCGATCCGTGCCTTTGCCGAACGGATCCTGGCCAAGCATCAGAAGATTGACATTCTGATCAACAATGCAGGTGTAATGGCCAGTCCCTATTCAGAAACATGTGACGGGTTTGAGCTTCAGTTTGGTTCTAATCATCTTGGTCACTTCCTGATGACGAAACTGCTCATGCCTGCCTTGGGCGAGGGCAGCCGCGTTGTTGCGCTGAGTTCCGCAGCGCATCAGTATTCCCCGGTTTTATTCGATGATATCGGTTTCAATGCTACGGATTATGAAAAATGGGCCGCTTATGGTCAGTCAAAGACAGCCAACGCGCTGTTCGCGGTTGGTCTTAATGCACGGCTGAAAGAAGCTGGAGCAGAGGCCTTCTCGGTGCATCCAGGGGTAATTCAAACAGAACTCGCCCGTCACATGACCGAGGAAGATATGGAAATGTTTGCCGGTGGCATAGAATCCGGCGCGATCCCGATTAAATCGATCCCGCAAGGCGCTGCGACACAGGTCTATGCGGCGACCGCGCCCGAACTTTCAGGTAAGGGTGGCGCTTACCTCGCCGACGTCCAGATCGCACCGATTGAGGACAGCACAGAGGATTTTAGCAAAGTGCGCCCTTACGCTATTGATGCCGCAGATGCGGAGCGGCTTTGGGATGTTTCTGAGAAGATGGTGGCAGCGGTTTGACACAATAAAAAAAGCTCCGTAAAAACTCGGAGCCTTTTCTTGCTCTGTGTGGGTTCTAACCTGCGAGTGCTTTGTTCAAGTTCTCATCGACTTTCTCAAGGAAGCCCATTGTGGTGAGCCAACCCTGATCAGGTCCGACCAGAAGCGCGAGGTCTTTGGTCATCGAGCCGGATTCAACTGTCTCCACTATGACCCGCTCCAGCGTCTCGGCGAAGTTCGCCAGCGGTTGGTTATCGTCAAGCTTCGCACGGTGTTTCAGCCCGCCAGTCCAAGCATAGATCGAGGCAATCGAGTTGGTCGAAGTTTCCTCGCCCTTCTGGTGCTGGCGATAGTGGCGGGTGACTGTGCCGTGAGCGGCCTCCGCCTCAACGATCTTACCGTCTGGCGTCATCAACTGCGATGTCATCAGGCCGAGAGAGCCGAAACCCTGCGCCACAGTGTCAGACTGCACGTCGCCGTCATAGTTCTTACAGGCCCAGACAAAGCCGCCAGACCATTTCATGGCTGCCGCGACCATATCGTCGATCAGGCGGTGCTCATAGGTGATTCCGGCTTCCTTGAACTTGTCGGCGAACTCTTCATCGAACACTTTCTGGAACAGGATCATGAACTGACCATCATACTGTTTCAGGATGGTGTTTTTGGTCGATAGGTAGACCGGCCAACCCAGTGACAGACCGTAATTGAAGGACGCACGTGCAAAATCGATGATCGACTGATCGAGGTTGTACATGCCCATGTACACACCTGACGAAGGTGCCTGGAACACCTCGTGCTCAATCACTTCTCCATCGTCGCCGACAAATTTCATGGAAAGCGTGCCTGGACCGGGGAATTTCATATCGGTAGCGCGATACTGGTCGCCATAGGCGTGACGACCGATGACTATCGGCTGGGTCCAGCCTGGCACAAGACGTGGCACGTTCGAACAAATGATCGGCTGGCGGAACACCACACCGCCTAGAATGTTACGGATCGTTCCGTTCGGGCTACGCCACATTTGCTTGAGGCCAAACTCTTCGACGCGTCCTTCGTCAGGTGTGATCGTGGCACATTTGACGGCGACGCCGACCTCCTTGGTTTTCTCGGCGCTGTCGATGGTAATTTGGTCGTCGGTTGCATCGCGGCTTTCGATACCCAAATCGTAGTACAGAAGATCCAGATCCAAATAAGGTAGAATGAGTTTCTTCTTGATGAAGTCCCAGATGATCCGCGTCATTTCATCGCCGTCCATTTCGACGATTGGGTTTTCTACCTTGATCTTGGACATTGGGATGTTCCTTCGTTGCCGAATCCGTTTGCGCGCGTCTTAGCTCATTCCGGCTCGAGAAAAAAGATGCATGCAATCGTATACCGCAATTGTGTTTGCCCGAGTTTGCTTTTTTTGTGCATGTCGAACGAGATTGGCTGGTTTATGCGAAAACTGGACAACTCGTAGCGTGCAGCATTAGTCTGCTTTTGATCACAGAAAATGCGAGACGATGACCAACCCAAGGCCAGTCATACCGTCTGAAACCGTTGCCAATTGGCAGCGTATTGTCGATTTGATCGCGCGGCTTGCTGATGTGCCCGCGTCTCTGGTGATGCGCACTCATCATCCGCATCATTCTGTATTTGTGCGTAACAGCGACAAAGAGCATCCATATGACGTTGGCATGCGATTCACCCTGAATGACAAGCTCTACTGTTACGGCGTGCTCAAGGACGGTGAGCTAACTGTCGAAGACGCCGCTTGCGACCCGAAGTGGGCCGACAATGATGATATGGAGCACGGGATGAGCTTTTACGTCGGCTATCCGCTGCATTGGCCGGACGGGCGTGTTTTTGGTACCATTTGTGTGCTGGACCGTCGACGTAATCGGACTGCATTGTTGTTTCGCGAAGGCTTGCAGGAATTCGCGCGTGTCATTGAAGCAGATCTGAAACTTCTAACTGAGATCAATCGACGAACGCAGCTTGAGGCTGAGCTGCAAATCACGCTTGATGAGCTGGAGAAACGCGTTTCGGATCGCACATCGGAGCTTGAAGAGGCCAATATTGCTTTGCGTGTTTTGCTGTCCAACGTGGAAGGCGCGCGCGATGAGTATGACGCGAAAATCCTACGCCAGATTAAAGGGCTGATTATCCCGCATTTGTCAAAGCTGCGCAGGCGTCTGGGCGCGGACGAGGCCGCTCGTACATATCTTGACCTTATTGAGAGCAACCTCAATTCCATAACCGCTTCGATGTCGGGTAAACTGACCACCCTTCTGGAAAGCTTCACCCCGTCAGAGCAGGAAGTCGCCCAGATGATTATGCAAGGGCGCACCACCAAAGACATCGCACGCGCGCTCTCACGCGAGCCCAGCACTATAGAATACCACCGCAATAACATTCGCAAAAAAATGGGTCTGCTAAAAAGCGGTCAGAATTTACGCAGCACGCTATTATCGATACAGTAAACCATGGGGCTTTTCCCCATGGTTTGCCGTGAGTAATCCCATACCAGCCAATCCCGCCTCTCTTGGTAGCCTTCGTCTATCGGGCTCCACCCGATGCAACGCCAACTGGGAGACACATCATGAAGAAAGAAGATCTCAACCTTAAGCCAACACTCGCGAACGGCAGTAAAGATGAGCTTGCCCCCGGGCTCTCGCGAAGGTCCTTTTTCTTGGCTGCTGGTGCTGCGGGCGTTGGTGGGGCGGCTTCACTACTTCGAGGAGGCCAAGCAAAGGCACAATCCACTGACTGGACGCAGCCGGGTAACAATAACGGTGTGATTGAGCTTCAAAAGACCACCGGTAATGCAGTGAACGGTGACCTTGGAATCGATTACTATGGACACTGCGCGCTTAAGTTCACCTCGCCGGGAGGGGCAACGGTGCTTTTTGACCCTTGGCGCGACGACCCATCAGGCGCTTGGGGTCTTTGGTTCAAAAACGAGTTTCCTGAGACACCAGTCGACATTTGCATGTCGACACATACGCATTTTGATCACGACGCGATCCATCGGCCGGTTTCAACCATGGTGCTTGATCGTATGGTCGGAAACTTTGAGTTTGCTGATGTGAAGATTACCGGCTTTGCTGATAAACACGTCTGTCGGGCGCCGGGTTGGTACAACTGGACCAATGCATTGGGCGAGTTTGGCGTTAATGCCTGTCCGCCGGATAATGTCAGCCATATGGATATGGTCGTCTATGTCATTGAGACGGGCGGCATTCGGACACTGATCTGGGGGGACAACCGTCACAACCCACCACAGGAGTTCTGGGATGCGATTGGAAAAATTGATGTCCTGACCATGCCAGTTGATGGCTCAGAGCATATTTTGAGCTACGGACAGGGCGATGACATCGTGGCGCGGTTGAACCCAAGCGTCATCATCCCCACGCATTACCTTAGTGAAACAACCAGTTACACGCTGACCACGCTGCAAGTGGCGGACGACTGGGTCAAAGCACAAAAAAGCTTCACAATGCTTGAGAGTGCGAGTCTTAGCCTGAATGCTGGAGACATGACAGGCATGAGCGGAGAGTTCATGTATTTCGGTCATAACGCGATGACCGCTTAGCAAAACTACTGCACAAAGGCCCGTGCGATGCACGTTGCGCGGGTCACTCCTCTGCTTCCTGCCTTTCCGCTAATTCGGAGATCTCGTCGATCACTTTCACCCAAAGTTCAGGCGGTTGGCATCCGGGTACAGCATGCTGACCGTTAACGATGAAACACGGCACACCTGTAACCCCCATTTTGCGAAACGCAGCATCCTTGGCAGAGAGTTCCTCTCGATCTGCGTCAGAAGCGAGTAGCTTGCGTACAGTCGCGGCATCCATACCCGCGCTGTCAGCGATATCGGCCAATACATCATGATCGCCAATATCACGACCTTCTTCGAAATAGGCCGCAAACAGGGCCATAGAAACCTCCATCTGCTTGCCTTCGATCCCAGCCCAGTGGATCAGGCGGTGTGCATCCAGCGTGTTGGGTGTTCGCTCGATCTCTTCAAAGTTGAGATCTAAACCCTCGGCTTCAGCACGTTCTGCAATAGGTCCGTAGACAGAGATCGCACCCTGTTTGCCGCCAAATTTGCGTTCAAGGTATTCGCGGCGATCCATACCTTCACCCGGCATGTCCGGATTAAGCTGAAACGGGTGCCATTCGATCTCAAAGGGATGGTCCGGGCGTTCGGCCAACGCCTTATCCAGACAGGTTTTGCCGATATAGCACCAAGGACAGATCGGGTCGGAAATGATATCAAGTTTGACCATGAAGGGCCTCGTAAAGTGGTCGCAGAGCGCGGCGTTGGATTTTACCGTTTGGTCCATTGGGCAGCGCTTCAACAGGAATGTAGGCGCGCGGGCACTTATAGCCAGCTAGTCTTTGGGAGGTGAAGTCTGAGAGTGCCTTTTCACTAACAGGTGATGTTGCAGTGTAAAATGCCACAATAACGCGGGCGTCTGATTTGACTTCAATATCGGTGACCGCGACCTGTGAGATGCCAGGAAACTCGCTCAACACCGCCTCAACTTCAAGCGGTGACACCCGGTAACCGCCGGCATTCATCATGTCGTCGTCTCGGCCCGCAAAGAAAATGTTCCCATCCGGGTCGATGTGTCCCTGATCGCCGGTCAGAAACCATTCGCCCTGAAACCGAGCCTGTGTCTCTTCTTTGGCGTTGAGATACCCCAGCATCAAACCGGGATCGTCGCGATGTATGGCAATCGTGCCTTGGTTCCCTCTCTCCAAAGGCCTTTGTTCGCCCAGAATTGCAACTCTTCTGCCGGGTTGCGCGCGGCCAAGGCTATTCGGTGCTGCGGGCCTTGTAGGAGATGCTGAAATGAAGGTGGAACACTCGGACATACCGTAAGCTTCATGAACCTTTGTGCCTGTTGCGTCTTGCCAAACTGTTCTTAGGTTTTCCGACAGCTTTTCACCTGCCACCAACCCGTGTCGCAGTTTGGGCACCGCAAGCGTTGCACAGCATTGAAGCAGTTTTCGGTACACACCCGGGGCTGCGGCAAAAATCGTTGCATCATGACGCTTGATCAGCAGCGGCAGTTGCTCGATCTTTGTACCATCTTCTGGAATCAAAGCTGTCGCTCCCATGGTCCAAGGATCAAGCAGGCCCGTGCCAAGTGTATAAGTCCAGTTGAATGCACCAGCATGCATCAACCGGTCATCCTCGCGCAAGCCGTACCAGCCATCAATCATCATTTGCCGCGCCCAAATCGCGCGGTGGGCATGCATCACAGCGCGCGGTTTGCCGGACGTGCCGGAGGTATAGACGATATAGGCCAGCCGATCAGGTGAACCTACTTCAAATTCCGCCGGTGCAAGCGCTCGCATTTCACGCAGTTGAACATCGTTAATGACCGGGCAGTCCGCTTCAGGACACGCAATGCCGTCGCCAAGCAAGACCGCTTTAGGTTCCAAATCCCGCAGCATTGGTGCGACTTCGGCCTCGGTCAATTGCGAGGACGTGGGCACAGGCACGATACCCACTGCAATTGAGCCGAGATACGCTATGGGAAAATCAACGCTGTTGCCAAGCCGCATGAGAAGCTTGTCACCTGGTTTCAATCCTGCCTTGAGAAATCCGGTTCCGGTGCCAAGAACTGCCGACTTAAGCCTGCCATAGCTCCACCGTTCAGCGCCAGAAAGCTTTAAAACCGCCAAAGCGACCTTGTCTTCCAAAGCGTCCGCTCGTGCCAGCACATGTGCAGCCAGATTGAAAGGTGTAGGGCAGGGGGTAAAAGGGTCAGACCCGCTTATTGACAACATAACAGTGCCTTAGGCGCAGTCCTGCGCAGTTGCAAGATGAGCCGCACCTGGCCTATAGCTGGCCCATGGAAGATCGCTCACCAGCAAACCTTATCCGGTTGGCCCGAGAGAATGGGACCGAAGAAACCGCGCAATCGCTTAACCTCGGAGAACGCGTTCGCGAACTGCGTAAGTCGCACGGCTGGACTTTGGAGCAAGCGGCCACTCACGCGGGCTTGGCTCGTTCGACGTTGAGCAAGATCGAAAACGGTCAGATGTCGCCCACCTATGATGCGCTGAAAAAGCTGGCAGAGGGGTTAAAGATTTCTGTGCCCCAGCTTTTCACCCCGCCACAGCGAGATCAGATCAGCGGGCGTATGTCGGTAACCAAATCCGGGCAGGGTACGAAGCACGCAACGTCGACCTATGAGCATGAACTGCTTGGCGATGCGCTTTCCAAAAAGAAGATGCTGCCCTACCGCGCCTGTATCCGAGCGCGCTCGCTAGAGGAATTCGACGGCTGGGTGCGTCATGATGGCGAAGAATTCCTCTATGTGTTGACCGGCGTCATCCGGCTCTACAGCGAGTTTTATGAACCGATCGACATGCGTCGCGGTGATAGCGCTTATTACGATGCCACAATGGGGCATAATGTTATCTCGCTCAGCGAAGAGGACGCGACGATCCTCTGGGTGACGTCCTTGGCGCAATAGTTTTGGTCCGTAGAATTTTGGCTTGATGCGTTTATCAGCTTGAGTTCGCTGTCTTGAGCGCCCTTCAAGGACTGTTTTAAGTCCGGGTTGATGCTGAGGCGATAATCGAAGACCTCCATGTTGGTGCAGGCATAGGAGTTGTTCGGTCATATCATTCTTATTGCGATCAACTTGGTTTAATGAACAGCATATTTTATAGCTTTGTATCAGCTATACTTTGCTCAAAGCGAACGTCTCTGTGTGAGCGACGCGGCGCGAGTTTCGGCGTTGGGAGGAGATGACATCGGCCTAGAAATTCCGGATCCGGGTTTGTGCGTAGCGTCGACATTGTTCGTGCACGCACAGGTGTCTTTGTGACCAGCTTTTGTACAACCTTCGCGCATTGGGCCGCAGACGCGGTTTTGCCTGAAACCGCGCGGAACGAAGTAAGATTGTCGTTACTCGATACGGTGGCGTGCATGATCGCGGGCTGGGACGCGCCGCAGACGCGAGCCGCGCAAACGGCGTTCGGTGCGGAAGAAACCGCAACTGCGACGGCTCTGATGCTCGGCACTGCCGCCCATGCGCTCGATTTCGATGATTACGAGGTGCCAGGATCGACGCATCCAAGTGCGCCTATTCTCGGAGCTCTTCTTGCCCTCACGAAGGACGGATCGGCTCGTTTGGGCGACTTACTTGACGCATACACGGTCGGATTTGAGGCCATCGTTCGACTGGGCGAAATGCTGCGGTATGATCATTATAATGCTGGTTGGCATGCGACCGGCACGCTCGGAACCGTTGGCGCTGCTGCGGCTTCGGCTCGCTTGCTGGGATTGGATGCGTCAGCATCTACAAATGCGCTTGCGATTTCTGCGAGCCTCGCAGGCGGGCTCAAGGCGCAGTTCGGCACCGACACCAAGGCACTTCACGCTGGGTTAGCTGCCCGCGCAGGTGTCGAGGCCTCTAGCTTAGCCGCTGCGGGTGCAACCGGTGCGCCCCATGCATTCGAAGGAGATTTCGGCTTTGCTGCGTTACATCACGGTGCAGTGACGCATAATGCCAGTATCCTTGACAAGATCGGCAGCCCCCTCGGCATTGACGAACATGCAATCCTGCGAAAGCCTTGGCCCTCTTGCGCCTATACACATCGTGTGATCGATGCGGCTCTTACGCTGCATCCCCGCCTGCCCAAACCGTCATCTTGGAAACGGATCGTCCTCCGAATGCCAGAACCTTTTTTCCGTGTCTCTGGCTTCCTGATCCCGAAGACTGCCAACGAGGCGCGTTTTTCCGCAACTTACACAACGGTCGTTGCGCTGCTGGATGGTGCAGTTGGCCCCGAAAGCTTCCAACAAGATGCCTGGCTTCGTCCAGCCGTTACGGAGCGGTTGGCGATAATCGAAGTCGACACTTACGATCCCGGCCCAGCACTCGCTGACATGAGCGCGGATCACCCTGACACAATAACGGTTCATATGGCGGACGGTTCCGCTTTTTCCGAAACCATTCGTCACGTCGCTGGTGGACCGATCCGACCGATGACACCCGACCAACTCCGCGCCAAGTTTGACTCCTGCGGTGGTGACGCCGCAACAGCAGAGTTGATCATGACCGCATCTTTTTCGACGCACATCGCGCTGAATGCTTGCAGCGAAGGGTTCGAGATAGTGTCCGGCATACAAAAGATTTGAACTGATGGAACGAACAACACACCCTGGGGCCCTGTCCAAGCAGGCACCAGGTTGATAGCTGCATGTTGCTTACTTGCTCACCTGATACGGGCGATGTCGGTCCAATACTTATGTTCATGCAAGGTCCGCTCTGAGCCCGCAGCAGGCATCATTTAACACGCGGCCAATGGCCCGTGTGGGCGAAAAGCGGTCGTCCACGGAATGCGCAAAGCAGAGTAAAATGTCGGGGAAAGCCGACATTAATCATGGAATGCCGACTCAGAGCTGCGGTTTGATGCAGTATTGCAATACGACAGCGCGGCCAGTCAGAGCGGACATTTGCAAAAAGTGCATATCCGCGGCCTCGTCAACGGTCCACGCGGCGCGCAGATTTGCTGTTCATTGAAGCGCCTCCACCATCAAATTCGTGCCGAGGAAGATAGGGTCAAAACAATTCTTATGGCGTGCTCACGGACACATTCCAATTGCAGTGCCAATTAGCTGGTTCTCAGCACGTCATTAACTGTTTGATAGCTCCGATGAATGTGTTGTCGTCCTGCGCTTTTCGCCGGTCAAGAAGATCCACAGCATCCTTTCCCGCCCTGTAGCGCAGACGGTTTCCTTCGTGGATCGCGGCCTCCCAAATGACCTCAGCCACAGTCTCCGGTTCGGACGGGTTAGCTGCCAGTGTTCCAAAGACCTTGCCCATCGCATTGTAGACTGGGGCGTAGTCGGGCAGGTTTTCGTCCATTGCCATGTCGAAAGAACGCCCTCCGAAATCTGTCTTGATCATACCGGGCTGAACAATGCGCACGTGGATGCCAATCGGTTCGAGTTCAAAGTGCAGAGCTTCGGAGAGACCTTCGACCGCGAATTTGGTGCCGTGATACAGAGTGCCCAACGGGAAAGTTATCTGCCCCCCGATAGAAGAGATGTTGATGATCTTACCCGCGCAGTTTGCGCGCATGTGCGGCAAGACGGCCTTCGTCACTTCGAGCAGACCAATTACGTTTGTGTCGAATTGCCGCCGTATACGCTCCATCGAAAACGCCTCAAGGGCGCCATAAGCCCCGTAGCCTGCGTTGTTGAGCAAGACATCGATTCTGCCGAAACGATCAATGCCTGCCTGAACGGCCGCCAAGATCGAGGATGGATCAGTCACGTCGAGGCGCACGACGAGAACGTTTTCGAGCGAGGCCAGCTCGCCTGCATTGTCTGGGTTGCGCATAGTGGCAATCACGTTCCAACCCCGTGCCTGAAAATGCTTTGCTGTAGTTGCGCCAATGCCGGACGACGCTCCGGTAATCAGAATGGTTTTCAACTTTGGTCTCCTTCAAGCGTTGTGAGATCGATAGTGTTGTGACGCACTTGACGTGTGGCTCCTCGCGTTGTTGCATATATGCTACCAACGCCGTCCGACCGGTGCCGCGCACGAATTTGGACGGATGCGACGTCACTCATTTGGCGCTATTGGTCTTGATTTTCATCCTGACTAGGCGACACGCCGAACTTTCTTGAATACTCTCGACTGAATTGCGACGGGCTTTCATATCCAACTTCAAATGCGACCTGAGAGACAGATTTGTCGCTGAAACCGATCAACCGGCGCGCCTCGATCAAGCGCAGGTTTTTCTGGAATTGCAGAGGTGTCATGGAAGTAACCTCTTTGAACGCCTTGTGAAACACCGAGATGCTCATTCCGGTCAAGGCTGCAATGTCCGCGACAACAACCCGTCCTCGAAAGCTCTTTTGAATCTCGGCAGTTGCAAGTGCGACCCTGCTCGCCTTCGACTGGTTATCCATCAATTGACGCAACATCCCGGCATGGCGTGCGCGCAATAGATGGAAGTGGGCCTCTCGCACGGCCAAAGGCGCAACTGCTTTCGCATTCAGGGGATCCTGCGAACTTCTGAACAGTCGAACGAGACATGAGACCAAATGCTCATCAGCGCGTTCGACATCTATCATATGTCCGTTGGCGTGAGCGGCGAGATCGTCACCGAATTCGAAAACCAGTTCTCTCAGGGTGTTCAAATCAAGCCGAAGGATCAGAGCGAGATATGGTTTTGCTCGACTGGCTTCCAACACAGCGGAAACGGTCGGCACACTATGAGTGACGATGAGTGCGTCGCCGGCGCCGTATACCAGCTTCCTGTCGCCCACGTGCGCGGTTTTTCGCCCTTGAAGCACGAGGCAGACGGTAGGATCATAGACTGCCCAATTCAACTTGGATGGTCTCTCCTGACGTACAACGATCAGCCCGGCAACCGGTGTTGGAATCGGTTGTCCCGGAACAGCGCATTTTTCGGCGAATCTGGAAACCTGCAGAATGAATTTCTGATCGAGCATTTTTTCACTTTTTGCGCAGGCTAGCGCACGCAGTGCGCATTTGGAACACGGTCAAGTCGCAACAAGAGAATTGGGCAAGCATCCAACAAGATTGTGCAAAGTCAGCGCGATCCTAAGGACGAAACTGATTGCCACTCGAGCCAAGATGCAATGTTACGCGATGGACTCTGATTGTTCCTTCCCGTGGCATCGCCGACGGTTCCGATTTCTCATCGCTGTGTGAGGCCGGTTGGCCCACGCACACACAATCAGGCATCATTTTCATACAATCGTGCAAGCCAAGCGCCTGCTGAGGCATATTTAAAGGTAGCAATTAGTGATGACGCTTGTCGCTCAAGCAAGAAACAGAGAGTTACTATGAAATCCAAAGTTGAATACGCCATTCCTGCTAGTTTGTTTTCCACTGCGGTCACGCCAGCATTTGCCAAGGGAGGTACTGCACGCAGTGAAAGCATCTTTAAGCAATGCGCCAGCTGCCATGCCTTAGGTGAAAACGTTAGAAGGCTCAGTGTCCCTAAACTAAATGGTCTTCCTGGAGCTTCGGTCGCGTACGACGAAGAACAGCGTTACGCTCCATCACTGAGCGCACTGCACGATGAGGGGTTTGTGTCGACTGCAGAAAACCTGGATGCGTTTCTGGCGGCACCACGCGAATTCTCGCTTCGCAACCGTGGGTCGTTCGCCGCATTGCGCGATCAGCAGGACCGCGCAGATGTGATTGCCTACATTGTTCAATTCGCTGACGTCCGATGAGTTTCAATCGCGCAATCCAGGCTGGCGGTGTAGCGGTGATCACCGGAGCGGCCAACGGGGTTGGATTGGCAGCTGCAATGGATCTGTCGCGCCGCGGCCTCGATATAATTCTTGCAGATCTGCCCGGGCCGAACCTTGATGCGGCAATCGAAACGGTTTCAAACGCGGTGCAAGGGAATGCCACCGTCACAGCAAAGCCAACGGACGTTTCTGATGCTGCTGCGGTCAATGAGCTTGCCGACATGGCCTTTTCGGCGGGTCCAGTTGCGGTTTTGATGAACAACGCCGGCGTCGCCCGTCCAACGAGAGCGTGGTTGGACGCACAGGATTGGCGACGTATGATCGAGGTGAACCTGTTTGGAGTTATCAACGGCGTTCAAGCGTTTACTCAACGCATGGTCGACGCAAACCGCCCGGCAACCATTATCAACACCGGATCAAAGCAAGGGATCACAACGCCGCCTGGCAATCCCGGATACAACGTGACGAAGGCCGGCGTGAAAGTCGTGACCGAGATGCTCGCACATGAGTTGCGAGAGGCAGGTGCGCCTATTTCAGCCCATCTTTTTGTGCCTGGTTTTACCTATACAGGTATGATCGCTTCGTTCTTGCCGAACAAGCCGGACGCCGCTTGGACGTCCGAACAGGCTGTCGATCATCTTTTCACGCGCGTTTCAGCTGGTGATTTCTATGTCCTCTGTCCTGACAACGATGTCACGCCCGAAATTGACGCGCGACGGGTGACATGGGCGGCCATGGACATCGTTGAAAACCGCCCGGCTCTTTCTCGGTGGCATCCTGATTTTACCGCTCGCTTCACGCAATTTGAAAAGGGTTGAGGCCAAGACTGTCGACACGCGTCCGCAACCTAGCCCTCATTTTTCCATAACCTCCTCAATGCATCAAAACGGTCTCCAGCCAGTCACAAACAGCTAGAAGAAAGGATCAAGTCGATGTTCGGCAACCACGCAAACCTCGCACCAAGTGGTCTAACATCCATGCGGCAAACAAGTGGAAATGGCCCCGTTATATCCAATATCAGCAGGCGCGGTTTCTTGGGCGCTACGGGCGGCATACTGCTCAACGTGGCATTGGCTGGGACGGCGCGGGCGCAAGACGCCAACCCTCTGTCGGATGTTGCAGGTGGTGACGCATTGCCGTCCCTTTGGGTTGCAATTGGCGAGGATGGAACGGTCAAGATTACCTGCCATCGCTCTGAAATGGGCCAGCAGACCTGGACTGCCATGGCCCAGATCGTCGCAGATGAACTCGACGCGCCATGGGAAAATGTCGAGATCGAGCAAGCCTTGGGCGATGCGAGATACGGCGACCAAAACACCGATGGGTCACGGTCCGTACGCTACAACTTTCACCGTCTCCGCGTGGCCGGGGCCGCCATGCGCACCATGCTGACCCGCGTCGCCGCCGAAACATGGAACGTGGATGCACAAACTTGCGTTGTTGAGCTCGGCGTGGTCACCCACGCGGAAAGCGGTAGACAGAAGACTTATGGCGAACTCGCGAGCGCCGCCAGCACGCAAACCGTACCTGCTGAACCGGAGGTTGGGCTCAAGACGCGGGAGCAATGGCGCTATATCGGCCAACCGATTCCGTCCTTGACAGTGCCACGCATCGTACGCGGCGACAGTACCTATGGGATCGATGTGGATCGCCCGAACATGGTGTACGCGGTAATTGCGCGTCCCCCGCAAGTCTTTGGAAAGACTGGAGCGGTCAACGACGCTGCGGCCAGAGCCGTGCCAGGCGTGCTGGACACCGTGCAATTGCCCGACCTTGAGCCGCCGGCGCTGTTCAAAGCTTTGGGCGGTGTTGCGGTTGTGGCATCAGACACATGGGCTGCGATACAGGGGCGCGCCGCGTTGGAGATCAAATGGCTGGACGGGCCGAACGCGGGCGCCAGCTCGGATACCCGCCGGGCAGAGTTGGAAGCCACGGCGCGTCAGCCGGGCGATGTCCGCCGGAACAGGGGCGATTTCGACGCAGCCCTCGCCGCCGCCGCGACACGCGTTGAAGCAGAATACTATGTGCCGCATATGTCCCAATCACCACTGGAGCCGCCAAGTGCGACGGCGGAATGGACAGACGGCAAGCTTGAGTGCTGGGCACCCGTTCAGGACCCGCAAACGGCCCGCAATGTCCTCTCTCAAGTCTTGGGGGTCGCCGTTGAGGACGTGACTGTGCACGCAACATGGCTTGGCGGTGCTTTTGGTCGAAAATCGAAACCGGATTTTGTCGTCGAAGCCGCGCTCATCTCGCGTGAGGTCGGGCGTCCCGTCAAAGTAACCTGGACGCGCGAGGATGATATCCGTCACGGCTACTACCACGCGGGCAGCGCCCAACGGTTCGAAGCCGGCTTGGATGCCGATGGGACCTGTACTGCATTCCTGCATCGCACCGTGTTTCCAACGATTTCCTCGACCTTCGCGCCCGGCGCCGATCAGCCATCGGCCTTAGAGATGAACCTCGGCGCAACCGACACACCTTTTGCAGCTCCCAATCTGCGCGTGGAATCCGGTCGTTCGAATGAGGATCTCCGCATTGGCTGGCTCCGGTCGGTGTGCAATATCCAGCACGCGTTCGGCGTGCAAAGCTTTGCCGACGAACTCGCCCACGCGGCCGGGCGTGATCCAAAGGACTATTTACTGGAGTTGATCGGTGAACCACGGACCGTCGATCCGACCCAGGAAGGGGCAGAATACCCTAACTATGATGCATCTTTGGAAGTATACCCGATCGAGACCGAGCGACTGTCGAATGTCATCAGGCTGGCTACCGATATGTCCGGTTGGGGACGCGACTTGCCAGAAGGTCACGGCCTTGGGATTGCGGCACATCGTTCCTTTCTGACCTACGTGGCGACCATCGTCGAAATCGCGGTGGATGCAGAAGGCGAGATAAGCATTCCAGGCGTTTGGCTCGCAGTAGACGCAGGAACCGTGGTCAACCCGAAGCATGTGCGCGCTCAAATAGAAGGCGGAGTGCTCTATGGGCTGTCGAATGCGCTCTACGGTGACATCACCTATACTGATGGCGCAGTCGACCAATGGAATTTCCCCGATTGGCGCCTGATGCGCATGGAGGAGGCTCCGCGCGCCTTCAACGTGGAAATCGTCGCCTCAAACGCCCCACCTGCAGGCGTCGGAGAACCAGGGACACCGCCCGCTGCTCCAGCCCTGACAAACGCAATATTTGCCGCCACTGGCCAGCGTGTTCGAACGTTGCCGATCCTCGGCGCGGATCGCTTCCGCCTGTCGCGCAACAGCTAAATCCAGGAGGTCCAACATGGCCATCACATTGAATATCAACGGCGAAAACAAAGAAGTCGACGCTGCAGAGGGCACTCCCTTGCTTTGGGTGCTCAGAGATCACCTGAAGATGAAGGGAACCAAGTTCGGTTGCGGCGTTGCGCAGTGCGGTGCTTGCACCGTGCACGTGGACGGCGTGCCAACCCGGTCTTGCGTCACGCCGCATGACAGTCTCGACGGCGCTTTGGTCACGACAATCGAAGGGGCATCCGGTGCTGCTGCTGAAGCAGTTATTGCCGCATGGCAGGCGATTGACGTGCCCCAATGCGGGTATTGCCAGTCCGGGCAAATCCTGGCGGCGGCCGCGCTGCTCGAGGAAACTCCGGATCCCACGGACGACGACATCGATGCAGCGATGAGCGGGAACCTATGCCGTTGCGCGACTTATATGAGCATCCGCCGCGCCATAAAGAACGCATCGACGGCGTTGTGATGTAAGTCCGCTGAGATGACCAGATTTGACGTAGAGGTGGCAGTTTCAACTGCTGCCTCAGCGCACAAGATCAATAGCGCTTCAATGCAGATGTAAAGCCCTATCTAAAGATCGCCTGATCGCAATTAAGTGCGAACCGACCATCGAGATCAAACCCGACCCAGAGAGGAATAATGAAATACATCTGTATCGTAATATTGACCCTGATCTTCGCACAGACGGGCATAACTTTTTCCGCAGCAGAGGAGTTAAATGTTACCCACTCTGATACAGAAACTGAAGCAGAACGCATAATCAATCTCTACGTGCTCTACCCCCACCCGGAAAATACCGAAGTATTCGACTTGGAGTACAAGGGTCACGCCCAATTAATTAAAGAGAGGACAGGAAAACCGTTTATCGTAAGCAAAATCCTTGGAAATGATCAAGGTTCACCGGGCTTCTATCAGATGTTCACTATGTCGTTCAGTTCAATGGAAGAACTTTCGTCGGTTCTGACACCGGCTATCAAAGAGGAGCTTGATGCAGATGCTGTCAGGATCTCAACAGGTGGAAAGCCGCTCATCTTGGTGAGTGAGGTGGAAAAGTACAACTAGACGACCGACAAACGTCAGCAACAGTATTGGTTACACATTCAGCGAAACTCTGCTTTCCGTCCATGGAGTTCTTTGCCGCTGTAGCGAAGTGCGCAAAGCGGTTATTCACAGACAGCGATCGAACGGCAGTATTTATTCGCAAAGCAGACGTATCGAACGACAAATGCAAATTGCGCTCTTAATTCTTATCTCGCCAAATATTCACGATAGGGTAACGGCGGTCGAGCCAGAAAGCTTTTTTCGAGAGTCGCGTGCCGGGGGCCGATTGGAATCTTTTGTATTCCGAGATGTAGAGCAAGTGCTCGACCTTTCTGGCATCTTCACGGCTGTAGCCCGCGTTTAGGCAGTCCTCTATTGACCCATCCTGATCAACGAGGATTTCCAGGATACCATCGAGAATGGCGTATTCGGGAAGAGAGTCGCTGTCTTTTTGATCTTCGCGCAGCTCCGCTGTGGGCGGTTTCTGAATAATGTTATCGGGAATTATTGCGCCGTCCGTTCCCTTCATCCAGTCCCGATGATTGGCATTGCGCCAGCGGCATATGTCAAAGACGCGGGTCTTGTAGAGATCCTTGATCGGGTTGTAGCCACCGGACATATCGCCATAGATCGTCGCGTAACCCACTGCGACCTCAGATTTGTTGCCCGTGGTCAAAAGCATTTCACCAAACTTGTTCGACAGCGCCATCAGAAGCAGCCCACGTAAGCGGGATTGCAGGTTTTCCTCGGTCACATCCGGCTCAGTTCCCTCAAAGAACGGTGCAAGCGTGTTCGTAATCGCCAGACGCCCTTCCGAGATCGGAATGTAATCGTATTGGCACCCAAGGTTTTCCGCGAGAGCCTTGGCGTCATCAAGTGAGGCTTGCGACGTATATTCGGACGGTAGCATCACGCATCGCACATTCCTGGGCCCAAGCGCGTCGGCGGCAATGGTTGCAACTATGGCACTATCGATTCCGCCTGACAGGCCAAGAAGCACCTTCTTGAAACCAGTTTTTCGCATGTAGTCACGCAAGGCTAAGACCATGGCGTGGTAATCAAGCTCCATTGTGTCTGGGATGGATGCCAAAGCGCCCTGTTCGATACGCCAGCCATGATTGTCCTTTATCAGATCAACATGGGCGTAATCCTCAAGCATCATTGGCATCTGAAACGCTAAAGCACCGTCAGGGTTGAGCCCAAACGTGCCCCCGTCAAAGACCTGATCATCCTGTCCACCAACCATATTGAGATAGATCAGCGGCAGTTTTGTCTCGACCACGCGTGACACCATAATTGCGTGGCGAGTTGAAAGTTTACCCCGATAGTAAGGAGATCCATTTGGGACGAGCAGGAACTCTGCGCCGGTTTCAGCAAGTGTTTCGGGCACATCTTCATGCCAGCTATCCTCACAAATAGGAGAGCCGATACGCACGTCATCGACCGCGTAAGGTCCGCCGATCTGTCCAACATCGTAAACGCGCACCTCATCGAAAACGGTTTCATTGGGCAAATTGTGCTTCAAAACTGTCGAAACTACACGACCGCCACTTAAAACGTAGTAGCCATTGTAGAGCTTTCCGTCTTCAACAGCGGGACCACCAATCGCAAGCGCTGGACCGTCTTTGCACTCGCGCGCCAACTGTTTGATCTGTGCAACGGCCGCATCGTGAAAAGCACGTTTCATTACAAGATCTTGCGTATTGTAGCCCGTTATAAACATCTCCGTCAGAGCCACCATGTTGGCGCCAGCCTCACGACCAACGCGCCACGCCTCAAGTGCCTTTTGAGCGTTGCCCTCAAGATCACCGACGGTGGGATTCAACTGTGCCAATGTCAGACGAAAACGGTTAGCCATGAAAAACATGCGCCTTGGCAATTATAGACCAAGCTTGATGTAGCAGATCATCATGCGAGGGAAAGTCGAAACCGGACATGTATCGCCGAAAACCCGTTGTCAGTCGGTGCAGGGTTGACTAGGCTTTGGCAAATTGGATGGCAGGGGGCGCGTTAAGCGGGGTGTCAGACACAGGTATGAAAAATGTAACAACAAGCATTGCATTTGCAGGGTCGTTTTTTCTGATCGCGTCTGGTGCGTCGCTTGCGCAAGACGGCGAAGTGCAATCCAAGCAGTATGAAGACGGTGGTTTGTACGAGGGTACATTCCGGGATGGGTTACAGCACGGCACTGGTACCTATTCGCTCCCCAATGGCTATAAATACACCGGCGATTGGGTTGATGGCGAAATCAAGGGCGAAGGTATTGCGCAGTTTCCGAACGGCTCGGTCTACGAGGGAACGTTCGCCAAGGGCAAACCCGAAGGTCTTGGCAAGATCGTGTTTTCGGATGGCGGCACTTATGAAGGTATGTGGCAGGACGGTAAAATCACCGGCGACGGCGTCGCGCTATATGCCAACGGCGTGCGGTATGAGGGTGGTTTTCGTAACGCGATGCACCACGGCCGTGGTAGAATGGAAAGTCCTGGTGGTTACAGTTACGAGGGCGATTGGCTCAACGGCGTGAAGCAGGGCATTGCGCGCATCACTTACTCAGACGGCGCGGTTTACAATGGAGAGGTGAGCGACGGCGCGCGTGATGGGCAGGGCAAGCTTTCAATGCCGGACGGTCTTGTCTACGAAGGTCTCTGGTCTGCCGGGCAGATCACGGGCGAGGGCAAAGTCATTCAACCAAATGGTGATATTTATCAAGGTGCTTTGGTTTCGGGCCGACGCGAAGGACAAGGCAGTGTCAAATACGGCAACGGCGACATCTACGAAGGCGAATTTCTGGATGATCAGCGCCACGGTCAGGGAACTTTCGTTGGTTCGGATGGGTACCGGTACGAGGGCACTTGGAAGGCTGGCCGCATCTCAGGTGAGGGCAAAGTCACCTATCCAGACGGTTCCATTTATGTCGGCGGTTTTCTTGACGATCTGGCCCACGGGCAGGGCAAGGTGACATATCCCGATGGCTCCACTTACGAAGGAGCATGGGCCGGAGGCGTTATCGAAGGCGCGGGCAAAGCCACTTATACCAACGGGCTTGTTTATGAAGGCGAGTTTCGCAATGCCCAAAATAATGGTGTTGGTGTGATGACCTTTCCTGACGGCTATCGATACGAGGGTGAATGGCTCGACGGACAGCGCCACGGTCAGGGCAAGGCAACCTACGCTGATGGTTCCATTTATGAGGGTGGCTTCGAACAAGGCCAGCGTCACGGATCAGGTAAAATCGTTATGAAGGACGGCTTTAAGTATGAAGGCGAATGGCGCGGCGGTGAAATCTCGGGCTTAGGCGTGGCGACTTACACCAACGGCGATATTTATGAGGGAAGTTTTCTTAAAGGCAAGCGTCAGGGTGAGGGCACCATGCGATACGCAAGTGGTGAGCAAGCCACCGGACGCTGGGAAGACGGTGCATTAGCCGAACAAGCTTCCGCTTCGAGTACAGAAGACTCTGAGGACGAAACCAAAACGGAATGAGTTGAATGCTCCCTGCGAAACAAGCGCAAAGATAGAACCGCACATCCATTAGGCTCTTAACAAAGAAAAAGGCCCTGCCGGGGAGCAGGGCCATTTCGCATTTGACCTAAAGTGCTGCTGGCGTTGGTCAAAAGCGGGGGACAACCTTGTGGGTTTTAGTGAAACTTTTTAAACTTTTTGAATTTGAACGCGACGCTTGGGCTGTGACCGCCGTATTTATAGTAACCTTTTGACTTCGCGAATTTTTTGCCTTTGAACTTACTATGCTTAAAGGAATGATGCTTCTTGAATTTCTTTACCTTGAAGCTGCTTCCTGCCTCCGCGGCTACCGGAGTGAATGCGATGGCTCCGCCGACCGGAACGGCCAACATCAAGCTTACAAGACCAGGACGAATAACGGCATTTGCAATTTTTCTAAACATTTCAAATCTCCAACTTCGTGTTTCGTTGGTAATCAGGTATGGGTCGGAAATGTACGTTCAATTCACAGGTGCGATGATGGCATGTGAGGAAAACGTTATAAATTGTAACAATAAATTAAATTACTGATTTTAAAAATAAAAAACGCTACCTAGGTCAGGCGAATACGCTTCAAGCTACAGAAATTCGCGATTAGTTGAGCGGTTGCGATCAAGTCCTGAGCTGTGGCTGAAACAAAACCGATGGTTAGTATAACCGTTCCCCGACTTTCGCCTGGGCCAACGATTATCTAAAGTCTTCGCCTCGATTTTTAATCGTGAAGCCAAAAATCTTTGGATCAACGTGGAACTTGTTGTCTCTGCGGCTGTTGTACTTCTCGGCCTCTTTATCGGGAAAGTTATACTGAATAGGTTTTTGTTCGCTTTCTGCGGAGCTGGAGGAGAAGTTGAACTCATGAATGGTGGGGTGATCAAAATCTTGCAGAAAATCACGACCCTGCGCTTCGGCGTTTGATGCAACGAATGTAAGAGCGATAACGACCGCTACGTAAGAAAACAGAGACGAAACAGCATCGTAACCCGCAAGTCGACTACGCATTATGCTCATTATATCATCCTTATCGCTGTCGATCCCATTAGGTATAAACTTCCAAAAGGACGTCAATTCACAATGCGCGCAACTGCTTGTAACCGCAATGCGAAGTTGTGCCAAAGTTTTTGCAATTATTGAGAAATGGGCTGCGAACAGCTTGCGAAGACGTTCATTACTGAATGTCAGATTGCAAACTTAATCAAAGCATCATCTGATAGGAACTCGGGACATAGTGGAAGCCTTCTCCTCTTGTCTCGACGAAGCCGACACCCGGCCACGGCATATGATACCCGGCAAAAGGAATCTTATCCGCCGCCAACATATCGAGAACCCGCCGCCGCGAAACAGCCGCAGCTGCTTTATCGACATCGAATGTGACTTCCCAATCAGGATGCGCCAGCGACCAGATGTAGTGGTTGGCAAGATCGGCTGTGATCAACAATGCATGTCCGTCACTTTCGATCATATGCACCATATGTCCAGGCGTATGCCCGAATGCCGCCATAGCGGTGTGTCCTGAAAACGCACTCGCGCCATCATCCATCATCGTCGTTTTTTCGGCAAATGGGCGTACGTTGCTGTCAAAAAGCGCATTTTCCACCTTCGTCCAGGCGTCAAATTCCACCGCGCCGGTAGAATAGACGGCATTCGGGAAAGTCGCCGCGCCGCCATTGATCATACCGCCGACATGATCACCGTGCATATGCGTTATAATCACATGATCGACCATATCTGCTGTATAGCCAGCTTCGCCCAAAGCGTCAGTTATGCTCTCAGCGCTGAGACCGGTGTCGAATAAAATTAACGTCTCGCCCGTGTTCACGACTGTCGGGGTGAAGAAGAACTGCACTTTATCTGATGGGATCAATGCGGCTTTGGACGCCGCTTCGAATTCCTGATCACTGACATTCAAACCAAAGATATTGTGTGGATTTTCGACAGTGCGCGTGCCAACCAAAAGGTTTGTCACCTCAAAAGCGCCAAGTTTGAAACGATTGAACTTAGGTGTTGCCGCACCAAGCATCGGCGCTGCTGCCCAGGCAGGTACAGCGGCTGACATAGATACTGTTGCGGTTGCGGCCAACATAGACCGGCGGGAAATAGGCTTGGTCATTGAAACTCTCCTTCGGAGCTAAACCATAGCGTTCTGACACTAATTGATAAGAGTAGAGACGGTCCCATCTTCGTGATCAGCAGGTTTTAGCACAAGAGTGCCGATCTTTTCGGCAACCCCATGCAGTTATCGTCCAATCTGACTTGGCGCGGCATGAATCTCGTCTTACGATTTGAACGTGTTTGATTTGCTGAAACATCCGGTGTTTGCCCGGCTATTCTCCGCGCAGGTGATAGCGCTGATTGGCACTGGCCTGTTGACAGTCGCGCTCGGTCTTCTGGCTTACGATCTTGCTGAAGAAATGGCCGGTGCGGTTTTGGGCGCCGCGCTTACAATAAAGATGGTGGCGTACGTGGGTCTCGCCCCAGTCGTGCAAGCGTTTGCACAACATGTGCCGCGCAAATGGGTCTTGGTAGGGGCCGATGTTGTGCGCGGGGTGATCGCGCTTAGCCTGCCTTTTGTCACCGAGATTTGGCAGATCTACGTCTTGATTTTCGTGCTGCAGGCTGCATCAGCGACATTCACGCCTGCTTTTCAGGCGACAATCCCTGACGTGCTGACTGACGAGGCTCAATACACCAGAGCTTTGTCTCTTTCTCGCCTTGCTTATGATGTCGAAAATTTGGCCAGCCCCGTAATTGCTGGTCTTTTGCTGACGGTAGTGAGTTACAACTGGCTGTTTATGGGCACGGTTCTTGGTTTCGCAGCCTCCGCAGTATTGATCCTTGTCGCGGCCCTACCGCCGCAAACACCGAGCAAGGAGCGCCCCTTCAGAGAGCGTTTGACGCGTGGTGTTCGAATTTACTTAGCCACACCACGTTTGCGCGGCTTGTTGGCCTTAAATCTATTGGCGGCGGCAAGCAGTGGTTATGTTTTCGTCAACACTGTGGTGGTCGTACGCGGCGTCTTTGGCGGATCTGAATCCGATCTGGCCATTGCGTTGGCCGCTTTTGGCGCCGGTTCCATGGTGATGGCTTTGATGTTGCCACGCTTACTCGAAACGAAATCAGATCGACCCGTGATGTTGTATGGTGGTCTCGGTTTGGGTTTGCTTAGTCTAGCGCTGGGTTTTGGGCTTACGGCAAATATGTCGTGGGCCGTTTTCCTTATCGGCTGGGCGGGGCTTGGTCTTCTTTATTCGTCCATTTTGACGCCTGCCGGGCGGCTTTTGCGTCGATCCGCACACGCCGAGGACAGACCCGCGATTTTTGCGGCACAGTTCGCACTTAGCCATGCTTGCTACCTCATATGCTACCCTCTCGCAGGCTGGGTCGGTGTCGTTTTGGGTTTGGGGGCTAGTCTTATGCTCATGGGCGCAATAGCGTTGCTGTCTGCAATCGCTGCTATGCGTCTTTGGCCTGCGGACAGCGGTGGCGAAATCGCACATTCTCATCCTGATCTACCCCCTGATCACCCACATCTACGTGCCCATGAGGCCAAAGCCACACATGCGCATGACTTCGTCATTGATGACGAGCATCGCGCATGGCCGGCGCGCGGTTAAACCACGGCTCGAACTCTAGACAAATTGGCCATGCTGTGAGATGTGCCGCGCGACGAGGAGACACGACATGACCACCACCCGTTTTGCACCTTCTCCGACCGGCTTTCTGCATGTTGGAAACCTGCGAACCGCCCTGATGAACTATCTGATCGCGCGCAAGGCGGGCGGTACCTTCATCCTGCGGATAGACGACACCGATCCAGAGCGTTCGAAGGAGGAGTATGTCGATGCAATTAAGCAGGATTTGGAATGGTTGGGTCTGACTTGGGACAGGGTGGAACGGCAATCAGAGCGCTTGGATCGCTACGCCGAGGCTGCTGATAAGTTACGCGCCATCGATCGTTTTTATGAAGCGTTCGAAACCCCGACAGAGCTCGATCTGAAGCGCAAAAAACAACTGAACATGGGCAAACCGCCGGTTTATGACCGCGCTGCCCTATCGCTCTCCGACGCGGAGAAGGAAAAGCTACGGGCCGAGCGAGGCAGTGGGGTCTGGCGGTTCAAGCTCGATCAAGATCGTATCGAGTGGACTGACGGTATTCTGGGCAATACGTCGATTGATGCGGCGTCTGTATCCGATCCGGTTTTGATCCGTGGTGATGGGCAAGTGCTCTACACTTTGGCCTCAGTGGTGGACGACACGGAGATGGGAGTCACCCATGTTGTGCGTGGATCCGATCACGTCACCAATACAGCGACGCAAATTCAGATTGTCGAAGCGCTTGGCGGGACGGTTCCTAATTTTGCGCACCACTCGTTGCTGACAGGCCCGCAAGGAGAAGCGCTGTCCAAACGTCTCGGCACGCTAGCGTTGCGCGACCTTCGAGAGCGCGGCGTGGAGCCGATGGCGATTCTGTCGCATCTTGCGCGGCTTGGTTCGTCTGATCCTATGGAGCTTCGAACCGAAATG